>NZ_JBGCCP010000033.1:0-109158 GCF_041262705.1 Catenulispora sp. MAP12-49 | reverse complement strand
TGTCGAGGTCGGTATTCACACACAGACAACGACACCCTTCGCCATGCCGTCACGCAGGCCCACGACCAGCCCAGCCTTCGGACTCAATCATCTAGCGCAGCTCGACCAGTCTCCGGCGAAGCGCGTCCGCATTGCGATCGTGGAAGGGCTCGAGCAACGTCAGGGCCTCGTCGCTAGCTCTGGCAGCCTCCGGAGGACTGGATAGCTCCGCGTAGGCCTCGCTCAAAAAGCACAGAGTCTTCGCCAGCTCGTAGGGGTCGCCATCACGGCGGCGCATCACTTCCGCATCCCGGTGAAAGGCAAGGCCTTCGGAGCCGTTTCCAAGAAGGCGGAGCACCTGTCCCATGCCGTCGAAGCAATCGGCCTCGCCTCGCACGCGTTCGACGGACTGTATCGCCAGACAGGACTCGTATTGGGCCAGCGCCTCTTCCAAACGCCCCTGCCGCAGCCGCAGCCCGGCATGGGCCAAGAGCGTTTGGTGGCGCATGTTGCCGCTCAGATTGCGATAGGCCCCGAGCCACTGCTCGGCTTGGTCATACAGCCCGAGTTCAGTGCACGTTCTGATCAGCCGAACCGAGTTCGCCACGGCTGGGTGCGAATCATCGGCCGGCCCTGGAGGCGCCGCCGGCGGCAGACTCTCGGCAATCCGCAAGGCCTCCTCGGGCGCACCCATGTCCAGGTGACACTCGGCGAGGTTGCCAACAATGAACTGCCGCATCGTAGGTGTTCCGTCCGGCCCAAGAGCGTCCAGCGCATGATGAAGGCTCGCCAGGGCTTCCGGGAACTCGCGAAGTAGCAGGTGAGCCACCGCCGCCCGGTTGGCCGCCAGGGTGGTCCCCTGCCGATCGCCGATGGCCTCGAACAGCGCAAAGGCCGCGGAGTGTTGTTCGAGAGCGTGCCGGTAGTCTCGAATGCCCTTCAGGGCCGCCCCTAACGTGTTACGCACCGCTGCCTCGGCGGCTGGGTCCGCCAAACGCGCCACCGCGATCAGGCCGAGTTCGGCGGCTTCCAACCAGTATTCGTAGTCCCGTTCAGCATCGAACAGCGGCTCTGCGGAAACAGGCAATCGCCAAGAGACTTCGTCGAAGCCTTGTGCCGAGGCGATCCTGACGATCGCCATGACGGTGTCCTTCTCCATCTCGTACCAGGCGATCGCTTGCTGCCTCTTGGACCCGATCCGCGAAGCCGCGCTTGCCACTGCATCCACATAGAAATCGGCGAGCCGGCGCAGAGCCGCCTGCCTGGCTTCCGCCGTCTCTTGCTGTTCCGCGGCGTGAACGGCGAAGGCGCGAAGCAGATCGTGGAACTGGAAACGCCCCGACGCGGTCCGCTCGATCAGATGCGACCCGGTCAGCACGTCCAGATACTCGCCCGCCTGAAGTGGTGACGCGTCCGCCAGCACTGCCGCCGAGTCCTGGTCGAAATCAACACCCGGATGCAGCCCGAAGAAGCGGAAGGCGCGCGCGGCCGAGTCTGGCAGGTGTCGGTACGACCAAGCGAAGACCGACTCAGCAGGCTGCTGCGCGCCCGAGGTTTCCGGCATGTCTGTCACCTCGTCCGTCGTAAGGAGTAGCGCCTGATGACGCAGACCGTCGATCACGGCTCGCAGCGGCGTGGAAGGCCGGTCGATGGCCCGCTCGGCCGCGATGCGCAGTGCCAGCGGCAAGCCGGCACACAAGGCCACGAGTTCGGCGATCGCCGAACCGTCGGCATCCCTCTGGTCGCGCATCGCACAACTCAACAAGGCAGCCGACTCATCTGCGTCGAACAGACCGAGATCGATACGGGTACCGCCGATGAACCTGGACAGCGACGGAAGCCTGCCGCGGCTCGTGATGAGCACCAACGATTCACCGCTGCCAGGCAGCAGGACCCGGGCCTGGCCGGCAGTCCCCACGTTATCGAGGACGATGAGCAAAGCGCGGTCAGCAGCCAGCGAGCGGAAGAGCTCAGCTCGTTCTTCCAAGTCATGCGGGATGTCGTTCGCCGGTATTCCCAATGCACGGATGAAGCGGTTCAAGGCCGTGGTCGGCGGCATCGGGTCCGCAGGTGAATATCCGCGGAGATCGATGAAGAGTTGACCGTCTGGATAGCGGGCGCGGACTTCGTGGGCGAAACGAAGTGCCAACGAGGTCTTCCCCGCACCGCCCGCACCAACGATGAGCGCCATCTGCGGCCCGCCACTCGGCTTTGCCCGATCACCGGCCACCAAGGCTCGTAACCGTTCAAGCTCGGGCTCGCGTCCAACGAACAGTGGCATAGTGCCCGGGAGCTGGCGCGGGGGTGTATGCGACGTTGCGCGAGGGATATCCAAACTGGTCTGGTAGTGGAAGTGGACTCCCCCACGGACATCGCGAGCCTGAACGACGTCGTGCGCCGTGCCGGACATCGTTGAAGACGAACGGAACGAGCCGTCGGGGGCGTCAGGGCCGCCGAACGGAGTTGTCGTCATCGTGGCCACCTCGCAAGAGACTTCCCCCGGATACGGGGCATTTCAGCACGCGGTGGCGCGGCCCGCCCACGACGAGCCGCGCCACGCTGAATTCGGACTTCAGATGGGCATCTCGAATTCGCCGTTGAACGCGCCGAGCAGGAACGCTTCCCACTCACCCCGGTTGAACACCAACACCGGCCCCTGCCGATCGTGGCTGTTGCGAACGTGCGCGCTGCCACCGCCGAACCAGACCTCCACGCAATCCTTGTCATTGGCGCAGAAGCTGCTCTTGGACCACTGCCCGCATCCGTTTGAGCCCATGGCTCCTCCTCCCCGAAAAGTTCGGCGTCAGGGGTCAGCGACCGTTCCCGACGCCGCCTACTCGTGAGGGATTCCATCGCGGCACTTCAGACTTCTTGCCGTCGGCTTGACGAAATGCTTGCATCCACGGATTCGCGGGTCTGGCAACGCTGAACGCTTCATCGGCGTCACCGGATCAGCGTGGTCGCCGACGCGGCCCGGTGCAGGCCGAGCTGCAAGTACAAGGCTTTGGCCCGCGCCATATGCTGGTGGCTGGCGATGGGGTCCTCCGGTGCCAGCAACTCGCCGATGGCCCGTAGAGCATGAGCCTGCTCCAACGGGGCCTGCGCCGACTCGGCCTCTGCGAGCGCCGTCGTGTAGGAGTCCAGGGCGGCCGTTCGGTCACCACCGCGCTGGTGCAGGATCCCGGCGGCCAGATGCCACGTGGGCGCTCTGCAACGGATCCTCACTTTCCTCTGCCAGGTGAAGAGCCCGGCTCAATTGGCGTGACGCGATGGCGCGGTTGCCGAGATCGGCATGGGTTACGACTGCCTCGACCAGGGTCTCGGCTTCGTTCCGGGGGTCTGCGCCCAAACGCGACAAGGCCAGAGCCTCCCGGAACGAAGCCAGGGCCAGGTCGGCTTGACCACGACGGCGATGGACCACGCCGATGTTGGTGGCCAGCACGGCCAGGCACTGGGGATCGCCGGACTCGGCGGCCAAGGGCTGAGCCTGATGGAAGTAGGCCATCGCGACATCGCACTCGTCGGCGATCAGGTGCATCTTCCCGAGATTGATGAGGACGTCGCAGCGCAGTTCCGCATCGCCGAGCGCGCTCGCGGCGCCGAGTACCCGCTGCATACATCCGAAGGCAGCTTCCAGTTGCCCCAGTTCGAACAGGAGGATGCCGAGATGGCTCTCCGCGGTCGCACGCCGCTCCGTAGCGCCCAGACCACCGAACATTTCAGCGGCAACGCGAAAGTCCTCTACCGCTTCAGTACGGCGACCGGCCAGCCAGTGGATGCGCCCAGAGTGCAGTGTCGCCTCGGCCTGGCCATACGGGTGTTTGTTCACGGTCCAGACGGTGACGGCGGCGGTGGCGTGGGTCAGGGCCTCTTCGAGTTCTCCGGCGCGGGCATAGAACGCCGCGAGATCCGTGTGTATCCGCGCGGCTGTCGCGAAGTCCTCGCACGAGTCGGTGCTCGCCGATTTCAGGCCGGGAACATCGGTCGCGGCTCTGCGCAGTAGCTCGATCGCCTCACGCCAGTGACCGCGCCTATCGAGGTGGCCGGCAAGGATGTGCAACAGCGGAGTCGTCGGCCCACGCCAGCCATGCGCCGCAGCGAAGTCAAGCATCGCTGTCAGGTTCTCCGATTCCAGGTCCAACCATGCACGAACGGTTTTACGACTTTCCACGTCGATGGTGGCCGCCGCAGGATCCGCGGGTTCTGCGATCGGCTGTGCTGGAGAAGTATTGTGCCTGGTCGGTTCGGAGGGGTAGAGCGTCCGGCTGGCACGCTCGGCGGTGTGCAGGTAGAACGAGAACGCTCGGCGGACAGCATCCTCGACATCGTCAAGGGTCTGCTCATGCCAGGCACGATCGAGGGCGAACTCTCGCATCAAATCGTGCAGACGGTAGCGATGCCGTGTGGTCTCCTCGATCAGATGGTGCTCCACCAGAGCATCCAGCGCCAGGTCAGTACCGGTGGCGTCGGATTTGGCAAGCGCCGCAGCAGCGGCCAGGCCGATGTCGGGGCCCGGGTGCCCGGCCAAACGACACAGCAGGGTTCGCAGCTGAGTCGAAAGAGAGTAGAACGACAAGGCAATGGCGGTATCCACCGGTCCAGTGATCTGGTCGTCGGCCGACCGGTGCCCCGGGGCGTCCAGGCGCGCGACAAGATCACCCAGCTCCCATTTGGGACGCTTGCGCAGGTGTGCCGCAGACACAGCAATCGCCAGTGGAAGGCCGCCGCAGCGTGCTGTGAAGCGTCTGAGTGCTTCGGTGTCGGCCTCCGCGTCAAAGGTGCGTTCGGTGATATCAGCGAGCAGGAGCTGCGCAGCATCGTCGGGCAGCGTACTCAAGGAGCGCTGCCGCAGCCCTGACAAAGTGCCCAGTTGTCGACGCGAGGTCAGCAGGACCGCAGCGCCGGGCGCGGTGGGCAGCAGACACTCGACCTGTTCCAGGCTCTGTACGTCATCAAGAAGCAGGAGCAGACGCTTGCCGGAGATGCGACGGCGCCAGAGAGCGGAGAGAGCATCGACCGACTCCGCGCGACGGACGTCCTGGACCGGAGCCCCGATTTCATCGAGAAGCTGACGCAACGCCTCTAGCGGGCCTATCGGGCTTTGGTGCGGATGATGACTGCGGAAGTTGATCTGGATTCGGCCGTCAGGGCAGTCGTCGCGGAGAAGGCGCGCCACACGCACAGCAAATGACGTCTTGCCGATTCCCGGCATACCATCGATGGCGTAGATCGCAGGTCCGCTCGATCCGGGTCCGAGATCGGCGCGGACCGCAGCCAGCACGTCGGCCAGCTCGTTTTCGCGGCCGACAAGGTAGCGAGGACCGCGATCGAGATTGTCGGGCGGCTTTTCCACCTGGTCTGCAGGGGTGCCGGAGCCGGCCTGCGATTCCCCCGCGGGACCGTTCGTGCCACTGCGGCGCGCCGGCCGCGAAGCTATCTCACCTTTCAAAATCCTTTGATGAAGGAACTGCAGCTCAGGGCTCGGCTCGGCACCGAGCTCCCTCCGCAATCGCTTCCGGGCTTCGCGGAACGTCGACAGAGCATCAGCCAAACGCCCCGCCTGTGCGAGCGCACGCATCAGCATGCCGACCGCGGACTGGTCGACTCCCCCGATCGCGGTGAGCGCCGCCAGCTCGCTGACAAGTTCATCGGGGTCGCTGCCGAGCGTCAACTCAAGATCGATGCGGGTCAGGACGGCGGAGCGCCGGCGCTCCCAAAGAGCACGCCTGGTCCCGTCCGCCCACTGGCCGACGAGCCCGGCCAAGGGCTCTCCTCCCCACAGAGCCTCCGCCTGACGGAACAAGGAAACCGCCGCCCCGGGATCCGAGACGGCGGTAGACCGGGCACGGGTGACCGCTTGATCGAAGCGTCGCGCGTCGACGAGCTCGGCAGGGACGTCGAGCAGATAGCCGCCGGAACGGTTGGCACGGATCAATCCCACAGTGTCGCCCGCCTCCCGCAATTTTGTGCGAAGACGCGAGATGTACACCTGGAGGGTTTCGCGTTCCTTGATCGGCGGACTGCCGTCCCACAAGCGGTCGGCGATACTGACTGCCGAGACCGCCAGGCCGGAAGCAAGCAGGAGGATGGCTAACACGTGTTGGGCTTTTGAGGCACCGACAGGGATGCAGCGATCTTCATCCCAGATCTCGACAGGGCCTAGCACGCGGAAATACACCTCTGTTCCCCCTAACACTACGCGGAGTATGTATTTCGCCCCTTTTACTCATACACCGCCACAGAGGAAGTCTCCAGATCCTATGAGGGATTCAGTGCACGAAGCTGGACGACACAGTCGAGTTCGCGAGTCCGCCGAAGAAGAGCCAGCAGACGCGGGTGTCGGTGGCCGAGCTCCCACCGCAGGACGGTCGCATCGGCGACCGCGAGGCTTTCAACGAGCTCAAGCCGAGCCATCGACAACCTATTGCGAATCTCGGCGAGTGCCCTGAACAGACGTCGCGCCTGCCTCACTTCCCGTACCTGATCATCTCGGTCACGGATTAGGTCAGCGAGTGGTAATCGCCCTCCGCGTTGCAGATCGCGGTGCGGAGGTTGAACACGCCGCCCACCGGCTGGCCTGTGGCACGCTAAAGTCAGAGCATAGACAAGATCGACGCGGTCGGGTCCGCCGCTTTACCCGAGTACACGCCGCAGTCGCCACCCCGTTTGAATGCCCCAGTTTCGTACGCCCAAGGAAGCGTACAGTCGCTCAATCATGAGTTAGTCAAAGTCCGAGCGCATACCGGTCAGACGTCGCTACTGTTGGCACGTTCAAACCCGCAAGCGATTCGAGAGGCCTGACTTGCTCTACCACGCTATAGGCGCCGCCTGCGCCGCCTGGCTGCCGTTCTGGGTCTGGCACCCGTAGACGGACCGGGGCGGCTGCGTGTTCGACGACAGTGCGCCCCGACCAGCACCGCCGACGACCGCAGAAGGTGGTACGCGTGGAAATCAGTGCACCCGGTGGGATTCGAACCCACATGCCCGTGAAGGGCGCCGGCTTCTCAGACCGGGCTGTCAACCAGTTGCAGCACGGGTGCTCGGTGCTTCCGGTGGGAGTCGAACCCACACTGACGACGCGCTGAACGCCGTGCCTCTGCCTGTTGGGCTACGGAAGCTTGGTTGGTCGGTGGTGCTTGGTGCTTCCGGGCCGGGGGCGTGAGAAGGGCCGCCCGCCCGGAGGTTTCCCTTCCGGCGGGCGGCCCTGGGACCGTCACCTGGTGACGGTCAGGCCGAGATCTCCTCCGGAAGGCTTGCAAGGTACAGGGACCGGAGGACGCACAGACGGGTCGCTTCGACGGTCATGTCCTTGCTCCTTCCTTTCCGATCTCGGCTTCGGAACCGCTTGGTGGGCAATAGTTTGCCGGGTTCGCAGGGGGCCGACAACCGATTTATCGAAAGTGGGTTCGGTGGGTTCGGTGGGGTTCAGGGGCGGGTGCGGCCGGTGCGCTTGACCGAGGCGAGGATCGGGGTCACCTCGAGGCTGCGGAGGTCGTCGAGGGCGCCGACGGTCGTGGTCAGGAAGGTGTAGAGGGCGTCGAGGTTCTCGGCGGCGACGGCGACCAGGAGGTTGGCGCTGCCGGTGGTCGCGGCGGTGAAGCGGACCTGCGGGTGGCGGCTGAGGGTGGTGCCCGCTTGTTCCAGGGCGGCGGGGCCGGTGGCGATCCACAGCAGGGCCTCGGTGGCGATGCCGAGTTGGGCCAGGTCCACCTCGCACGCCAGGCGCAGCATATGGGCCGCCAGCAGGGTCTCCAGGCGGCGGCGCACGGTGGATGCCGACGTGTCCAGCGCCGCGGCCAACTCGCTGTAGCCCGCGCGCGCGTCGGCGGCGAGGTGGTCGATGAGGGCTTCGTCGAAGGGCTGGATCGTCGGCGCGGCAATGGGATCGTGCGTGAAGGTGGCCAGCGTCTCGAACTCCTGCGTGCTCAGCAGTCCCCCGCTCCAGGCGAAGCCCGCGGGGAACACCTTCATCAGGTCGTAGGCCTCCCACGACAGCACGTCAGCGGTGGCCGGCAAGTCGCGCAGCAGCAATGTGTTGCGCGCCTCGGCGCCGTCGAGAAACAGGACACTGCTGATCTCGGTGCCGCCGCCAAGGATGTCGACCCAGACCGTGTCCGGCCGCCGGGCCAGTCCCGCGGCGATCGCCTTGATGCGCTTCGGGCGACACCGGATGCGCAGCACCATCGGGACGATCCGGGGGAAGCGCGCGGGGTTCCGCACCGCCGTGGGCCGCAGCGTGCCGTCATGCAGCAGCGGGGCCGCACGGCGCACGATCGTGCGCTCGGACAGGTCCAGCACCTCGGCGACGGTCCGCCACGAAGCACGCGGCGAGGCCATCAGCACGGCGGCGATCCGCCGGTCGGTCTCGTTCAACAACGGGAGGTACCTCCGAGCGTGTCTCTGATCCGCCAGATCGGGCTGGGTGATGTCCTATATCTAGCAGAGTGGAGCGATGATTCGTCTGTTTCCGTCGGTCGGCGATACACCAAGGGTGTCCATTCAGCGCAAGGAAGCATTCAGCGCAAGGAAGCAAGGAAGGTGACATCGATGACCACGATGAACCGCCCCGTCGTCCCGACCGAGTCGGGCGCCGTCCAGGGCATCGTCGAGGACGGAGTCGCGGCGTTCCGCGGCATCCCCTACGCGGCCTCCCCGGTCGGAGATCAGCGCTTCGCCGCCCCGCAGCGGCACCCGCAGTGGGACGGCACCCGCGACGCGTCCCGCTCCGGCCCGTCGGTGCCGCAGAGCGCGTCCCGCCTGGAAGCCGTGATGGGAGCACGCACTCCCGACTGGAACGAGGACGGCTGCCTGAATCTCAATGTATGGACTCCGCAGTTGGACGAAGTGCGAAAGAACGAGCGCTTGTCGCCGGTCCTGCTCTGGTTCCACGGCGGCGGCTTCACCAGCGGATCCGGCGGCTGGGACTGGTACGACGGCCGCGACCTGGCCGCCGCCGGCGACATCGTCGTGGTCACCGCCAACTACCGACTCGGCCCGCTGGGATACCTGTACCTGCCCGAACTCGGCGTGGAGAACCTGGGCGTTCAGGACCAGATCGCGGCGCTGGAGTGGATCGAGCGCAACATCGCCTCCTTCGGCGGGGATCCCGCGCGGATCACGGTCGGCGGGCAGTCGGCCGGCGCCTTCTCCAGCTTCTACCTCGCCGCCTCCCCGGTCACCGGTCCGCGGATCCAGCGCGTCATCATGCAGTCCAGCCCGTTCGGCCTGCCGCCGCAGGACCCTGATGTGGCGGCCGAGCACGCGCGGCAGTTCGTCGACATCCTCGGCCTGACCGGCGGCCTGGATCTGCTCGAAGCGCTCCGACGAGTTCCGGCGGAGAAAATGCTGAGCGCATATGGGCAACTCGCCGGGGAGTTGGCTCGGCCCGGAAATGTCTCCCCGCCGATGTATCCCGTGCTCGGCGCCCCCGGCATCCCGGCGGCGTGGCAGCAGGCGCTCGCCGCCGGACGTCTGGACGGCAACCAGGTGCTGACCGGCACCACCAAGGACGAGATGACCGCGTTCCTCGCCTTCAACCCGGCCGGCGTCGCACCGAGCGCCGAGCTCATCGAGACCGAAACAGAGCTCGTATTCCGCGACGGGACGCTCGCCGTCGCCGACCACCAAGCCGCCGCGGGCTATGCCACCTACGTCTACCAGTTCGACTACGCCCCTGCCGACGACCCGGCGCACCTCGGCGCCACGCACTGCGCCGAACTCCCCTTCTTCTTCACCACGATCGACGCTTACCCCGGCTCCCCCATGCTCGGCGAGCCGACCGCCGCGGCACGCGATCTGGCCGGCACGTTCTCCCACGCGGCCGCGTCCTTCGTCGCCGGCGGCCGGCCGGACGCGGACGGCTGGGAGCCGTACCGGTCCGGCGACTCGGAGAGCATCCGCCACTTCGGCTGACCGAGTTAACCGAGTTAACCGAGTTAACCGAGTTCATTGACGCGCCCGGTCTCCCGCGCAACACTGACCCGGCAGGTTTCATAAACCTGGCATCAGTTCATGTATGTGAAAATCCTCCATCACATGGAACGGGAGCCTTTGGTGAAACGCAGCCCTTCGATGAAACGCAGCCGCACCATCGCAGCCCTCATACTCGTCGCGGGCCTGCTGACGCCGTCCGCCGCAGCCGCGGTGCACCCGGCCGATCAGGCCCCCGCGAACCGCTCGTTCCACGTCCCGGCGACCGTGGTCCTGGACGGCTACCGCCTGGCGCTCACCCGCGAACTCGTGCGCGCCGGCGTGCCGTCCTTGCGCGCGCCGCTGGCGGAACTGCGTACGCAGGCCGACGCCGACCTCACCGCCGGACCCTGGTCGGTGATGGACAAGCCGGAGCTGCCGCCGAGCAACGACAAGCACGACTACCTGAGTCAGGCCCCTTACTGGTGGCCCACGCAGCCGGCCACCGCCGCCAACCCGTGGGGCTGCCCGTACATGCAGAAGGACGGGGTGCGCAACCCCGCGATCGACGACATCACCGACCACGCCGAGCGCGGCGAGATGTTCAACGCCGTGTACGACCTCACCCTGGCCTGGTACTACACCGGCGACGCCGCCTACGCGCAGCGTGCGGCGCTGGACCTGCGCACCTGGTTCGTCGCCCCGGCCACGCGCATGAACCCGAGCCTGGACTACACCCAGTTCATCCCGTGCCTGGTCAGCGGCCGGGGCATCGGCATCATCGACTTCTCCCAGCAGTTCACTGACATCCTCGACGCCGTCGCGCTGCTGAACACCGGCGCGCCGGGCTGGTCGGCGTCCGACGACGCCGGCATGACCAGCTGGAACAAGCAGTTCCTGGCCTGGCTGCAGACCAGCAAGAACGCCTCCGACGAGGCCGCGGCGACCAACAACCACGGCTCGTTCTTCGACATGCAGGAGGCCGCGCTGGCGCTGGCCACCGGGCAGCCGGCGCTGGCCCGCTCGATCGTCGTCACCGCGGAGACCAAGCGGCTGGACGACCAGATCGGCGCCGACGGCGGGCTGCCGCAGGAGCTCTCCCGCACCCGCAGCTACCACTACTCGACCTTCGACCTGGTGGCGCTGACCCGGCTGGCGATGATCGGCCGGCACGTCGGCGTCGACTTGTGGCACTACACCACGCCCAGCGGCGGAACCCTGTTCAAGGCGGTGGACTTCGTCGTCCCGGCCGCGACCGGCCAGGCGGCCTGGACGTATCCGGAACTCCAGTTCCAGGCCTTCGCCGCCGACGACGACATCCACGCCGCGGCCGATGCCGGGGACCGGACGGCGCGCGCCGCCGTCGGGCACCTGCAGACGCCGCCGGGTGGCGACCTGTGGCTGCTGCGTCCGGCTCCTGAGCAGTTGGATCCGATCAGCGGGTCGTGACGGGAAGTCATCGCGGGAAGTTCAGTCCAGGAAATCGGTGAGCGCGCCCAGCAGGGCCCCGGGCTGGTCCAGCGGAATGATGTGTCCGCACTCTGCGATGGTGTGTCCGGTCACGTCGTCGGCGACCTGCTTCAGCTGGTGGTACAGCGCCGGGCCGACCGGCTGTGCGCCGATCGCGAGCACCGGCGTGGTCAGTCGGCCGCCGGTGGTCGCGGCCTGGATCTGGCGCGCCGTCTCGGGCATCGCGCGGTAGTGCTCGAAGGCACAGCGCAGTGACTCGGTGCCGGTGTACGCGGCGACGAACGCGTCGCGTACACCGGCCGGGACGCCGCGTCCCCGGGTCCCGGCCGCGAGGAACCAGTCCACGTACTCGCGCTCGTGGCCGGACAGGACCGTCTCGGCCAGGCCCGGAACAGCGTGGAAGCCGAACCACCACGGGGCGCCGGCGGACAGGAAGTCCTCGGCTCCGGGCAGGCGGCCGAGGATCGCCTCCATCAGCACCGTCCGGTGCACCAGGTCCGGTCGGCGCAGGGCAAGCAGGAAGGCCGGGGCGGCGCTGGCGTCGATGCCGACGACCGCGGCGGAGTCCACGTTCAGGGCGGCCAGGAGTTGTTCGGCGTCGCGGGCGAGGTTCTCGGCGTCGTAGCCGTCGGCGGCGCGGGTGCTGTCTCCCAGGCCGCGCAGGTCCGGGGCGATGACGCGGTGGTGTTCGGACAGCGGGCCGATGACCTGGCTCCACAGGCGCCAGGTGTGCGGGAAGCCGTGCAGCATCAGCAGGGCGGGGCCGGTTCCGCGGACGGCTGCGTTCACCTCGATCCCGTTGACCGGTATGCGGAGCAGCTGCGGTTCCTCGGACGGGGATGGGGACGCGGTCGGTGACATGGTTCCTCCCAGGTGGTTACCATTGGATACCTGGTAACCGTATGAGAGCGGCGGAGGCGGGCCAAGACGGCACTTCTCCGTCAGGTGGTGAGGTGGAAGTGACCGCCCTGGCCGAGGACGCGCGCGGCGACTTGTTCGATCCGGCGTGCCCGACCCGCGAGCTGTTGGACCGGCTCGGCTCGAAGTGGACGTCGATGGCGGTGAAGGTGCTCGCCGAGGCCTCGCCGGGCGAGGTGCGGTTCGCCGAGCTGCGGCGCCGGATGCCCGGCGTGTCGCAGAAGATGCTGTCCACGACGCTTCAGGGGCTGGTCCGGGACGCGCTCGTGCGCCGGCGCGTCGAGCCGACCGTGCCGCCGAAGGTGCACTACAGCCTGACCGGGCTCGGTCTGTCGCTGGAGGAGCCGCTGGCCGCGCTGCGGGCGTGGGCCGAGGCCCATATGGCGGAAATCGACCGGGCCAACCGCGCCGCGGCAGCCGAACAGGTGACAAACGCCGGGGATTCCGCTGATCTGTAGCGGGTCGTAGTCCGCGGCCATAGCCTGGACGGTGTGGAGTCCCCAGCGAACCCGCAGCCGGGGGCTATGGCCCCGGACGTCGGCGTCATCGGCACCCGCGAGCTGACGAAGGTCTACCGGGACACGGATTTCGCCGCCGTCGACCGCCTGGACCTGGACGTGCGGCCGGGTGAGATCTTCGGCCTGCTCGGCCCGAACGGCGCCGGCAAGACGACGACGGTCGGCATGCTGACCACGCGGGTCGTGCCGACCTCGGGCCGGGCGTTCGTCGGCGAGGTGGACGTGGTGGCCCGGCCGGCGCTGGCCAAGCAGCTGATCGGCGTGGTCTCGCAGCAGAACACGCTGGACCGGCAGCTGACCGTCTGGGAGAACCTGTACGTGCACGGGCTGCTGTTCGGCATCCCGCGCGCCGAGTCGCGCCGTACCGCCGACCGGCTGCTGGAGCAGTTCCACCTGGCCAAGTGGGCCAAGGCCTCGGTGTTCGCACTGTCCGGCGGCATGGCGCAGCGCCTGATGGTGGCCCGCGCGATCTTCCACCGGCCGGCGGTGCTGTTCCTGGACGAGCCGACCGCCGGTCTGGATCCGCAGAGCCGGCTGGCGCTGTGGGAGATCCTCGGCGAGCTGAACGCCGACGGCCAGACCATCTTGCTGACCACGCACTACATGGAAGAGGCCGACCGGCTGTGCGAGCGGGTGGCCATCATGGACCACGGCCGGATCCTGGCCCTGGGCACGCCGGCCGAGCTCAAACACGGCGTGGACGCGGACACCGTCGTGACGGTCAAGGCGCGGGGGGATCTCGACGTTCTCGGCAACGTGCTGCAGAAGGAGGTCGCCGGGGTCACGCGGGTGCGGGCGTCCGGCGACAGCCTGGAACTCCACCTGCGCGGCGCCGACGGCGCGCTGGCGCGGATCATCACGGCCGCCGAGGACGCCGGCTACGACGTGGCCGACCTGTCGGTGGCCGAGCCGAGCCTGGAGAACGTGTTCATCGGGCTGACCGGTAAGGAGCTGAGGGACTGATGACCGCGCGAACCGACGCCCCGCGCGGTACGGGGCAGCAGATCGGCTCCCGTCCGACGCGTTCGGCGGCCGCCGCGGCGCGGACGGCGCTGGGCGCGCTGATCCTGCGGGACCTGATGGTGCTGAAGAAGAACTTCGGCGAGTTCGTGGCGCGGACGCTGGTGCAGCCGTTCCTGCTGGTGTTCGTGTTCTTATACGTTTTCCCGACGATCGGCCAGGGCATCGGCGGCGGAGGCGGGACGCACAGCGAGTCGGAGTTCGCCACGGTGCTCGTGCCGGGCGTGGTCGGCATCTCCATCATGTTCCAGGGCATCCAGGCGGTGGCGCTGCAACTGGCCTCGGAGTTCGGCTACACGCGCGAGATCGAGGACCGGGTGCAGGCACCGTGCCCGATCTGGCTGGTGGCGCAGGCCAAGGTGTTCTCCGGCGCGGTGCAGGGCATGATCTCGGCCCTACTGGTGTTCCCGATCGCCGCGGTGGTGCACGCCAAGGGGGTGCAGGCCGACCTGTCGTTCCACTGGTGGATCCTGCTGACGATCATCCCGTTGGCCTGTGTGGCCATGACCTCGCTCGGGCTGCTGCTGGGGACGACGTTCGAGGCGCGCAACATCGGACTGATGTTCGGCTTCGTGGTGCTGCCGCTGACGTTCCTGGGCGGGACGTACTACGAGTGGACGCGGCTGGCGCCGGTGAAGGTCGGCGGCTTCCCGTGGCTGCAGACGCTGGTGCTCGTCAACCCTCTGATCTACATCAACGAGGGGATGCGCGCGGCGCTGACCGACGCGCCGCACATGCATCTGTATGTGGTGTATCCGGTGCTGATCGGGTTCTTGCTGTTGTTCCTGGGGCTGGGGCAGCGGAACTTCCGGCGGCGGGTGTTGTCCTAGCCTGCCGAGGCCGGTTCGGACGCGGCCGGCGTCACAGGGACGTGCTCGGGTCGCGTCCGCAGCGCACCGGCCAGCAGGGCCAGCGCCGCGGCCGCCACGGTGATCAGTGCGAAGGCCGCCGGGTAGCCCGCGGCGCCGGCGGTCCAGCCGATGGCGGCCGGGGCGATGAGGCCGGACATGTAGGTGATGGTGGCGACGCCGGCGACGCTCTCGCCGAGCGAGGTGCCCTTGCGGCCCGCGGCACTGAAGACCAGGGGGACGTTCATCGCGATGCCGGTGCCTATCAGCGCCAGGCCGAGCATGCAGGGCAGCGGGGAGCGGAACGCCACGACCAGGATGCCGCCGCACGCGGCCACGATGCCGCCGATGCGGACCACCGTCACCGGGCCGAGGCGGCGGACCACGGTGTCGCCGAACAGGCGGGTGGCGGTCATGCTCAGCATGAACAGCGTGTAGGCGGCGGCCGCGACGGTGGGGCCCGCGCCCACGGCCTTGGTGACGTAGACGCCTGACCAGCTCGTCGTCGCGCCCTCGGCGAAGGTGCCGCAGAAGCCCGCGATGCCGATGCCGAGGATGGCGCGGGTGGGGAGGGCGAAGCGGCGCGGCGCGGGTTCGGCGGCGCCGGTGGTGGGGGCGTCCGTGCCGAGACCGCGTCCGGCGTATGCGGCCAGGACGAGCAGTACGGCGGCGGTGGCGAGCAGACGCACGCGCGGGTCCAGGTGCGCTTGGGCGGCGACGATCCCGACGCCGCCTGCGATGAGGCTGCCGAGGCACCACATCCCGTGCAGGCCGGACATGACCGGTCGGCCCGAACTCCGCTCCAGCGCCACGCCCTGCGCGTTCATCATCACGTCGCTGCTGCCGGCGGCCATGCCGAGCAGCAGATAAGCCGGGAACAGCAGGGCCGAGCCGCCGGCCAGGACCGGGGCCGGCAGCAGCGCGCACCACAGGAGGATCAGCAGCCGGGTGGCGCGGCGGGCGCCGATGCGGTGCGCGACGCGGTTGGCGGTCGGCATCGCGACGAAGGAGCCGATCGGGGCACAGAACAGGACCAGGCCCAGGGCGGTGGGGCTGAGGCGGTCGTGCGACTGGATCCAGGGCAGGGAGGTGGCCAGGGTGCCGGCGACGGTGCCGTGGATCAGGAAGATCAGGGTGATGGCGCGGTGGCGGGTGCGGTGGTCGGAGTGGTGATCCGGGCGGTGATCGGGCTGGGCGTCCAGGCTGGGCGATGTCAGAAGCTGGGTCACGGCAGAGAAACTATCAGGGACCCTTCCTGATGGAAAGTGAATTAATCAGGGTCCCTGCCTGATTACGATGGGCGCATGAAAACCGCGACCCCGGCCACCGCCCGCGCGATCAACGACCGGCTGGCGCTCGACCTGCTGATCGAGCACGGCCCGCTGACCGCGCCGCGGCTGCGGGAGCTGACCGGGCTGTCCCGTCCCACCGTCGCCGACCTGGTGGAACGGCTCACCGCGGCCGGGCTGGTGGAGTTCGTCGGCGAGGCCGAGCAGACCCGGCGCGGGCCGAACGCGCGGCTCTACCGGCTGGTCGCCGAGCGGGCCCACGTGGTCGGGGTGGACCTGCGGCGCACCGGGTTCACGGCGGCCGTGGCCGATCTGTCGGGGCAGACCACCGGCACCGCGACCCGGCGCTTCGACCCGGCCGACGGCGAGCCGGACCTGGTCGCGATGCTCACCGAGGCGATCCGGCAGGCCGCCGACGGCCGCGTCCCGCACATCGTGGTGATCGGCGCGCCCGGCCTGGTCCGGCCGTACTCGGGCGAGCCGGCCGGCCGGAACGAAGTACCCGGCTGGCGGCCGGACCTGCCGGGCGAGCTGGCGCGGGTACTGGGCGTCAGGGTCCTGCTGGAGAACGAGGTGAACCTCGCCGCCGTCGCCGAACACCGGCTCGGCGCGGCGTCGGGCCGCCCGGACTTCGTGCTGCTGTGGCTGGACGAGGGCGTCGGCGGCGCGGTCGTCCTGGACGGCCGACTGCGCCGCGGCTCCTCGGGCGGCGCGGGCGAACTCGGCTGGCTGGAGGTCGACGGCGTCGGCTTCTGCGACACGGTCAGCCCCGAGGTCCGCGCCACGATCGCCCCGGAGGAACTCGCCGAGCGGATCGCGAAGGGCGCCTTCGCCGCCGTCTCCGTCCTCGACCCCGGACTCCTGGTACTCGGCGGCAGCGCCGGCCGCGCCGCCGGGGAGCCGCTGGCGACGCTGGTCGAGGAACGCCTCGCGGCCAAGTCGCCGATCGAGACCGAGGTGCGGGCCAGCACGGTCCAGGGCGACGCGGTCCTGCACGGGGCCGTGCTGACCGGGCTCGATCTCACGCGGGATGAGGTGTTCGGGGGCTGAGTCACCTACCCACCCAGGGCTGTGCTCTTTCGTCGCCTCAGCCGCGATCGGGCGATCTCCGAGCTGGCACACTACATCGGTGGCGACCGAAGCGCCCCAGTGCCCTTCCGATCTCGACGCGGCGTACCCGAAGACCTCAGGTCCTGTGCAAGCGGGCGCGGGCAAGTCGCTTGTGCCCGGACATCCCGCTGTCGGCGCCTACTGCGACTATGTGTCCACGGTGACAGGGCCCATGAAATCGTCGACCTCCCTGGCTGCCCGCCAAGCCTGACCGGCGAGCACCTGATCTTGGTGTTCCGTTACGCGTCCGGCCCTGATGTGACCGTCTCTTTGGAGCTCCGCGGATGCCCGGGGGTGAGCAATGGCGCCGTGAGCGGCATGTTCGCTCCGGCCGGCCAGACGCCGTCGGCGTTGGCGGCATTGGGCGTCGACCCAGGGGTCACGGGCTAAGCCCAGGCCCCGATCAGCGCCAGAATCCGCTCCCGGTTCCGCAGCCCCTCCGGCGTCGCCGACTCCGGATCCACGAGCATCCAGCCGTGGCCGTCCGCGACGAAGGGCTCGAAGTCGAAGAGCTGCTGCCGGTAGCGCCTCTCGCCGTCCGGCAGGTCGCGGAGGTGGGCCAGCGGCTCCCACGACAGCGGTTCGCCGGCCAGGCGCCAGCATGCGGCGTGCAGGGCCATGCGGTCGTCGCCCTCGCCGTCCATCAGGTCCGCGCTGAACAGCGGACTGGCCGGGTTCTCCAGGTCGCCGTCGTGGACCAGGCCCGCGACGGTCGGGGTGATGAGGGCGTCGGGGTCGGTGCGCAGGCCCAGGGCGTCGCGGAGCCAGGTGTGTTCGGGGCCGAAGGCGATGATGGGGGCGCAGGCGTCGGCGCCGTCGCCGCGCCAGATGTGGAACATGTTCGCGGTCTCGGCCGGGACGTAGTGGTCCTGCTGGACCGGTAGGCCGCAGATCTGGCAGTACGTTGCGAAGACAGCCATCTTTCACCCCCACGGAGCGGCCGCGCCGCGCAGCCTAGTGGGCAGGAGGGTATCGGACGCCGAACCACTGCTCGGCGCCGTACTCCTCGAAGCGGTCCACCTCGGCGAAGCCGAGCTTCGTGGCCAGGCGGCGGGAGGGGATGTTCGCTTCCTGCGTGCACAGGACCACCGGCTCGCCGGGACGGACGCGCGCGACCCAGTCCAGGACCGCCGTGCACGCCTCGGCGGCGTAGCCCTGGCCCCAGACGTGCGGCAGGAACATGTAGCCCAGTTCGGTCTCGTTCGCCTCGGGGCGGACGTGGCCGGGGTGCACGGCGGCGCGGCGGTCGAGGGTGATCAGGCCGATCATCGTGCCGTCGCGCTCGATGACGAAGAAGCCGAAGCGCCGGCCGGGGATCTCCGGTGCGGTGCGTTCCAGGTCCTCGCGCGATTGGGCGCCTCCGACGTAGGTCCCGACTTCCGGCGAGGCGAACAGGTCGATGATCGTCGCGCGGTCGCGGGCCTCGGTCTGGCGCAGGACGAGCCGCTCGGTCCTGATCGGGCTGGGCGGCCAGGGGTTCGGAGCGGGGTCGGTCATGAAGGGCCAATTTATCGCATAAGACGCGCTGAATCAGCTCGCGGATCCGAACGCCCCCGACCGCCCCGCCCCGGCCCACCCCTCAGGCGTGCGCCATCTCCTCGCGCACCGCCGCGGCGAACGCGTCGATGTCGGCCTCGGTGGTGTCGAACGAGCACATCCAGCGCACCTCGCCGGTGTGCTCGTTCCAGGTGTAGAAGCGGAAGCGCTTCTGCAGGCGCTCGGTGACCTCGCGCGGCAGGATCGCGAACACCGCGTTCGCCTGCACCTGCTGGGTGATCTCCACGCCCGGCACGTCGCGTACGGCGTCGGCCAGGCGCTGGGCCATCGCGTTGGCGTGCGAGGCGTTGCGGTGCCACAGGTCGCCGGAGAGCAGGGCGTCGAACTGGGCCGAGATGAAGCGCATCTTGGAGGCCAGCTGCATCGACATCTTGCGCAGGTACATCACGCCGTGGGCGGCGTCGGGGTTCAGGACCACGACGCACTCCCCCGCCAGCAGGCCGTTCTTGGTGCCGCCGAAGCTCAGCACGTCCACGCCGGCGTCGGTGGTGAACTCGCGGAAGGGGCGGCCCAGGGTGGCGGCGGCGTTGCCCAGGCGGGAGCCGTCCAGGAACACCTTCATGCCGTGCTGGTGCGCGTGGTCGCAGATCGCCTTGATCTCCTCGGGGGTGTAGCAGGTCCCGAGTTCGGTGGACTGGGTGATCGCGACGACCAGCGGCTGCGCGCGGTGCTGGTCGCCCCAGCCCCAGGCGTGGGTGTCGATGAGCTCCGCGGTGAGCTTGCCGTCGGGGGTGGCGACGGTCAGCAGCTTCAGGCCGCCGATCTTCTCCGGGGCGCCGCACTCGTCGACGTTGATGTGCGCGGTGGCCGCGGCGATCACCGAGCCCCAGCGCTCGATCATCGCGTCCATCGCCACCACGTTGGCGCCGGTGCCGTTGAACACCGGGAACGCCTCGGCGCGCGGCCCGAAGTGGCCCTTGAAGACCTCCTGCAGGTGCTCGGTGTAGGCGTCCTCGCCGTAGGAGATCTGGTGGCCGCCGTTGGCCACGGCGATCGCCTCCAGGATCTCGGGGTGGATCCCGGCGTAGTTGTCGCTGGCGAAGCCCCGGTACTCGGGGTCGTGGCGGCGGGTGATGGTCACGGTGTTCCTTCGGGACTTCGTGGACGGATCAGGCTTCGTGGACGGATCGGGGTCGGGACGGCTCAGGGCGCCAGGCGCACGCGGGTCCCGTTCACCTCGGCGGCCGGGAGCCCGAACAGCTTCACGATCTCGGCGGCCAGGTCGTCCACGTGCGTGTAGCCGGGGAACTTGCCCTCCGGCTTGGCCTCCTTCATGGCGTCGGTCAGCAGCGCCTTGACGACCAGCACGACCGCGGCGGCGTTGTCGCCGTCCTTCTTGAAGCCGTCGGCCAGGGCCAGCGTCCAGGCCTCGGCGGCGGCCTTGGCCGCGCCGTAGGCGGCGTTGCCCGCGGTCGGTGCGGAGGCGGCGGTCGCCGAGATCAGCACGAAGCGGCCGTCGCCGGAGGCGTCCAGGGCCTGGTGGAAGGCCAGCGAGGTGTTCTGCGTGGTCTGGATCAGCAGCTTGTGCAGCAGCGCCCAGTCCTCCAGCTTTGTTTCGCCGAAGGTCTTCGAACCGCGCCAGCCGCCGACCAGGTGGATCACGCCGTCCACCCGGCCGTGCTCCTTCAGCAGGTCCTCGGCGAAGGCCTTGGTGGCGTCCGCGTCGAGCAGGTCCACCGCGGCGGCCACGGCCCGGCCCGGCTCGACGGCCAGGGCGGCGCCGCGCTCGGCGTTCTCGGTGGTGGTGTCGACGCCGATCACGGTCGCGCCGGACGCGGTCAGCGCGCGGATGACCGCCCCGCCGGCCCCGCCGCCGGCGCCGGCCACCACGACCACGGACTCGGTGTTCAGGCTCATTGCTGGAAGTCTCCTCATCGATATCGACGGTGCGGCGATACGCGGGTCAGGATATTGCGGCCCGGCCGCCTCAGCCGGTGACGCCCCGAGTCGCCTCGATGACCGGCTTCAGCTTCTTGTTCAGGGCCTCGTAGAACATCGACAGCGGGAACTCGTCCGGCAGCACCGCGTCCACCAGGCCCTTGGGCGGGCCGTCCAGCGGCAGCGCGGACGGGCCCTTGGCCCAGACCGAGTTCGGGTTCGGCGCGACGTAGCCGGCGACCAGCTGGTAGGCGGCCATCCAGTGCGCGGGCTTGGGCCGGTCGATGCCGTCCCGGTACAGCGTCTCCACCTCGGTGGCCAGCTCGATCACCGCGTCGGCGATGCGGGACCAGTCCACGGCCAGCCGGTTGTCGGTCCAGTTGATCAGACCGTGCCGGTGCAGGTACGCGAACAGCAGCTGGCCGCCCAGGCCGTCGTAGTTGCGGACCCGGCCGCCGGTGATCGGGAAGCGGAACAGGCGGTCGAACAGGATCGTGTACTGGACCAGGCGCGCGTGCGAGGCGCCGGCGCCGCCCTCGCGCTCCATGCCCACCGCGGCCCGGAAGGTGGTCAGGTCGCAGCGCAGCTCTTCCAGCGAGTACAGGAAGTAGGGCATCCGCTGCTTGATCATGAAGGGGTCGAACGGCAGGTCGCCGTGGCTGTGCGTGCGGTCGTGGACCAGGTCCCAGAGCACGAACACCTCCTGCGTCAGCCGCTGGTCCTCCAGCAGCCGCGCGGCGTCCGGCGGCAGCGACATCTTCAGGGTCGCCGCGGCGGCCGAGGTGACCATGCGGAAGCGCGCGGCCTCCCGGTCCTGCATGATCGCGCCCCAGGTGAACACCGGCGTCTCGCGGACGGCGACGGTCTCGGGGAACAGCACCGCGCTGTTGGTGTCGTAGCCGGCGGTGAAGGCGTCGGCGGCGACGAACTCGATCGGCACGAACTGCGGGTTCGGGTACTTGTCCCGCTCCAGCTCGGCGATCCAGTCCGGCCACACGGTGCGGATGATCAGCGCCTCGAAGTTGCGGTCCAGGTTGCCGTTCTGGGTGTACATCGGGAACACCACGAGGTGCTCGCGGCCGTCCTCGCGCTGGGCAGCGGGGTGGAAGGCGTTCAGCGAGTCCAGGAAGTCCGGCACCCCGAAGCCGTCCTCGGCCCAGCGGCGCAGGTCCTTGCCGAACGCGTCGAGGTAGTCGACGTCGTGCGGGAAGTCCGGCGCCAGGGCCTGCACGGCGGCGCCGATGCGCTCGGCCAGGGCTTCGGCCTTCGGGCGGTCGTTGCCCTCGGTCTCGAAGTCGATCGAGCCGTCCTTGGACTGCAGCGGCCGCAGCTCCTCGATGGCCGCCAACAGATCGCCGAACGCGGCCGAGGAGGCGACCGGGTGCGGCTCGGCGTCCGCGCCCGCGTGCTTGGGCCGGCGCGAGGCCCAGGTGACGGCGTTGATCCAGAGCGCGCGGTGGTCGTAGTCGGCGATCGAGTCGTCGCCGAACATGTCGGAGTCGGCGAACACCGCGACCCGGCCCTTGCCGAAGCGCACGCCCACGGCCAGCGGCCGGTCGGCCGGGTCGGCGGTGGGCGAGGAGTTCAGCAGCGGGATGATGTCCGCGCCCTCGGCGGTGAACAGGGTCCCGGAGCGGTAGAAGCAGGCCTCGGCGACGCCGGCCAGCACGTCCTCGGGCTCCAGGCGGCTCTCTGGCAGCGCGGCGCGCTCGGCCAGCACCCAGCGGGCGTTGCCCTGGTGGCGGCGGGTGGCGTCCTGCACGGTGAAGTGGTCCATGCCCACGCCGAAGCGGCCCAGCAGCGCGGCCAGGTTGGAGCCGTTGTCCTGCTCGGAGTCGGCCAGCAGCACCAGACCGCCGCCGGCGGCCACGTAGGCCTGGAGCACGTCCAGCTCGGCCGGGGTGAGGACCGGGGTCCCGACGCCCGTGGTGCGCTCGCGCGCCGGATCGGCCGGGTGCGCGATCACCAGCACGTCGGAGCCGGACAGCGACTCGGGGGTGAACGCCCCGTCCAGGTGCGCGGCGACGCTGTAGCCGCGCACGCGCAGCAGGTCGGCGGCATGCGTGTAGCCGGCGTCGGCCGGGTTCACCGGGTTCATGGCCAGGGCTCGGGCCGGATCGATGGTCCAGGCCTCGCTATGAGCCTCGTCGAACAGGACTCGCAGGATTCCCGTGTGCTGCCGCATGTGTCACCTCGCCGGGGTCGGGATGACGGAACGCATGATCCGATCATCAGACGTGTTGTGGAAGAACTTACGTACGGCCAGTCTAACGAAGAAAATCCTTCGGACTCAATCCTTGATCGCAGGAGTTACTTGCGCGTGATCTGGGTAAAGGGGTGCACCGATGCTCGGGGCGCGTCTGCCGGCCGCTGGTCATCGGCGATGTGCGAAGGGGTTCGCGCACACCAGCGCGCCCCGGGTCTCTCGGGGGAGACCCGGGGCGCGCGCATGTGAGCTGTGAGCAGGCGATCAGCCCTCGATCAGTCCTCCACGACGGTCAGCACGATCTTGCCGGAGGCCCGGTTCGTCTCCCCCAGCTCGTGCGCCTTGGCCGCCTCGGCCATCGGCAGCTCCGCCTCGATCACCGGACGCAGCCGGCCCTCGGCCACCAGCGCGGCGATCGCGGTCATGCCGCCGAGGTCCGGCTCGACCAGCATGAAGTCGGCCACGATGTCGCGCTCGGCGGCGCGCGCCTTCATCTCGGCGTTGACGTCGTAGCTCAGGGCCACGAACGTGCCGCCGGGGTTCATGGTGCGCAGGGAGCGGTCGTAGTAGTCCCCGCCGATGGCGTCGATGACGACGTCGACGCCGGTGACGGTCTCGGCGAAGTCCACCTCGCGGTAGTCGATCACCTCGTCGGCGCCGAGCCCGCGCAGGAAGTCGTGCTTGGCGGCGCTGGCGGTGCCGACGACCTGGGCGCCCAGGGCCTTGGCGATCTGCACCGCGAGGTGGCCGACGCCGCCGGCCGCGGCGTGGATCAGGACCTTCTGGCCGGGGCGGACCTTCGCGAAGTCGTGCAGGGCCTGGTAGGCGGTGAGCGAGGCCAGCGGGAGGGCGGCGGCCTGGACGTGGGTCAGGCCCGCGGGCTTGGCGGCGAACTGGCGGGACGGCGCGGCGACGTACTCGCTGTAGCCGCCGGGGAAGCCCGGGAACAGGGGCATGCCGAAGACCTCGTCGCCGGGCTGGAACCGGGTCACGCCGCGGCCGACCGACTCCACCACGCCGGAGACGTCCCAACCCAGGATCGGGCCCTGGTCGGTGACGTCGCTCCGGCCGGCCCAGCCGCCGCCGGCACGGGTCTTCCAGTCGGCCGGGTTGATGGCCGCGGCGTGCACCCGGACCAGGATCTCGGTGCCTCCGGGCTGGGGCTTGGGGACCCGGGTCTCCTTCAGGACGCTCGCCGGGCCGGGCTCGGTGGCGACGATCGCTCGCATAGTCGTGTCTTCGTTCATGACTCCACGGTCGCGGACCGGACCGGGTGCTCGACAGTGGCCCGATGGCCAACATGTGAAAGAATCGGGCCATGGCTCAGCTCACCGGTCCCTGCCGCACCGACCGCACGACACCGCTCGACGCCGACCCGGAGCGTCCCGAGCGTCCCGAGCGTCCGCGGCACCGCGTCGTGGTCCTGGCGCTCGACGGCGTGATCCCCTTCGACCTGGGCATCCCGGCACGGCTGTTCGGCGCGGCGCCGGGGCCGGACCTGGAGCCCCTGTACGAGGTCGTGACCTGCGGGATCACCGCCGGCCCGGTCACCACCACCGAGGACTACTCGCTGTACGTCGAGCACGGCGCCGAGGCGCTGGCCACCGCGGACACGGTGATCGTGCCGCCGGCCTACCCGATCGTGGAGGAGCTCGCCGACGGCGCTCCCCCGGCGCCGGAACTGGCCGAGGCGCTGGCCCGGATCCGACCCGGCGCCCGCAAGGTGGCGCTGTGCACCGGCGCGTATGTCTTCGCCGCCGCCGGCATGCTCGAGGGCCGCAAGGTCACCACGCACTGGCACCAGGCCGACCGGATGGAGGAGCTGTTCCCCACGCTGTCCGTGGACCCGAACGTGCTGTTCATCGACGACGGCGACATCCTCACCTCCGCGGGCGTGGCCGCCGCCATCGACCTGTGCCTGCACATCATCCGCACCGACCACGGCAGCTCGGTGGCCAACGCCGCGGCGCGCGCCTGCGTGGTCCCGCCCTCGCGCGACGGCGGGCAGGCGCAGTACATCGAGCGCCCGGTCCCCGCGCCGGCGGCCACCGGGACCGGTCCGGCGCGCGCCTGGGCGTTGGAGCGGCTGCACGAGCCGTTGACGCTGCAGGACATGGCGGGTCAAGCGCGGATGAGTATCAGGACGTTCACTCGGCAGTTCCGGACCGAGACCGGGCAGAGCCCCGGGCAGTGGCTCACGTCGCAGCGGGTGGATCTGGCGCGGCACCTGCTGGAGGCCACGGACCTGCCGATCGACCGGGTCGCGGAGAAGGCGGGGTTCGGGACGGCGACGTCGATGCGGCAGCATCTGCGGGCCTCAGTGGGCGTGTCGCCGCAGGCGTATCGGCGGACGTTCGCGCGGGCCTGAAAGGCGGCCTGAAAACCCGCTCGCGCCCCGGCGATCTTCGCGGCAGGCTTCGGGCATGGTGACTGCCGAATTCGTGCCCGGCCTGGAGTTGTCGCGGCGGTTCTACGTCGAGGCGGTGCTGCCGATCCTGGAAGCCGAACTGCCCGGTCTGCCCCATGCGGCGGCCCGCCTGGGCCCCGGGTCGGAGGTGCTGGGGTTCGACACGGCGCGCTCGACGGATCACGATTGGGGGCCGCGGCTGCAGCTGTTCCTGGCGGCCGATGACGTGGCGCGGCATCGCGAGCGGCTGGCGTCAGCCTTCGAATATCAGCTTCCGAGGATGTTTCTCGGCTACCCGACGCACTTGCTCGACGTCGTGGGCGTCGACGACTGGCTCACCGGGGCGCTGGGGTTCACTCCGTCCAGTGGAGTCACGACCACCGACTGGCTGGCCACGCCGACGCAGCGGCTGCTGGAGGTCACGGCGGGGGCGGTGTTCCATGACGGGCTCGGGCAGCTGACGGCCGATCGCGAGCGGCTGGCGTGGTATCCGCGCGATGTGTGGCTGTACGTATTGGCGTGCCAGTGGAAGCGCATCTCGCAGGAGGAGGCTTTCGTCGGGCGCTGCGGGGAGGTCGGGGACGAGCTCGGGTCGGCGGTGGTGTGCGCACGGCTGGTCCGGGACGTGATGCGGCTGGTGATGGTGATGGAGCGGCGGTATCCGCCGTACAGCAAGTGGCTGGGGTCGGCGTTCGCGCGGTGCGATGCGGCCGAGGCACTCACGCCGCACATGACCGCCGCGCTGGCTGCCACGGACTGGAAGGCGCGCGAGCGGCATCTGGGGCAGGTCTATGAGCTTGTCGCCGAGCAGCACAACCGGCTTGGGCTCACCGAGCGACTCGATCCGGGTACGCGGTTGTTCTTCGAGCGGCCCTTCCAGGTCATCGGGGCGGACCGGTTTGTGCGTGCACTGATGGAGCAGGTCGCCGACAGGAATGTTCGAGCCCTGCCACCGACCGGGGCGATCGATCAGTTCGTCGACAGTACCGACTTCCTCGGCAATGGCGCGCGGGCTTTAGCTGTTGCCGTCGAAGTCGGGGTTCATGAAGGTGCCTAAGATGTTCCCCTGCACGGTGAAACTCGGGATGACGCCGCCAACCACCTTCTCGTCGGTCCATACGTCGATCGTGACCGGCATTCCGTCGGCCAGGGCGGCGTCGAAGGACAGGAAATGCGAGCCTGCGACCTCCGCGCGCTCACGCCAGCCGACCTCGGACGCGTGCTGACGGTAGGCCGCCAGCAGGGCGGTCTCGGTGATCGGGCCGTCGAACTGCGCTTCCTGTTCGCCGGGGTTCGCCTCGCCGAATTCGCAGGTTCCCGGTCCCGAGTCGGTCGTTTTCGAGGTCACGGGCGCGGAGACGAGGTTGTAGAGGTCTGTGGCGGCCTTCGCCTGAGCGGGCGAACATTTCGCGCCGGCGGTCGCGTTGATCCACACGAATCCGACCACCGGACCCGCGAACAACACAGCGAGCACCGCGGCGAGTACTCCCCCGCGCATCTCGCCCGGGCGTCTCCCGGTCTGCACCGGCTGTAGCGGCTGTACCGGCCCCGATGTCATGAGATCGAGTGTGGCGCGCGTCTGACACGGGTTGGGAACGCTATGGAGTCGAAGGACTCACGAAATTCCCAGGCCCCTGACTCGGGCCTTGCTCCGCCGCACCGCGTCCGTGCCATGAATCCCAGAGCCCTGCGTAAGCTCCGCCGGTCGCCACCAGATCCTCGTGGCTCCCGAGCTCGGCGATCACGCCGTCCTCGACCACCGCGACGCGATCGGCATCATGCGCCGTGTGCAGCCGGTGCGCGATCGCGATGACCGTGCGGCCTTCGAGCACCGCGGCCAGTGAACGCTCCAGGTGCCGGGCCGCGCGCGGGTCGATCAGCGAGGTCGCCTCGTCAAGCACCAGGGTGTGCGGATCGGCCAGGACCAGGCGGGCCAGTGCCAGCTGCTGCGCCTGGGCCGGGGACAGCGTGTGGCCCTCGGCGCCGATCGCCGTCCGCATCCCCTGGGGCAGGGCTTCGACCCAGCTCAGCGCGTCGACGGCGGACAGGGCGTCGCGGACCTGCTCCTCGGAGGCCTGCGGACGCGGCAGGACCACGTTCTCGCGCACCGTTCCGTTGAAGACGTGGTGTTCCTGGTTCACCAGGGCCACCTGGCCGCGCAGGTCGCCCAGCGGGAGCTCCACCAGCGGGACGCCGCCGACCGCGACCGAGCCGACGGTGGGGCCGTGGATGCCGGCCAGGAGGCGGCCCAGGGTGGACTTGCCGGCGCCGGAGGGGCCGACCATGGCCAGGCGTTCGCCGGCGCGCAGGGACAGGTCCACGCCGTGCAGGACCTCGCGGCCGGGGATGTAGGAGTAGCGGACGTCGGTGGCGCGCAGGTCCTCGCCGTCGGGCTGTTCGCCGGAGGCCCGGCGGTCGGCCGGGACGCCGGCCACGCCGAGCAGGCGGGCCAGCGAGGCGCCGCCGACCTGGAGCTGGTCGGCCCAGGCGAGCATGTCGTCGATCGGGCCCATGATCTGCTGCATGTAGAGGGTGGCCGCCGTCACCTGGCCGAGGGTGAACCAGCCGTGCACGTAGCCCAGGCCGCCGAACAGCAGGGTCAGGGCGACCGGGACGATGTAGCAGGACTCTGTGGTCGGCCAGAACACGCAGCGCAGCCGCAGGGTGTAGCGCTCGGCGGCGAACTGGCGGCTGATGTCCTCGTCGGTGCGGCGGATCCGGTGCCGTTGCAGGCCCAGGGCCTCGACGGTGCGCGCGCCGTCGACGGTCTCGGCCAGGCCGTCGGTGAGGTCGGCGTAGCGGGCGCTCTCGGCCAGGTAGCCCTCCGGCGCGCGCTTCATGTACCAGCGGAACACCACCGCGATCGGGGGCACGATGACCAGCAGCGGCAGCACCGCCCACGGGCTCACCAGGGCCAGGGCGCCCATGGTGAGCAGGACCGTGACGATGGCGACCAGGGTGGTGGGCACGGCGTAGCGCGCGGCCATGCTCAGCATGTCCACGTCGCGCGAGGAGCGGGAGAGCAGGTCGCCGCTGCCGGCCCGTTCCACCACCGACAGCGGCAGCTCCAGGACCCGGGCGACGAAGTTCTCGCGCAGTTCGGCCAGCACACCCTCGCCGAACTTGCCGGCGGCGAGCTTGGCGTAGCGGGTCAGCACGGTCTGCACGACCAGGAACAGCGCGATCAGGCCGACGATGGTGTCGACGTGGCCGGCGGTGGTGCCGTGCTGGACGTCGTCGATCAGCGCGCCGAGCAGCCGCGGGCCGAACAGGCCGGCGACCGCCGCCAGCGCGAACAGCCCGACGGTCAGGACCAGGTCGCGGCCGCGGCTGCGGGCGATCTGCGCGGCGTACTGGCGGACCTCGGGATAGGTCGCGACCGGCAGGGCCTCGCGGCCGGAGGCAGAGTCGGCCGGCGGACTCGGCGGATTGGGCGGCGTCGCGGCCATCTCAGTCCTCTTCCCTGGTCACGGTGGCCCGGTAGGCGGGCACGGTCGCCAGCAGCTCGCGGTGCCGGCCCTCGGCGGCGGCGCGGCCGCCGGCCAGGAACACCACGCGCTCGGCCCGGTCGAGCATCAGCGGGCTGGTGGTGAACACCACGGTGGTGCGGCCGGTGCGGGCCCGGGCCAGCCGGTCGGCGATGCGGGCCTCGGTGTGCGCGTCCACGGCGCTGGTGGGCTCGACGAGCAGCAGCACTTCGGGGTCCGCGAGCAGGGCTCTGGCCAGACGGAGCCGTTGCTGCTGGCCGCCGGAGAAGGAGCGGCCGCGTTCGGTGACCGCGGTGTCCAGGCCGGCGGGCAAGGCCTCGATGATGTCCTCGGCGGCGGCGGTGTGCAGGGCGGAGGTGATTTCCCCGCCATCACCGTGCGCGCCGGGCCCGGCCAGCCCGTCGGCCAGCCGCCCGGCGAACAGCCGCGCGTCGTTGTCGGCGACCAGCACCCGCTCGCGCAGCCGGGGCAGCGGCAGCGCCTCCAGCGGCACGCCGTCCAGCGTGACCCCCTCGGCGGCGGAGTAGCGGCCCAGCCGGTCGGCGAGCTCTATCGCCTCGGCCGGGTCCGCGGCGGCCACCGCCGTGAACGAACCGGGCTTGAGCTGCAAGCCGGAGTGCTCGTCGACGATCGCACCGGTGCCCTCGATGTCCGCGACCGCGCCGGTGTCCGTGGTGTCCGCGGCGGCACCGGCGGGGTCGGCCAGCGGATGGCTCAGCGCCAGCACCCTGACCACCTTGGTCGCCGCCACGTGCGCCCGCAGCAGCTTGCCCCAGGCCTCGGTGATGGTACGCAGCGGCAGCACCAGGAACGCCGCGTAGCCGTAGAACGCGACCAGCTGCCCGGTGGTGATCTCGTGCGACACCGCCAGCCGCGCCGCAAGCCAGGTCACGCCGACCACGAACAGACCCGGCAGCAGCACCTGCGCCGATTCCAGCACCGATTCCACGCGCGCCACGCGCACTCCGGCGAACCGCAGCCGCTGGGACTGCTCGCGGTAGCGCTCGGCGAACTCCGGCTCCCCGCCGATGCCGCGCAGCACCCGAAGACCGGCGACGATGTCGTTGGCGCGTCCGGTCAACTGGCCCTGCAGGGCGCGCACCTCGCTCTGGCGGCGGTGCATCGGCTTGAGCAGCGGCCCGACCAGGGCCATGATCAGCGGCACGCCGATCAGCACGGTCAGCCCGATGCGCACCTCGGTACTCAGCAGCAGCACCGAGACCAGCACGATGGACACCACCGCGCCGGCGAAGCGGGCGCTGACGTCCATCGTGCCGCCGATGCTGGACGTGTCGGCGGTACCGATGGCCACCACGTCGCCGGTGGCGATGCGGCCGGGAAGGGTGGCGCCGAGCTCAGTGGCCTGGCGCGCGGTGAGCTGCACGGTGCGGTAGGCGGCGGTGAGCCAGTTCGTGACCGCGCACCGGTGCCGAAGGATCCCGGCGATCCCGGTCAGACAGCCCAATCCGAACACCACCGCGGACCATCGCCAAAGCTCGGCGGTGTCCCTGGCGGTGACGCCGGCGTCGATGGTCTTGCCGATCGCGGCGGGCATCAACGCCTGGCTCACCATCCATACGACGCCCCAGAAAGCACCCAGCGTCATCGACGTCCACTGCATCCGTACAAGCCAGATCAAGTACCGGGACGCCGATCGCGTGTCGGGTATGCCGGGGTCCGGCTCGGGGAGGTGGCGCATGATCGCAACGGTAATCGGCGACCCCGTGACCAGCCAGTGAATTTACCCTCACGACCACCTAAGGGAACCGTCCACGCTATTCGAGGCTTGACTCAGGTCCCCAGGTCCCGGTTGGATGAGGCCCACCTTCCCTGGCATCACCTGCACCACACGGCTTTCACACAGTCCGTCCACTCTCTGTCAGCCTTCTCTGTCAGCCTTGTCGCGAGGGGCCGTTTTGAGGATCACGCGCAGGCTCGGCGTCCTGGTCGCCGTCCCGCTCGCCGCGGTGTCCGGCTTCGGCGCCGTGGCGCTGACCGCGTCCGCCGGCGAGGCCTGGCGCAGCGACCGGCTGTGGTCCCTGATGCACACCTCGGACGCCGCCGGGAAGCTGCTGGGTCGGTTACAGGACGAGCGCACCACGATGGCGTTGCTGCTCACCACCAGGCCCACCGGGATCACTCCGGACGTGGAGAACCGGATAGCGCAGACCGACGCCGCGCTGGCCGCCTACCGGCAGCAGGTCAAGTCGATGCTGCGGATCTCGCCGGACACCCGCGTCCTGCTCTCGCGCATCGATCAGGACCTGGAACAGCTGGACACGCTGCGCTCGCAGATCAAGGCTCAGTCGGCCCCGGCGCTGTCCACGGTGACCTTCCAGTACCGCATCGCCATCGCCGACCTGGCCCAGCTGCGCGACACGGTGATCGGCGCGGGCAGCGCGCCGCAGCAGATCGCGGCCCGGATCCAGGCCGCCGGCCTGCTGTATCAGGCCTCTGAGGCGACCGGCCAGGAGGAGTCGGACGTGCTGCGCTCGGCGACCGGGCTGGCGCTGACCCCGGCCGCGGTCTCGGCGATCGCGCACGACCGGCAGTCCTACGACGACGCGATGGAGGCCTTCGACACCCAGGCCCCCTCCGGCTGGAGCGAGCGCCCGGACCAGGCGATGACCAGCACGGACATCCTGACCGCGCAGCAGTACGAGGACCAGATATCCCGCCTGGGGCCCGGCGATGTCCTGGCGCTGGACCGGAACCTGTGGGTCGAGACGATGAGCGCCCGGCGCGCCGCGCTGGACGGGGTCCGCGAGGACATGGACATGGCCACCATGTCCGCCGTGGCCCAGCTGCGCGACCGGGCCGAGCTCGTCGCCGAGATCGAGGCCGCCGCGGTGGCCGGCACCGCGCTGCTGGTGGTGATGATCAGCCTGCGGCTGGGCCGGCCGATGATCAGGGGCCTGCGACAGCTGCGGGACGCCGCGCACGCCGTGGCCTCCGAGCACCTGCCCGCCGCGGTCGAGCAGCTGCGCGCCACCGAATCGCTGACCGGCCTCACCCCCGAGGAGTTCGCCGACCAGGCCGGCGAAGCGCTGCCGCTGGGCTCCGGCCGCGGCGACGCGCTGAACGCCGCGGATCCCAAGGACGAGCTGGCCGCGGTGGCCCGGGCCTTCAACTCGGTGCACCGCGAGGCCCTGCGCACCGCCGCCGAGCAGGTGCTGCTGCGCGCCGGCGTGGGCGCCACCTTCGTGGCGCTGGCCCGCCGCGGCGAGCGCCTGACCGGCGCGCTGACCAGCGAGCTGGACCGCGCCGAGCGCTCCGAGCAGGACCCGGACCGGCTGGCCCGGCTGTTCGTGCTGGACCACCTGGCCGCGCGCATGGCGCGCAACAACGAGAGCCTGCTGGTGCTCGGCGGCGAGGGCTCGGCGCGGGTGCGCGAGCGCGCGGTGACGCTGCTGGACGTGGTCCGCGCGGCGCTGGGGCGCGTCGAGCGCTACACGCGCGTGGACCTGGAGAGCATCGACACCACGATCCTGGTCGCGCCGCACGCCGTGGACCACCTGGTGCACCTGTGCGCCGAGCTTTTGGACAACGCGACCTCCTTCTCCGCGCCGGACAGCCGGGTGGGCGTCGAGGGCCACCGGATGACCGACCGGGTGATCATCCAGATCGCCGACCGGGGCCTGGGCATGACCCCGGCCCGGCGTGCCGAGCTGAACACCCAGCTGGCCGCGCCGCGCCAGGTGGACAGCGAGACGGTGCGGGCGATGGGCCTGACCGTGGTCGCGCACCTGGCCGCCTGGTACGGCATCGAGGTGCAGCTGCGGGCCCGGCCCGGCGGCGGCACGGTCGCCGAGATCGGGCTGCCGCTGGCGGTGATCGCGGCGGAGGCGGGTCAGGGTACTGCGAACGGGAGCGCGCACGCCGCGTCGAGCATGCTCACCCGGATCAACGGCATGGCCGGCAAGGCCGCGGGCGGTATGCCGGCCGCACAGCCCGCCGAGTCCGATGAGGCCGACGCGGCCGACTGGCCCGAGCTGCCCTTCCCCGAGGAGGCCGAGCAGCCGGCCGGGGTCGGCGTGAACGGCATGAACGGCATGAACGGTATGGTTGGCGGCGTCACGGAATCGCAGGGTGCTGTTCCGGCTGCCGCCGTCGCCGCGACCACGACGCTCAACGGGCTGCCCGTCCGCCGACCGAAAGCACAGCTGCCGGCCAAGGCGCGACGCAACCCGGCGCCGGCGAAGCCGGCGACCGCGGACGCTCCAGAAACCCCAGGAACCGCACCACCCGGCGAGCCCGGCTGCCACCCCGAGCCCGCCGTCAAGAAGGCCCGTATCGACCGGGACCCCGAGCACGTCGCGGCCACCATGGCCGCCTACGCGCGCGGGCTCTCCGGCCGCACCGGGCCGAAACAGAAGTGACGCAGTACCCTCACCCCGTCCTCTAGCCCCACGGGAAACGCCCCATGAACGAACCTGCACCCGCACCTGATCTGCACGGCAGCCTCGACTGGCTGCTCAACGACTTCGCCCACGGCACGCCCGGGGTCCGGCACGCGCTGGCGGTCTCGGCCGACGGCATCGTGGTGGCCACGTCCCGGGATCTGGGCGAGGAGCAGGGCGAGCAGCTCGCGGCGGTGGCCGCGGGCCTGGTCAGCCTGCTGGCCGGGGCCGCGCTGCTGCTGGACTCCGAGCCGGTGCGCAGCAACCTGACCGAGCTCGGCAACGGGTTCCTGTTCTCCATGGCCGTCAGCGACGGCGCCTCGCTGCTGGTCTACGCCGAGCGCGAGTGCGACATCGGGCAGGTCACCTACGCCATGGCCGAGCTGATCAACCAGGTCGGGGATTCCCTGACGCCCACCGCGCGGGCCCGGATGCTCTCGCACGGCAACCTCCCGGGGGCCCGCGGATGACGGCTCCCACGATCGCCGCGAAGATCGTCGTGGCCGGCGGCTTCGGCGTCGGGAAGACCACGCTGGTCGGCGCGGTCTCCGAGATCCAGCCGCTGACCACCGAGGCCGAGATGACCCAGGCGGGCCTGGGCGTGGACGACGTGCACCTGATCCCGGCCAAGAGCAGCACCACGGTGGCCATGGACTTCGGCCGCATCACCATCGCCGAGGACCTGATCCTGTACCTGTTCGGCACGCCGGGCCAGGAGCGCTTCTGGTTCTTCTGGGAGGAGCTCTCCCGCGGCGCGCTCGGCGCGGTGGTGCTGGCCGACGTGCGGCGCCTGGGCGACGCCTTCGCGGTCATCGACTTCTTCGAGGACCGCCGGATCCCGCACGTGATCGCGGTGAACCAGTTCGACGGCGCGCAGGTGTACGGGCACGAGGAACTGCGCCAGGCGCTGGCCCTGGAGGACCACACGCCGCTGCTGATCTGCGACGCCCGGCGGCGCGACTCCGCCAAGGGGGTCCTGGTGACGCTGCTGGAGCACGCGATCACCCAGCAGCGGATGCGGGACGACCTGCCGCCCGACGACCGGATGAACTGATGGCGCTGCCAGCCGGTGCCGGGGTTGGGGACGGGAGCGGAGCCGGAGCCGGAGCCGGAGCCGCTGCCGGAGCCGAGACGGGAGCCGCGGCCGAGACCGGGGCCGTCTCCTCGGGAACCGGCGTAACCGGCGGAGCTGGCGGAACCAACCGGCCCCGCCGCCGCACACCGCACCACCGGCGGGCCTCCGCCGCGCTGCTGCTGGCCGCGGCCACGGCCGCCGCGTCGGGCTGCGCATTCGGCGGCGACTACGGCGGCGGCCTGGCCTACGGCGACCCCGGGGAGCGGGCGGCCAGCGCGACACCGATCCCGATCGGGCTGCTGCTGGACACCTCCGGCACCGACGGCACGGCCGGCACCGACGCCCGCGACGGGTTCCAGCTCTACGTCAGCCAGCACGGCGGCCGGCTCGGCGGACGCCCGGCGGGGCTGACGATCTCCAACGAGGGCCCGACCCCCTCGGCCACCGCGACGACGATGCAGACGATGCTGGCGCACGGCGTGCAGGCGGTCGTCGGCCCGATCGACTACGCGGGCTATGAGAGCGTGGCGCCGCTGGCCGACGCGGCGCACGTGCCGCTGGTCGGCGTCGTTGCCCGGCCGGACCTGACGGACATCAGCTACGTGTGGAACGTGGCGTTCCTGTCCACCGAACCCGGCGCGGCTATCGCACCTTTCATATACAACCACGTCAAATCCCCGGTCTTCGCGATCGGCGGCAACTACCCCGGCGACTGGGAGCAGGTCCGCGGCTTCACCGACTCCTACTCCGCGCTCGGCGGGAAGCTGGCCAACACCGGGGGCCAGGCGACGTTCACCCCGGCCACGTCGTTCTCACCGTCCGGCGAGACCACCGACTTCTCGCCGTATCTGCAGGCGATCAAGGAGTCCGGCGCCAAGGCCGTGTACTGCGCGTTCACCGGCGACGAGGCGGTGCGCTTCGTCCAGCAGTACGCGCGCTCGGCGGTGAAGGACATCCCGCTGTACGCGGTCGGCCTGGTCACCGACGGACCGCTGCTGAAGCTGGAGGGCGCGGCGGCCACCGACATCACCTCGGTCCTGGACTACTCCCCCGACGTCGACACCGCCGCCAACCGCACCTTCGTCTCGGCGTGGGCGGCCGGCCACGACGGCCAGGAACCCAGCGTGTACGCCCTGACCGGCTACGACGCGGCGGCACTGCTCGACCAGGCGATCGGCCAGGCCGGACCGAAGGCTGGCGCCGAGGCGATCAACGCCGCGATCGGCGCGCTGGGGCGGATCGACAGCCCGCGCGGGGCATGGCAGCTGGCTTCCACGACGCACGCGCCGATCCAGAAGTGGTACCTGCGGCGGGTGCAGGTGGACGGCACCGCTTTGGCGAACGTGGAGATCGAGGAGTTGGCGACTCTGCCGGACTGAGGCCGGACTAAGGTTGGTGTGGGCGGCCAACAGGGTTCTGCTACGCGTTCTGCCGACGCGGTTGTGCTAACGGGGGTTCTGCGATGGTGGGCACGGTAGGTGCTGTCCGCGTCGGCGTCGTCGGCGGGAGCATCGCCGGGTGCGCGGGGGCGCTGGCCGCGGCGCGGGCGGCGCCGGAGGCGACGGTCGTCGTGTTCGAGCGTTCGGGCGGCGAGTTGCGGGACCGCGGGGCCGGGATCGGGATTCAGCACGAGCGGTTCGCGGAGCTGGTCGAGGCCGGGTTCCTGGACGCTTCGTTGCCGGCCACGCCGGGGCATTCGCGGGACTGGTTCACGCGCGATGGCGTCTCCGCCGACGGGGGCGGGGATTCGGGGCTCGGGAAGCGGATCTGGCGGCAGCCGTTTCCGTTCAACGCGTACAACTGGGGGCATCTGTACCGGTCGCTGCGTGGGCGGCTGCCGGGGCGGGTGGAGTTCCGGGGTGATGCGCGGGTGGTGTCGGTCGCCGCGTGTGAGTCCGGGGCCGGTGCCGGGGCTTCAGTCACGGTGGCGGATGGGAGTGTCGAGCACTTCGATCTGCTTCTGGGCGCCGACGGCTACCGCTCGGTGGTGCGCGAGGCGATGTTCCCGGGCGTGGTGCCGGACTACGCGGGCTACCTGTGCTGGCGCGGGCTGTCGGACTTCGGCGAACTCAAGGGGCTGCCACAGGACTCATTCTTCACGGTCGGCTTCAACCACGGGCACCTGGTCGCGTATCCGATCCCCGCGGACGACGGCCGCCGGCACTTCAACTGGGTGCTGTACTCGGCGGTCCCGCCGGAGCTGACCGGGAATCTGAACACGGCCACGAGCATCCCGCCCGGCGCGGTCTCGCATGCCGTACTGGACTTCATGGACAGCCTGCTGACCCGCGAACTGCCCGCGGCGTGGGCAGCGGCGATCCGCAAGACGGCACGCGAGAACGTGTTCATCCAGCCGATCTACGACTTCGCAGCACCCGCCTTCGCCAAAAGCCGCATGCTGCTCCTCGGCGACGCCGGCGCGGTCAGCCGCCCGCACGCCGCGGCCGGAACGGTGAAGGCCATGCAGGACGCCGCGAGCCTGCTGGACCTGTGGCGCACTACCACCGACCTCGACGAGCTCGCCGCCCGCTACGACGCGGCGCGGGCGCCCGCGGGTGCCGCCGTGACCGCACTGGCCCGGCGCATCGGCGCGGCGCAGGTGCTGGAGACGCCGGATTGGGCGGCGTTCGGCGAGGCCGAGTTCGCGACGTGGCTCGGCGCGCAGATGCAGTTGCCGGACGGGACGGAGATGGGCGGGCGGCGGTTGTGAGGCCTCGCGGCTTCGCGGCCGTGAGCCAGATCAGTACCCTTCCTCGTCCTCGACGAACGCACCAGCTGGCAGTTCCAGCCCACCCACTGATCACCCTTGAAGAAGTCGCGAAGACTCCCTACGGGCAAACCACCACCTGTCCCGCGTAAGACAGGTTCCCCCCGAACCCGAACAGCAGCACCGGCGCCCCCGCCGGGATCTCCCGCCGCTCGACCAGCTTCGCCAGGGCGATCGGGATCGAGGCGGCGGAGGTGTTGCCGGATTCGATCACGTCCTTGGCCACCACCGCGTTCACCGCGCCCATCTTGGCCGCCAGGGGCTCGATGATGCGCAGGTTCGCCTGGTGGAAGACCACGCCGGCCAGGTCCTCGGGGCCGATGCCGGCGCGGTCGCAGACCTGGCGGGCGATGGCCGGGAGTTCGGTGGTGGTCCAGCGGAAGACGGTCTGGCCTTCCTGGGTGAAGCGGTTGGGGGTGCCCTCGATCACCACCGCGCGGCTGCGTTCGGGGACCGAGCCCCACAGCACCGGGCTGATGCCGGGTTCGTCGGCGGCCACCACGACCGCCGCGCCGGCGCCGTCGCCGACCAGGACGCAGGTGGTGCGGTCGGTCCAGTCGGTGACGGCGCTCATGAAGTCCGCGCCGATGACCACGGCGGTGCGGGCCTGGCCGCAGCGGATGGCCTGGTCGGCCAGGGCCAGGGCGTGGGTGAAGCCGGAGCAGACCACGTTCACGTCGATGGTCGCCGGGCTGCGCATGCCCAGGCGGGCCGCCACGCGGGCGGCGGTGTTGGGGCTGGCCGCGCCGGCCGTGCTGGTGGCGACCAGGACCAGGTCCACGTCGCCGACCTCGGTCCCGGCCCCGGCCAGGGCCTTGGCGGCGGCCGCGGCCGCGAACTCGTCGAGCGTCTGCCCGGGTTCGGCGATGCGGCGGGTACGCACGCCGACCCGGGTGGTGATCCATTCGTCGCTGGTGTCGACCATCTCCGCCAGGTCGGCGTTGGTCAGGACACGATCGGGCTGGCTGTGGCCGAGGGCGGCGATCCGGGCACCGGGCACGCGACGGCTCCTTGTCTGCATTGGCTGCCCGCGAGCGGGCTGTTCCCTATTGATCCTCGCGTGCTGGGATCGGCCACCCTGGTCACGGAAGCACCAAAGCCCTTCGTGTCGGCTCTGGAGGGTTCCGCTATAGGCCATACGCGGGGGCAGAGCGGAAATCGCAGACTTTGGCTGGCTGGGCGCCCCGTTAGGCGAACTCGGGCGTCATCGCCACTGCCATCCGCAGATGCGTCTTGGCCTCATCGGCGAGTCCCTGGCGCTCCAACGTCCGGCCGAGCATCAGCCGCGCGTAGGAGTCCGCGGGATGGTCGGCGAGCATCGCCTCCAACACCTGCCGGGCGCGGCCAAGCTGCGCCGAGGCAAAGTACGCCGAGGCGGCGACTCGACGGACGTTCGGGTCCTGGGCGTGCTCGGCCAGCAGCGGGTCCAGCAGCACCAGGGCCCCGAGCGGGTCGGACAGAGCGATCAGCTCCTCGGCCCAGCGCAGACGCTCGACCTCCTCCGGCAGCGTGCGCGCGGCGTCGGGCTCGTCGGCAGCGGTGAGGAACTCGCCGATCGTCGCCGGCGACATCGCGAACTCCAGCAGCGCTTCGCCGACGGCCACGGTCGGCGAAATGGTGATGCCGCGCGCCTTGCCGATCAGGAGCAGCTCGCGCAGGCGGGCATGGCCTGCGGTCTCGGACGACAGCAGGTTGGCGCCGTTCACGAACCCGGCGCGCTCAGCGACGGCGGCCAGCTCCGCACGGTCGCGAACGTCATGCGACGCCAGCAGCTCGGCGGCCACCCGCCCCTGCAACTCGACGCCGCCGTGCTCCTCGGCGAGCAGCAGCAGACGCAGGGCGTCGCGCGGGGCCTCGGGATCGGCGGGGTCGGTCAGCAGGGGACGCCAGACGACCTCGGCGGCGAGGTCGGCGTCGGCACCAGCACCAGCACCAGCACCAGCACCAGCACCAGCGGTGGCCAGCGCCGTGCGCAGCCGCTCGGCCGCGACATAAGTCCAGGGGTTGGCGACGTCGGCCCACATCTCGATTCGCATGACGAACTAAACGCGGGAGGGAGAACGAACATTCCCCCTGGCGATGTGGCACCCCAGAAGGCGCTCCTACAACCCAGCCGGCTGCGTCGCCGAGAACCGCGCCTCCACCGCCGCGTACACGTTCTGCCGCGTCGGCTCCAGGTCCAGCGCCGGAAGCCCATCGTCGACCGCGCCGCCGGGTGCGGAGGCCATCGCGTACATGGCACGCCCATGCGGAGCCGGCGCGCCGCCGGTCGACAGTCCGGTGTCGGCCAGCTCCAGCAGCGCGGTGAGCTGCGAGCCGAGGGCGTCGGCGTACTCGCGCGCCCTGCGGACCGCCTCGCCGACCGCCTCCGCGCGCGCCTTGCGGTAGACCTCAGACTCCCGGCGCAGGCTCCAGTAGGGGCCGTCGATCGAGCGGCCCTCGGCGTCGGCGATCCTGGTGACCATCTCGCCCAGGACCGTGAAGTCCTTCACCACGATGCGGACGCGCACCGAGCCCTGATACGGGCCGACCTTGTCGGAACGCTTGTTGCGAAATTCCGGGTACACCGAGAAGCGGCCGGTCTCCAGCTTCTCCAGCGCCTCGCCGTACTCGGCCCTGAGCTGGTCCAGGAGGTCCTTGTTGCGCTGGGTCAGCTGCTCCAGGGCGGTGCGGCGGTCCTTGTCGCGGGCGGTGACCGTGACCGCGAACTCGCACAGTTCGGGGTCCGCCTCGACGTTCGCCTCCCCGCGGACGCTGACGACGATGGGGGTGCCGGCGGCCTGATCCGTCATGACCGCCAGTCTGCCGCAGAGACGGGGTGGTGCGCCCGATGAACGGCCGCGAACGCGGAGCACGCCGCGAACCGCTAAGACCGCACCAGCCGCGCGATCGCCTCGTTCGCCTCCTTGACCTTGGCGTCGGCCTCCGGCCCGCCGGTCGCCAGGGCGTCGGCCACGCAGTGCGCGACGTGCTCCTCCAGCAGCCCCAGCGCCACCGACTGCAGAGCCTTGGTGACCGCGGAGATCTGCGTGAGGATGTCTATGCAGTACTTGTCCTCGTCGACCATCCGCTGCAGGCCGCGGACCTGGCCCTCGATGCGGCGCAGCCGCTTGTTGTAGTCGTCCTTGCGGTCGGTGTAGCCGTGCATGGCCCGCTCCCCATTCCTCGTCGTCGCGCCGGTCCAGTATACCCCCGAGGGGTAGCCGACCCGTAAGATTAACGCCATGAGCCAGACCGATTCCGGCACCGCCCGGCCCATCACGATCGTCGGCAACCCGGTGCTGCACCAGCCGTGTGCCCCGGTCGAGGAGTTCGACGACCAGCTCGCCGCGCTCGTGGACGACATGTTCGCCTCGATGTACGCCGCCGAGGGCGTGGGCCTGGCCGCCAACCAGATCGGCGTGCCGCTGCGGGTGTTCGTCTACGACTGCGCCGACGACGACGGCGTCCAGCACGTCGGCCACATGGTGAACCCGGTGCTGGCCGAGCTGCCCGCCGACCGGCGCCAGCTCGACGACTCCGCCGAGGGCTGCCTGTCGGTCCCCGGGCCGCACCACGAGCTGGCCCGCCCGGACTACGCCCGGGTGACCGGCGTGGACCTCAAGGGCGAGCCGATCACCGTGGAGGGCACCGGCTACTTCGCCCGCTGCCTGCAGCACGAGTTCGACCACCTGGAGGGCCGGCTCTACATCGACCGGCTCAGCAAGCGCCAGCGCAAGAACGTGCTGGCCGAGATGGAGCAGATGCAGGCCGAGAAGGCGGCCGAGGCGGAGAAGGCGACCTCCGCGGCGAACTGAACCGCGCGCCGCACACAGAACGACGGACAACACCGAAGGGCCCGCAGAAGCGGGCCCTTCGTCACGTGCGCGCCGGCAGCCTCAGCCCCCGGTGGTCGTATGCGGCGGCGGCGACGGCTTGGTCGGCCGGCTGTGCGTCGACGACGGCGGCTGCTGCGAACTGCTCGTCGTACTCGTCCCGTTCCCCGGCCCCGACGTCGTCCCGCCCCCGCCACTGCTCGACGTCGTCGACGTCGGCGTGTTCGGCGGCTGGTAGGTGTTGGTCGGCGACGGCGGCGAGGGCTGGTTGGTCTGGGACTGGCTCGTGGTCGCGCCGGTGCCGCCCTGGGTCGGCCCCGACGTCGGGCTCACCGGGTTCATGGGCGCCGCCTGGTTGTTCTGCGCGGTGAAGGTGAACGACTGCGCCTGCGAGCCGGCGACCGCCTGGTTCATGTACGCGGCCCACAGCGGCGCGGCCACCGCGCCGCCGCCGACGGTGTTCTTGCCGGCCATGCCGTTGATCGGGGTCAGCGCCCCGCCGTCGGTCTGCCCCCAGATCGCGACCGCGGTCGACAGCGTCGGGGTGTAGCCGACGAACCAGACCGAGCCCAGCTTGGTCCCGTCGCCCGGCAGGTCGGTGGTGCCGGTCTTGCCGGCCACGTCGCGGCCGTCGGCCAGCTGCGCGCCGCCGCCGGAGCCGTTGGTCACCACGTTCTGCAGGGCCCTGGTCACCTGGTCGGCCACGGCCGGGGTGAAGGCCTGCTTGGCCAGGCTCTGGTGGGCGTAGATGGTCTTGCCGCCCTGCTGGACGCTGGCCACCGTATACGGGTCGACCTGCTGGCCGTGCGCGGCGAAGGTGCCGTAGGCGCCGGCCATCTGCTCGGGGTTGGTCGACACCACGCCCAGCGGCAGCGCCGGCAGCGCCTGCTGCTGCGCGGTGACCGGGACGCCCGCCGCGCGCGCGGCGTCGGCCACCTTGTTCATCCCGATCTGCTGGCCCATCTCGATGAACACGGTGTTGATCGACTGGTTCAGCGCGTACTGCACCGAGACCTGGCCGTAGCTGGTCCCGCCCTCGTTCGGGATCACCTGGTCGGACTTGGGGATGTGGTAGGGCGAGGTGCCGTCGAAGGTGTCGTTGACCGTGCCGCCGTTCTGCAGGTAGGCGGCCAGGGCGAAGGTCTTGAACGAGGAGCCCGGGGACAGCGTGCCCTGCCAGGAGGCGTTGAAGGCCTGTTTGGAGTAGTCGTCGCCGCCGTACAGGACGCGGACCGCGCCGTCTCCGGGGACGACGGTGGAGATCGCGGTGTGCACGTCGGCGTCGACGGCCCGCTTGCTCGGATTGAGCTGGCTGGTGATCTGTGCTGCCACAGCGGCCGCCGCTGCGTCCTGCATCTTGGCGTCGAAGGTGGTGTAGATCGTGTAGCCGCCGGTCTCCAGCTGCTCGCGGCTCAGGCCGGTCTTCTGCTCGGCCTCGCCGATGGCCTCCTCGACCAGGTACTCGTCCTGGTTGTCGGTCTGGCTGCTGGGCCGGGGCCAGGGCGCCAGCGCCGGGAACTGCTGCGCGGCGCGGTCGGCGGGGCTGAGCTTGCCCATGGTCACCAGGCCGTCGAGCACGTAGTTCCAGCGCGCCTGGAGCTTGGCCATGATCGAGGGGTCCTTGGGCGCCAGCTCGTAGTACGACGGGGCGTTGACCAGCGCGGCCATCACCGCGCCCTCGGCGACGCTGAGCTGGTTGACGTCCTTGCTGAACCAGGCGCGGGCGCCCATCTGGATCCCGGAGGCGCCGCGGCCGAAGTACACGGTGTTCAGGTAGCCCTGCAGGATCTCGGACTTGGGCTGCTTCTCCGAGATCTTCAGCGCGATGACCGCTTCCTTGACCTTGCGGGACAGGGAGCGCTCGTCGGTGAGGTAGGCGTTCTTCACGTACTGCTGGGTGATCGTGGAGCCACCCTGCGTGGAGCCGCCGCCGAGGTCGTTGACCAGGGCGCGGGCCGTGCCGGTGACCGAGATGGCGCCGTCGGACCAGAAGTTGCGGTCCTCGGCGGACAGGAAGGAGTTCTGCACCGGGACCGGGACCTGGGACAGCGGGACGTCCTGGCGGATCTCCGGGCCGCGCCGGCCGAGCACCACGCCCTTGTCGTCGACCACGGTCAGGTGCTGCTGGGTCACCGACTCGTTCATCGGCGGGACCGAGACCGACGCGTAGACCGCCCACGCCCCGGCGGTCACCAGCAGGACGAACGCGATCAGCGTGCTGGCGACCAGCCGCCAGGACGGCAGCCAGTGCCGCAGTCCGGCCTTCCCGCGGCGCGGGTAGTCGATCACACGCAGGGCCATGGGGAACGGCTCCTTGTCCGGGCCCCTGCCGACTCGGCAGACCCCTTGCAGTCATTGTCTTCGGGCGTCAACACATCAGACCATCGTGATCTGAAAAAAATCGGAACATCCGGAGAAACCGGTCGTGATCCACCTCTCATCACGGTACGCGTCCCTCCGTGGACTCAACGCCTAGTTGCGAACTCTTCGCAACTGCAAAATAATCGCGTCTGGGGCGGGCCGGTGTCCTCCCCGGCCGCCGGCCCCGGCGGCCGACCCGAACCGATGAGCTCAGGGGGCGTCCAGCGCCATGACCGCGACCACAGCAGGCGGCACCGACAGCACCGGCACCGCGCCCGCGACCGGCCGATCCCGGCTCGCCCGGATCCGGGCGAGCCTGACGCCGGCGGAGTGGGGACGCGTCGGCGGCATGTTCGGCTTCATCGCGCTGCTGCACGTCATCGGCTGGGGCATCCTGGCCGCGCTGGTCGTGCCGGGCCACTACCAGTTGCAGGGCGGCCTGTTCGGCTTCGGCACCGGCCTGACCGCCTACACCCTGGGCATGCGGCACGCCTTCGACGCCGACCACATCGCGGCCATCGACAACACCACCCGCAAGCTGATGGCCGAGGGCAAGCGCCCGCTGTCGGTCGGCTTCTGGTTCTCCCTGGGCCACTCCTCGATCGTCGTGGTCCTCACGCTCCTGCTGGGCCTGGGCCTGAAGGGCCTGGGCGTGGAGCTGACGAACGACAAGTCGAGCCTGCACAGCTTCGGCGGCCTGATCGGGACCACGGTCTCCGGCTCGTTCCTGTACCTGATCGCGATCATCAACCTGGTGGTGCTGGTCGGGATCCTGAAGGTGTTCCGGCAGATGCGCCGCGGGGAGTTCGACGAGGCCACGCTCGAGGAGCACCTGAACAACCGCGGCCTGATGAACCGCTTCCTGGGCCGGGCGATGCGCGCGGTGAACAAGCCGTGGCAGATCTACCCGGTCGGCCTGCTGTTCGGCCTGGGCTTCGACACCGTGACCGAGGTCGGGCTGCTGGTGCTGGCCGGCACCTCGGTGGCCTCGGGCCTGCCGTGGTACGCGGTGATGTGCCTGCCGATCCTGTTCGCCGCCGGCATGTCCCTGCTGGACACCATCGACGGCTCGTTCATGAACTTCGCCTACGGCTGGGCCTTCTCCAAGCCGGTGCGCAAGGTCTTCTACAACCTCACGATCACCGGGCTGTCGGTCGCCGTGGCGCTGATCATCGGCACCATCGAGCTGCTGAGCATCCTGCAGGACAAGCTGAACCTGACCGGCGGCTTCTGGAACTGGATCGCCACCGTCGACCTGAACAGCATCGGCTTCGCCATCGTGGGCATGTTCCTGCTGGTCTGGCTGGCCGCCGTGGCGGTGTGGAAGTTCGGCCGGATCGAGCAGAAGTGGACCGCGTCGCTGCCGGTGGCCGAGGAAGTTACCGACCAGTAGGATCATGGCATGACCGCAGCAGAGACCGCAGCAGAACAAGAGCCGTTCGACGTCGGCGCCTTCCTGACCGCCGCCGTCCCGATGGTCGGCACGCTGGCCCTGGAGTACGTCGAGGTCGCGCCGGAGCGCGCCGTGCTGAAGTTCCGCGACCAGGGGCCGTACCGGAACCACATCGGCGGACCCCACGCCGGCGCGATGTTCACGCTGGCGGAATCCGCCTCCGGCGCGATCGTCGCCGCCGCCTTCGGCCACCTCATGGCTGAAGCCACCCCCCTGCCCACCACCGCCACCATCGACTTCAAGAAGGTCGCCAAGGGCGACATCACGGCCACCGCCACGCTCGGCCGCCCCGTGGACGACATCCTGGCCGAGCTCAAGGGCGGCACCCGCCCCGAGTTCCCGATCCACGTGGCCATCCAGCGCGACAACGACGACGCCGTCACCGGCGAGATGACCATCATCTGGACCCTGCGGCCCAACAGCTGACGCCTCAGCGAAGCAACCCCCACCCGGTATTAGAACGCTTTAAACCTGGGAAAGGTTGCTTCTTTTCGGAAAGTGGGCCCGCCGGACGATCTTCCGTCCGGCGAGCCCACGTCCGGTCAGGGAACTGATCCATCGTCAGGACAAACCGGTTTCCCTGTCAGGACACACAGAGCACTGTCCCCTGAGCGATCGCGCTGAGCACCCGTGCGCCGCCCTCCGCCACGGCGTACAGGTCGCATCGGCACACCGCTTGGCGTCTTCCGGTGTAGGTGACCTCAGCCTCGGCCTGAAGCGTCACCCCGGACGCCGGCCGGATGTAGCTGATCGTGACCCCGCTGGTGAGCACTTCCGGACCGAGCGTGGAGCCGGCCGCGAAGGTGATCGCGTTGTCCGCGGCGTACGCCAGCACGCCGCCATGAAGGAACCCGTTCTGTTGCTTGAGGTTCTCGCGGACCGGGACCGCGATCGTCGCGCGCCCCTTCTCGAAGACCTCTATCCGGGCCCCGAGCAATACGCTGAACGGCTGCGCGGCAAGAACCATGCGCGCCGTTTCGATGTCGAGGGTGACCATGGAGGACCATTGAGCGGTTCTCAGGGCCCGGCGTCAAATCGGAAACCGGGGACCGGGCCCCGCGGCCGCACCCCTGGCGAACGCACAGCAGCCGCGCGTGACGTAGATTCCTGCCGTGGATCCCGACACCCTGCCCGCGCCGTTGCCCCGCGGCAACCACGGACTGAGCCGCGAAGAGGTCGCCGCGGCCCAACGCGGACGGTTGCTGACCGGGATGCTGGAGGTCGTGGCCGAGAAGGGGTACGCGGCGGCCACGGTCGGGGCGGTCCTGTCCCGGGCCCGCATCTCCCGCCAGACGTTCTACGAGCACTTCACGGACAAGCAGGACTGCTTCCTGGCCGCCTTCGACCGCTCGGCCGACCACTTCGCGCTGCTCATCGAGCGCTCCCTGGGCTCCCCCCGCGACCCGGTCCTGGAGCGCCTGGACCGGATCTTCGAGGCGTACCTGGGCGCCCTGGCCGGGAGCCCGACGACGGCCCGCATCTTCATGATCGAGATCTACGCGGCCGGCTACCCGGCGCTCTCCCGCCGCCTGGAGCGCGCCGAGACCTTCGCGATGAACCTGGCCCAGGCCATCACCATCGGCCGCACCTGGCGCGGCGGCCTGGACCCGCTGTTCGTGGCCCGCGCGCTGACCGGTGCGGTCAGCGGGCTGGTGACCGAGCGGATCCACGCCGGGCAGGTCGAGGCGCTGCCGGGGCTGCGGCCGCAGATCGTGGCGCTGGCGGCGGCTTTGTTGGAGGACGAGGGCAGCGGCGCCACGTGACCGCGCGGCGGTCAGCCGTGGTGGTGGCCGCCGCCGCCGAAGTCGCCCGAGCCCGAGTGATGGCCGTGATGGCCTGACGTCGAGATGTCGGTCGACGTGCCATGGTGACTACCGCCGCTGTGGTGGTGGGAGCTGTACATCTCGAGCCGGTACTCCTGCCGCAACACGATCGTCAATTCCCTGGTCATCCTCGCCAGGCCACTGGACAGCGCCTCGGCGATGGCGTTCGCCATCTCGGCGTCGGCGGCGGTCACCGTGGAGCGCATGCTTTCGGTGACGCCGTCCGGGACGCTGAACTTGCCCAGCCGCCTGCGCGCCACGATGCGATGCGGTCCCCGACAGAGCTGCCGGCTCAGACCGGCGGCGTGCACGATGCCGGCCAACGCCCGGTCCTCGGCCGTGGCCGACGCCTCCCCGTGCGCCACGCGATCGATCCGGGCGCGTGCTTCGGCCAGCCGTTCCTGATCGCGCACCGTGATCACCGTGGACCTGGCCAGGCCCTGTCCGCGATGCTCGATCCGCATCACCTGCTTACGTCCCAGCAGTGCCAGGTACTGGCCCAGGATTCCGGCCTCGGCCTTGTCGCCCCGCAGCCACATCTCGACCTTCGCCGGCGCCGCCTCGGCGCTCAGCGAGCTCAGGGTGTGATCCAGCAAGCGGTGACCGATCGGCAACGGATCCTTGACCGTGATCCGGCCCTCCTCCAGGCTGAGCCGCCCCGCCAGGCTCAGCTCGATCAGTTCCAGGGCCCGCAGTGCGGGCGCCATGCGTTCGACATTCCGGACTCTGCCGTTGCGCGGGTGGATGGCAAGCAGCAGGAGGTCCTCCCCCAGTGTCATGGTTCTGAGATTAGGCGCGTGCGCCGGTCTAAGCCATGGCGATGCTGATGGCGCCGGCGGGGGGGGGGGGGCCCCCCCCCCCCCCCCCCCCCCGCCGGTATCCCTTTATCCATAAGGCCTTAAGGCTTTCGCCGGTCCGGCTCAGCGCCGCAGCAGCAGGTTCACGTCCCCGAACTCGTGCCACAGATACCGCCCCGCCAGCGCCGCGTCGTAGCCGGCCCGGATCAAGCGCGGCCCGGCGATCGCCGTCAGCATCAGCAGGTGCGACGCCTCCGGCTCGTGGAACCCGGTCAGCAGTCCGTCGACGGCGCGGACCCCGCGCTCGGGCGTGATGATCAGCTCGGTCCACCCCTGGCCGGGGTGGACCGTCCCCTCCTCGTCAGCCGCCGACTCCAGGGCGCGGACCGCCGTCGTGCCGATGGCGATCACGCGGCCGCCGCGGGCGCGGACGTGGTTGACCAGCTCCGCGGTCGCCGCGGGGACCGAGTACCACTCCGCGTAGGGCTTCTCGTGGGCCTCGGGTGAGGCGACGCCGGTGTGCAGGGTGATCGGCGCGATGTACACGCCCTTGGCGACCAGGCGGGCCACCACCTCCGCCGAGAACGGCCGGGCCGCGCTGGGCATCTCGGCACTGCCGGGGATCGCGGCGAAGACCGTCTGGTACGCCGTGATCGGCCAGTCGCGGTCGACGTAGTCGTACCGGATCGCGCGGCCGTGGCGGGTCAGGTAGTCCGCGACCGACATCCCCAGGTCCAGGCGCGCCACCCACAGCCGCGGCGTGTACGGCCGCAGCAGCGTGACCGTCGCGCCGCCGGTCACGCGCAGGCGCAGGCCGGGGCGCGCCGGGCTGTCCGGATCCTCCGAGTCCGGCGAATCCGGCGAATCCGGGCCCAGCGCGAAGGGCTTGGTCGAACCATCGCCCATCGGCCGCCGCAGCTCGACGATCCACGCGTCCGGGTCCTGCGGCGTGCCGGTCGAGACGTGCAGCACCAGCCGGGTGCCCGACTCCGGGTCCACCGCGTCCAGAGCGGCCGGCAGGGTCCCGGAGTTGTTCACCACCAGCAGGTCGCCGGGCTCCAGGACGTCCGGCAGGTCCGTGAACACGTAGTGCTCGACCTCCGGGTCGTCTGCCCCGCGGCCCCGCGCGACCAGCAGCCGCACCCCGTCGCGGTCCAGGCCGCGGGCCTCGGCGGGCTTGCGGGCCAGCAGATCGGAGGAGACGCGGAACCCGGCGCCCAGCGGGCCGGCCGGCGCGGTCTCGGCCGACCCGCGCGAGCAGGAGGCGTTCACGGCAGTGGGCTCGTGCAGCAGCACCGACATCTCAGGCCACCTCCGCATCGGCCGCCACGGTCCGGGGCAGCAGGTCGCCGGCCTGGTAGCGGCCCGAGGGCCGGCGCTCGTCGATCAGCCGCAGGAAGCCCGGGACCACGGTCCCCGGCAGCGGCAGATCGCTGATGTCCTCGCCGGGGAAGGCGTCCTGGTGCATCTGCGTCTGCAGGTCGCCGGGGTCCACGGCCCAGATGCGAACCTGCGGCTCCTCCAGCCCGAAGATCGCCGAGGCGTGGTCCAGCGCGGCCTTCGACGCCCCGTACCCGCCCCAGCCCTCATACGGCTCGACGGCGGCGTCGGAGGAGATGTTGACGACCTCGCCGCCGTGCTGGCGCAGCTGCGGGAGCAGGAGTTGGGTCAGGGCCAGCGGCGCCAGGACGTTCACCGCGAACGTTTGCTCCAGCGCCTCCAGCGGGAAGTCCGCGAGCGCCGGCATCGGCGATCCGCCGAGGCTGGAGGCGTTGTTCACCAGCAGGCTGGCGCCGCCGAGTTCGGAGGCCGCCTCGGCCAGGTCGGCGCGGTGCGTGTCGTCGGTGACGTCGCCGGCCAGCGCGACGACGGTGGTCAGCGCCAGCAGCTCCTCCTGGGCGGCGGCCAGCCGGTCGGCGCCGCGGGCGTCGATCACCAGGGACCAGCCGCGCTCGGCCAGGCCGCGAGCCAGCGCCAGACCCAGGCCCTGGGAGGCGCCGGTGATGACGGCCACCGGGTTGCCGTCCCAGGCGCCGGCCGGAACCCGCCCGGCCGTCGGGACCGTCTGAGCCCCCTGGGTCTGCTCGGTCTGCTTCGTAGTCGTGTTCATGCCCCAAACCCTGCTCCGCGGCCCGGCCGCGGGGATCGGGCGCGGGACCGGGATCGCCCAGGGTCGTTAGTCCTAGGACCAGGGGCCTAGGCCCGACCGGTCCCCGGCCCGATGGGGTCCGGCGATCATCGGCGATACCTTGTCGATATGGCAGCGAAGACCAGCCCCAGCCCCCCGAACGCGCTGGACACCATGCGCCGGCTGTCCGCGGCCGTCCTGGCGGTCAGCCGCCACCTGGCCACCGACGAGGTGCTGCAGACGATCGTGGCCACCGCCCGCGAGCTGATCGGCGCCGAGTACGCCGCCCTGGGCGTCCCGGACGGCGCGGGGAGCTTCGCGCAGTTCCTGGTGGACGGCGTCACCGACGAGCAGTGGGCCGCGATCGGGCCGCTCCCGCGCCAGCACGGCATGCTCGCGGTCATGCTCCAGGACCCGGCGCCGCAGCGGCTGGCGGACGTGCGCAAGGACCCGCGCTTCCGCTGGTGGCCCAAGGCCCATCCGGAGATGGACGCGTTCCTGGGCCGGCAGATCCGCGACGGCGATGAGATCCTCGGCGCGCTGTTCCTGGCCAACAAGGCCGGCGGCTTCACCAAGGACGACGAGGAGTTGCTCGGGGTCCTGGCCGGCCACGCCGCCATAGCCCTGCGCCACGCCCGGCTCTACGAGCGCGAGCGCGAGCTGGCGATCACCCGCGAGCGCAACCGCCTGGCCCGCGAGCTGCACGACGCCGTCGCCCAGAAGCTGTTCGCCCTGCGCCTGACCTCCCAGGCCGCCGCCGACGTCCTGGACTCCGACCCGGCCCGGGCCCGCGCCTCGCTGGAGCAGGTCGCGGCGCTGGCCAAGGAGGCCGCCGAGGAGCTGCGCTCGGTGGTGGTCGAGCTGCGGCCGGCCGAGCTGGAGGAGGACGGCCTGGCGGTGACGCTGCGCAAGCACGCCGAGGTCCTGGACCGGGTGAACCAGACCGCCGGCGGGCCCCGGGTGACCTTCGAGGGCAGCGACGTCAGGGCCCTGTCGCCGGCCGCCGAGGAGGTGCTGCTGCGCGTGGCCCAGGAGGCCCTGCACAACGCCCTGCGCCACGCCGGGGCCAAGACCATCAGCGTCCGCCTGCGCGAGCACTGCCCCGCCGGCGCGATCTCCGGCGCCAGCCCCTGCGGCGGAGCCCTGTTGGAAGTGGTCGACGACGGCGTCGGCTTCGACCCGGCCGCGGTCCGCCGCGCCGGCCGCAGCCTGGGCCTGGTGTCGATGCGGGACCGCGCCAAATCGGTGCGCGGGCGCCTGGAGGTCGCATCGAGCCCCGGCGCGGGAACGACGATCCGTCTGGAGGTGGACCGTGGGCGCGCGGCCTGAGGTCATCAGGGTCCTGATCGCGGACGACCACAGCATGGTCCGCCAGGGCCTGCGCACGTTCCTGGAGCTGCAGGACGGCATCGAGGTCGCCGGCGAGGCATCCGACGGCGCGGAGTGCGCCGAGAAGGCCGCCGAGCTGAAGCCGGACGTCATCCTGCTGGACCTGGTGATGCCCGGCGTCGACGGCGTCGGCGCGATGGAGCTGCTGCGCGAGGCCGGCTCCACGGCCCGGGTGCTGGTGGTGACCAGCTTCACCGACCGCCGGATGATCATCCCGGCGATCCGCGCGGGCGCCTGGGGCTACGTCTACAAGGACGTCGACCCCGCGGCACTGGCGGCGGCGGTCCGCTCGGTCCACGCCGGCCACGTGCTGCTGGAACCGGAGGTGGCCACCGCGCTGCTGGACTCCGGCAGCGGCAGCGGCGCCGAGCCGGGCCCGCAGGCGCCGCCGCTGACGGCGCGCGAGCGCGAGGTGCTGGTGCTGATCGCCCAGGGGCGGTCGAACCGGGAGATCGCGCGGGCGTTGGTGCTGGCCGAGAAGACGGTGAAGACGCACGTGTCCAACATCCTGATGAAGCTCGGCGTCGCCGATCGGACGCAGGCCGCGCTGTGGGCGGTGCGGCATGGGGTCACGCCGAACGATGAGCGGACCCTGAGGTAGGCATCCGACCGCGCCATGCGAGACTTTCTCCGTGCCGCGCACCATGCAGACGCAGAGAACCCGCCTGACGGCAGCCATATCCTCGGCCGCCGCCCTGGCCCTGGCCCTTACTGCCTGCGGCGGCTCCGGGCCGAAGAACAAAGAAGGCTACGGAGGCGTCGCCTCCATAGCCGTCGGCCATCGCAAGCCGCTCCCCACACTCTCCGGCACCACGCTGGACGGCACCAAGCTCGACCTGGCCTCGTTCAAGGGCAAGGTGGTCGTGCTGAACATCTGGGGGTCGTGGTGCGACAACTGCGAGGCCGAAGCAGCGTCCGTGGAGCAGGCCTACGCGGCGTTCAAGGACAAGGGTGTGCAGTTCGTCGGCATCGACACCCGTGACAACACCGCGCAGGCCCAGGCGTTCGTCAAGGCCAAGCAGATCGGCTATCCGAGCCTGGTCGACGACGGCAACGAGACCCTGCTGGCCAAGCTGGCCGGCATCACCTCGCTGCAGTTCATACCGTCGACCCTCATCATCGACAAGAACGGCGATCTGGCGTGGCGAGCGCTGCGCGGCGTGGACTACAACGACCTGTCCGCAGCGCTCGGCCCGGTCATCGCCGAGTAGCGAAGGCCCCGTCGAGCAGCGCCAGCAGCCGCTCCCAGTGCCGGGCCAGCCCGGCGGCGTCGAAGGCCGAGGTGTCGGACATCGTGAAGCCGTGGACCGTGCCCGGGTAGATCTCCGAGGTGTAGCGGACCCCTGAGGCGTCCAGCACCTGGTTCAGTTCGCTGACGGCCTCGGGCCGCATGTCGGTCTCGGCGTGGCCGATGTGCACGTCGGCGGTGATCGCCGGGACCACCGCGCGGTGCACGCTGTCGGGCCCGTCGCTGACCAGCTTGCCGGGGTGGAACGCGGCGACCGCCGCCACCTGGTCGGCATGGGCCGCGGCGGTACGCAGCGCCAGGCCGCCGCCCATGCAGTAGCCCATGGCCGCCACCGGCCCAGGGGCCACCTCGGGACGGCTGGTGAGGAACTCCAGGTAGGCGGCGGCATCACGCAGCACACGCTCCGGGGTCTGCGCCTGCACCAGCGGCATCAGCTGCGCGACCGCCTCCTGGCGCACCTCCCGGGTCACGAACTCGGGAAGCTCGACCAGCGGCGCCGCGCCGTCGCGGTAGAACACGTTCGGCACGAGGACGTAGTACCCGTGCTCAGCCAGCTCCCGCGCCTTGCGCTCCAGCTCCGGCCGGATACCGAAGATGTCCATGTAGAACAGCACGCCAGGATGCCGCTCGCCGTCGTCGGGGAACGCGGCGAAGGCGTCGGCCTGGCCGTCGGGGGTGGGGATCTGCAGTTTCGCGGTGGGCACGTTCTCTCCTGCGGTCGGTCGCCATTGCTCGCCGGATGCCGGATCTCACCGAGGCGAGCCTGCTCCATGCTGCCGGTCCGCCCCGAACTCCGCCACCACACCGAACACGGCCTTGAGCTCCCACCCGAGTTCCGCGTACTCCCCCCGCGCCACACCCGGTGGCAGAACCCTGACGATCCCGAAGCTCGCCGCGTCGAAGTCGCGCTCCGGCTCGCGGTCCCGGTCGCCGAGCGTCGGCAGGTCCCAGCGCGCGAAGGTGTAGACGAACGCCGCGTCGACGCCGGCCGCCTCGTAGATGCCGAGCATCTCGCCGACGTAGCCCGCCTGCTCGTGCTCGTCGCGGACGGTCCCCTCCGCGATCCGCACCGGCCGCGCGTCCTGGCCCCACTCGATGACCGCGTCGCCGCGCGAGGCCAGAGCGGCCGCGCCCCGGAAGGCCCCGCAGCCGAACTCGGTGACGGCGAACGGCTTACCCTGCGCGACCTGGGCCCGCAGCGCCTCGGGGAACATGGCGGCGTTGGTGGCGTCCCGGTATCCGCCGTCGGTGGCGATCAGGTCGAAGGGCGTCCAGTCCACGGCCTCGAACGGGACCGAGGCGTACCCGACGGTGCCGTGGAACCGGGCCCGCACCTCAGCCAGCACGCGTGCCAGGAACGCGTTGAGCTCGGCGCCGAGCTGCGGCAGCAGAGCCCGGAAGCGCGCGGGATCCCCCAAGACCGCCGCCCGCTCCTGGAACGTCGCCCCGGGCAGGAACCCGTCGGTGAACAGCGTGATCTCCGAACCGGTGAGGAAGACGACGCGCGCCCCGGCCTGCCGCAGCCGCTCGGCGCGCTCGGCCGCGTCGAGCAGGAACGCGAACAGCTCCGCCTGCGTCAGACCGTTGGTGAACGGGCAGTACCAGACCTCCAGCCCGGCCTCGGCCGCCGCCCGCGCGGCGATCTCCAGCCGGTCGGCGACCCCGCCGGTGATCCGGACAGTTCGACCCGCATCACCACGCGCCGCGGCGTCGGCCGCCCCACCTCGACGAACCCCGCGTCCTCGAACATCGCCCGGGTCCCGACGTGCGCCTCGCCCCACGGCACCGGCTCGCCGGGCTCGGTGACCATCGGGTACGCCTCCAGCGCCGTGGCGCCGCGCTCCCGGGCGAAGGGCACCGTGGCCCGGGCCAGCTCCCCCGCGATGCCCTGGTTGCGATGGCCGGGCCGGGTGTGGAAGCACGTCACGGCCCAGACCCCCGCGTCGTCCTTGTCCTCGGCGCGCCCCGGCCACACCACCGGGCTGCGGCGCAGCGCGCCGAAAGCGGTGCGCGGCTCGACCGCGACCCAGCCGACCGCCTCGCCGTCGCGGTAGGCGACCAGGCCGCTGGTGTCGCGGGCCTCCGGGTCGCCGCAGGAGGTCTGCGCGCGCAGCCGGAAGGCCCGTTCCTCGTCCGAGGCGTTCTTCCAATCGCTGCCGGGGCTCTTGAAGCGCTGGCAGTAGCACCGGCGACCGTGGCAGTTGGCGGACCCGAGCAGCCCTTGCAGGTCCGGCCATTCGGCCTGGTTCGCCGGGACGATCACGACGTCTTCGCCTCCAGGATCTGCGGGATCGCGTTCCGCAAATATAGACGCGCGCCCGGCTTGTAGTAGTGGACTCCGTCCCAGCGGTAGGAGCGGCTGGCGGCGATCGTCGGGTCCTGGCAGAACTGCGCGGGCGGGTACACGGCGCGGACGTGGTGCGACGGGTCCTGCGCGTAGGCCGCCAGCAGGGAGTTGACGTGCGCGACCCGCGAATCGTCCCCGCGCTCGGGCCACTGGCCGCCGGCGCTGCCGCCGGTGGTCACGGGGCGGTAGCAGGGCAGCAGCGCGAGGTCGAGCTGCGGCAAGCCGGTTGCCTCCAGGGTGCTGACAGCCGCGGCCAGCCGGCTGTCGAAGTACGCGTCCCAGCCGGCGCTCCCGAACGGCAGCGCGGTACCGTCCACCTGCTCGTCGAACAGGTCCCAGGCGCCGACCATCATCAGCGCGGCGTCGGCGTGGTCGCGCCGCACCCGGGAGGCCCACTTGGCCGCCGTGTCCCCGCACTCGGCGTCCAGGTCGCGGCGGTCGCCGGCGCTGCTGGTGATGCGGCCGCCGAGGAAGTCGCAGCCCTCGGTGGTGTCGTCCAGGAGCCGGAGGTACTCGGCGGTGTCCGGCGGCCGGTTGAGGTACAGGGTCATGCCCTGCGAGTCGCCGATCAGGGCCACGCGTGGCGGGTGCGCCGGAGGCGGCGGCATCACGGTCGGGTAGGAGGGGGCGTCGCCGACCACGGCCGTGTGCGGCTCGGGCTGCGGGGCCGCGCCCGGGTCGCCGTGCGTCCCGTCGAGGGCGGCGGCCGGGCGGTTGTCGACCGCGACGGCGCGGGCGTCGGCCGGGTGCGCGGCAGCGGTCGAGACCAGCGTGTCGGTGAGCATGGCCGCCGCCGCGAGCACGGCCAGCGCCGATCCGGCGGTGGCCAGCGGAAGGCCGAGTTCGCGGCGGTCGAAGGCCTCGCGGGCGCGGGTCGCGGCCCGGCCCAGGGCGCCGTGGCGGATCGGCGTCTCGATGTAGCGGTAGGTCAGGTCGGCGAAGACCACGGAGAGCAGCACCCGCACCAGCAGCACGGTCTGCGGCGGCCAGGCGACGTCGGCGCCGGGCCGGGTGACGTCGAAGATCGGCCAGTGCCACAGGTAGAGCGCGTAGGACCGCTCCCCGAGCCACACGAACAACCTGCCGGACAGCAGCCCGGACACCGCCGTACCGGCGACCAGGGTCCTGATGAGCACGGCGGACGCGACCGCCACCGCGATCAGCCCGACCGGATACAGCCCGGACTCGGTTGCCGGGACCGCGACGAAGGCCCACAGGATCCCGGCCAGCGCCAAAAAGGACGCGGACTCGATGGCGATGCGGCGCGCCTTCTGCTCCGTCGGACGCTCGCGCGGCTTCTCGCGGGCGATCTGCAGCAGCGCGGCCATGACGCCGATCAGCAATTCGAAGGCCCGGGTGTCTGTCCCGTAGTAGATACGGGAGGGATCCCGCCACGGCGAGTAGAGCAACACCGTCAGGCCGACCGAGCAAGCGGCCAGCAACGTGGCCCAGCCGACAGCACGCCCCAGGGCCCTGAGGCGCTCGACCCGCTCGCCGGGGCCCGACGACCGGCCGAGCGCGACCAGCAGGAACACCGGCCAGACGACGTAGAACTGCTCCTCCACGGCCAGCGACCACAGGTGCAGCAGCAAGCTCGGCCGGCCGGTGCCGCCGAAGTAGGACTGCCCCTTGGCGACGAACCACCAGTTGGTCACATAGAACACCGAGGCCGTGGCGTCGCTGCGCAGACCCGCCGCCTCCCCAGGGAGCCGCAGGACCACGTAGGCACAGACCCCGGCCAGCACGACGAACAACGCCGGCAGCAGGCGGCGCGCGCGGCGGTGGTAGAACCGGCGCAGGGCCACGGCGCCGGTCGCGAGGTATTCGCGGGCCAGCAGGCCGGTGATGAGGTAGCCGGACAGGACGAAGAAGACGTCCACGCCGAGGAAGCCGCCTCGGAAGCGGGACAGGCCGGCGTGGTACAGGAGCACTGCGGCGACGGCCAGAGTGCGCAGGCCGTCGAGGGCGGGGATGTGGGTGGAGCGCGCCGGTTCTGCTTCCCGTTCTGCTTCCGGTTCTACTTCCGGCTCTTGCTCCGTCGCCTGCTTCTCGATCCCGGCGATCGTCCTCAGCTCGGCGGCGACCTCATCGGGGCGCACCGGACCCCCGGCGCGCCTGGACGCGTTGCCGAACACCGGCAACTCGACGAAACGATGACGCGGAAGCGGCCGCGCCCCCTCATCAGGCTCCATAGGTCCCCTTATGCACCCGCTGGCCGGAGGCTTTAACGCGGCGCGGGGGGGCTGCGGAGCTGAATCACCCGTCCAGCGGAGGACGCGGCTTTAAGTGCACTTATCCGAGATTCACTTCTTCGTGGAACCTGCTCAACAGCGTTTGATAGCGCTGATCCGCGCCGGGGACCTCGGCGTAGTGCGCCGCGTGATGCGTCTCAGCCCACGTATACAGCGGGTGATCACGTTCCCCGGCCGCATGGACGGCGGCCAGGGTGCCGCGTCCACGGTGGATGACGTGGCCCTCGGCGGTGAAGGGGAACGCGGCCATCGGGACGCCCTGCCGCGCGGCCGAGGTCAGCAGGTCGAACGAGGGGTCGCCGCCGTCGACGAACGGCCCGACCGAGGCCTGCCAGACCACTGCCGGGTCGATGAGCAGGGAGAACAGACCGAAACGGCTGTCGGCGTGCCACTGGTCGTTCTGCGGCTCGCCGACCAGGGCAGCGCCGTGCTCGCGCGCCGTGGCGACGGCGGCGGACAGCGCGTCGGGGCGGGTGGCCACGACATCGGAGTCCAGCACCCAGACCCACTCCGGATGAGGCCCCGGCCGGGCGGCGAGGTGGGCGATGCCCTGGTTGAGGCCGGGACCGTGCTGGCGGTTGTCGTCGTTGGCGAGCAGGGTGCACACCCCGGCGCGCGCCGCCTCGGCGAGGTACCGCGCCGATCCGTCGCGCGAGCCGTTGTCCACGACCACGATCTCCAGATCCGGCCAGGCCACGATGTTGCGCAGCGACCAGAGCAGGAAGGCGGTCAGTTCGCGGGTGTTGTACGAGACCGTCACGACCGCGACGCGGCCGGCGGCGACGTCCGGGTCCCGCGGCCACCACACCAGTTCATCCGTCACCCGCAGCAGCCTGGCACGCCGCCGGCGGCGCGTCAGCTCAATTCCCGGCGCAGCTGGCGCAGCGTCCAGCCCCGGCCGGCGGGGTCAAGGCTCTGCGTCGCGGCCGTGAACAGCTCCGCGGCACGCCGGTAGGACAGGCGTCCGCGGCCGGTCACGGCGCACCGGTCGCGCGCGGGGGTGTCCGCCGGCGCGCGCCGGTCGGTGAGGAACAGGGGTCCGGAGGGGCGGCCCGCGGCGAGGATCGCCAGCAGGCCTCCGGTCGCGGCCCGCCAGTGCAGGGGTTCGCCGGGCAGGCGGGGGTGGGTGCGGCGGCGGTTCGGGTCGAGGTCGTGGACGTCGAGGGCGAGGATGCGCTCGATGCCGCCGCCGCTGTCGTAGACCGCGTGCCACAGTGCCTGCTCGCGCAGCGGTACGGGCAGGCGCAGGACGGCGCGGGCCTGCTCGTCGGTCAGCGGCTCGACGCCCGGGGCGGTCGCGGCGCGCCGGCGGATCGCGGCCGTGGAGTCGCAGGCGACCCACTCGCGCGCCCGCCACCAGGACAGGGCGCTGCGCAGGATCGCCAGTTCGCGGTTCGCGGTGCGGGCCCCGACCGCCGCTTCGCGGGCTGCGAACCCGGCTTCCAGGCGCGCCGGCGCGGAGACGCTGTCGAGCAGCCCGAGCGGGACCACCGGCGCCGGCGCGCCGCGGCGGGCCGGGCCGACCGGCGATGCGCGGTCGACCAGCATCCAGGCCCAGGTGGTCAGCGCGATCCGGTACACGCGCTGGGAGGCCGCGCTCAGGCCCGCCGAGGCCAGGAAGCGCTCGACCGCGACCGCGTATTCAACCGGTGGTGCGAGTTCCGGAGTTACCGCAGTAAACATGTTCCTGCCCCCTCCCTCTGACCCCTTTCCAGGAAGTGTAATACGGCAGATGAACGACGGTGTTTACTGCGGTAGAAGTCCGCCCTTATAACCTTTAGGCAAAGAGACTCAACTTTGACGCAGAAAACTCTTGAGCCGCCGATCGCGGACCGGTCACGCTCCGCAGGTGTCTCGAATGTTCTCCGCGCTCGCGGACAAGGATTTCCGCTGGTTCTTCACCGGCTACCTGACCTCCAAGCTCGGCAGCGCCATGGCCCCGGTGGCCATCGCGTTCGCCGTGCTGCACACCGGCGTGGGGCCGGGCGGGCTGGGGTGGGTGATGGCCGCGCGCATCGTGCCGGTGGTGCTGCTCCTGCTGCTCGGCGGGGTGTTCGCCGACCGGCTCGGCGGGCGGCCGGTGATGATCGCCTCGGACCTGCTGCGCTGCGGGGCGCAGGCCGCGTTCGGCTTGCTGGTGCTCACCGGGCACGCCACGCTGACCGCGATGATCGCGGTGTCGGTGCTGTCCGGCGTCGGCGAGGGCGTATTCAGCCCGTCGCTGCAGGCGCTGATCCCCCGGCTGATCCCGGCCGGCCGGCGCGGCGACGCCAACGCGCTGCTCAGCGTGGCGGTGTCCAGCGCGGGGGTGGCGGGTCCGGCGCTCGGCGGGATGATCGCGGCGGTCCTCGGCGGGGCCGCGGGGCCGGCGTCGGTGTTGTTCTTCGACAGCGCGAGCTACGCGGTGAGCATCGTGGTGCTGCTGCGGCTGGCGCACGTGCCGCAGCCCGAGCCCGGCGAGCGGTCCACGATCATCAGGGACCTGCGGGAGGGCTGGGACGAGTTCCGCTCCCGGACCTGGCTGTGGCTCACGACGGTGCAGTTCGGGTTCTTCAACGCGCTGGTGTGGGCGCCGTACCTGGTGCTGGGGCCGGTGGTGGCCGAGCACCGGCTGGCCGGGGCCGGGGCCTGGGGGCTGGTGCTGGCCGCGAACAGCGCCGGGTCGATCCTGGGCGGGCTGGCGCTGCTGGGACGCAGGCCAAGGCGGCCGTTCCTGATCTCGGTGGTCGCCACGTTCGGGTACGTGTTCACCCCGGCGCTGCTGGCCAGCAGCCTGTCGCTGCCGTTCGTGTGCGCCGCGGCGGCGGTCACCGGCGTCGGCGGCGCGGTCGGGTCGGCACTGGACACCACGGTGCTGCAACAGCGCGTGCCGGTCGAGGTGCTGGGGCGGATCACGGCGTACCAGACGCTGGGCGCGTTCGCGCTCGGGCCGCTCGGCCTGGTGATCGCAGGGCCCTTGGGGTCGGCGTTCGGGGTGGGGGCGTTCCTGGCGTTCGGGGCGGTGTTCCAGTTCACGACGGTCGCGCTGATGCTCGCTTTGCCCGCTGTGCGGCGTCTTGACATGGAAGATACGGACTTGTCGGAAGCCTCCGCTACGGTGATCGAAACAGTGATCGAACCTTCGCCCTCGAACTCGCCCTAGCCCCAGCCCTAGCCCTCACCCTCTCCCTCTCCCTCACCCTCACCGTCAGGAGGCTGACCATGACCGCCGCTGAAGCCGCCGCCGCCGCTCGCACCGCCGCCACCACCGCCGAAGGCTGGACCCGGCACCCCGACCAGGTCCGCCGCCGAGCCGGCCGTGCGATCTGGGACGCGGCCGAGACCGAACCGGACCCGCTGGCCGCCATCGACACCGCACGCCACCTGGCCGCCGACCTCGTGGACCGCCTGGCGCGCACCGCCCCCGAAGGCGACCATCTGGCCACCTGCCTGGCCCACGCCCGAGGCCCCGACCCGGGCCTGGCGGCGGACCTGGCCCTGGCCCGCCACGGCCGCCGCTGCCTGACCGACCGCGAAGGCGCCGGCACCACCTTCGGCGGCCTGCTGGTCCTCGGCGCCCTCACCGGGGCCCCGATCGCCCTGCTGCTGCGCAGCTGCCGCGATCCCTGCCACGCCGCCCCCGGCCACGAGTCGACCTTGCGCGGCTGGGTCCTGCGCGAGCGCCGCGCGCACCCTCTGAGCCGAGGCGCGGTCCGGACCATCGCGCACGGCGGCCGCCGACCGCATCCCGCGCTGCCGCAGCACCCGGAGGAGGGAACAAACTATGAAAAGGCGTACTCGCTCTATGCGTCGGGGGAAGAAGGCTGATGCGAGGAGGTGGCTTTGGTGGCGATGGCCGATCCGGACCCGGATGGGAACGGGAACGGGAACGAGGACGGGCAGGACGGCTACGCCCGCGCCGACGACGCGCGGGCCGCCGTCTTCCGCGACCGCCTCGCCGACCGCCTCGTGGCCGAGGGCGCCGTCACCACGCCCGAGGTCGCGGCCGCCGTGCGGGCCGTGCCGCGCCACGTCTTCACGCCGGGGCTGTCGCTGGAGCAGGCGTACGCGAACCAGGTCGTGTTCGTGAAGCGTGACCGGTCCGGAGTGCCGACAAGCTCGGTGAGCGCGCCGGACATCCAGGCGATCATGCTGGAGCAGGCCTCCATCCAGCCCGGGATGCGGCTGCTGGAGATCGGGTCGGGCGGGTACAACGCCGCGCTCATGGCCGAGCTGGCAGGGCCCGACGGCGAGGTGACCACCATCGACATCGATCCGGCGGTCACCGAGCGTGCTCGGCGCTGCCTGGACGAGGCCGGCTATGCCGACGTGCGCGTGGTGACCGCCGATGCGGAGGACGGGGTCGCCGCCGGTGCGCCGTACGACCGCATCGTGGTGACGGTCGAGGCCTGGGATCTGCCGTCGGCCTGGATCGGGCAGCTGACGCCGCGCGGGCGCGTCGTCGTGCCGCTGCTGCTGCACGGCATGACCCGCTCCATCGCCTTCGACCGCGAGGACGACCACCTGGTCAGCCGTTCCACGCAGCTGTGCGGGTTCGTGAAGATGCAGGGCACCGGCAGCCACGCCGAGGAAGGACTCGCGCTCAACGACGGCGACCTCGTCGTCGACGCCGACGACCTGCGCGCCATCCCCGACGCCGCGCGGATCGAGGCGCACCTGCGGACGCCGCGTGCCGAGCAGTGGTCCGGGATCCGGGTGTGGCGCTGGGAGCCGTGGGACACCTTGCCGCTGTGGCTGGCCACTGCCTTCCCGGGGTACTGCCAGCTCACCGTCGTGGTCCCCGGCGCCCCGGCCGTTCCCGGCCCGCCGGGCGCTCCGGGCACCGAGCCGCTCGAGCCGGCGCTGGCCGTCGCCACCCCGGCGGTCGCCACGGCCACCGGCTTCGCGCACCTCATCGCGCGCCCCAGCCCCGACGGCCGGATCGAACTCGGGGCGCACGCCTTCGGGCCGGACGCCGACGCGCTGGCCGCGGAGCTGGCGGCCGGCATCACCGCGTGGAACGACGACCAGCGGCTGGGCCCAGGCCCCGTGATCACCGCCTGGCCGATCGACGCCCCGGTGCCGCAGGCCGACCTGCTCGTCGCCAGGAAGCATGTCCGGCTGGCCGTGAACTGGCCGCCTGCATCGATGTGAGGCAAATCGGGTAAGGGCAAGACGTCGCTGCAGTGCACAGCACCGGCGGGGAGGAAGACCGTCCCATGCGACCCACGACCCGATCTCAGACCAGAGTCCGCGCCATCGCGTTGCTCTGCTGCGCCACGACCCTCAGCCTCGCGGCCACCGCATGCGGCACCAGCCACAAGAAGCCCGCGGCCTCGCCGACCGGCATGCAGCCTGTCTCCGCGCCAGACACCACCTCGCCCAGCACGGCCGGCGCCGTCTCGCCCCTCACCGGCCTGCCGGGAGCGGCCGGGAATATCCTGGCCGTCAAGATCGACAACATCGTCTACGCGCGCCCGCAGACCGGCCTGGCCTCCGCCGGCGTCGTCTACGCGATCGAGGTCGAGGGCGGCCTGTCCCGCTTCCTGGCCGTGTTCGACTCCAACCACCTCCCGGCCGGCGGCAAGATCGGGCCGGTGCGCAGCGCCCGCGAGAGCGACCTGCCGATCCTGGAGCAGTACGGCAAGGTCGACTTCGCCTACTCCGGCGCCCTCAGCGTGTTCCTGCCGGTGCTGGCCTCGGCGAACGTCTTCAACACCAGCCCCGACCAGGACGGCGCCGCCTACTCACGCGACAACTCCCGCATCGCGCCCTACAACGAGTACCTGAACCCGTCCAAGATCCTCGCCGACTTCCCGAACACCGCGACCGCCAAGGACATCGGATTCCACTTCGGCCCCGCCCCGGCCGGCGGCGTCCCGACGACAACGGCGACCGCCCGCATGCCCTCGGCATCCTTCACCTTCACCTGGAACGCGGCCAAGGGCGAGTACATGATCGCCATGGACGGCAAAGCCGCCTCCCCCACCGACGGCGGCCCCCTCGGCGCCCCCACCATCGTGCTGCAGAAGGTCGCCGAAACCACCTCGCCCCGCGGCTTCCACGACGTCCCCGACCAGCTCTCCCCCTACGCCCCGACCGTCGGCACGGGCCAAGCCGTGGTCCTGCGCGACGGCGACTCCTACACCGGCACCTGGTCACGCCCCACCGACGCCGACCCGACGAACTTCACGTTCGGCGGCCAACCGATGACCTTCCACCCCGGCCAGGTGTGGATCGTACTCACGCCGCAGTAGCCGGCGGCGGCAAGCGCGCTACAGCCCACGCACATAGGCGACGATCGCGTCGGCGTAGGCCGCCGGACGCCGGACGCCAGTACGGCGAGAAGTCGATGACCGCCGGCACGCGGCCTGGTGCGGTCAGCACGTTGCCGGTCAGCACGTTGCCGCTGAGATCGCCGTGGATCACCTGGTTGACCGCATGGACCGGTCTGAGCAGCGATTGCAGAGCATGAAAGAGGTCTGCGACGGGTGCGAGCGGTTCGACGCGCGCCTCGCCCCACGCCACCCGGTCACCGACCGCCCAGCGATGAGCCCGCCGATCAAGGAGCGATGGCCGCGGCACCCGGAAGCCCTCACCCTCGACACGGTCGAGCACCCGCGCGCACCATGCTGCCGTCTCGACGTCGTCGACCGGCTTCAGCACCGCATCGCCGACCAGGACGCTGCGCCCCTCGCCGCCCGGCAGCACGACCGGAGTGCCCGTCAGCCCGAACGCCTCCAGCACGGCGCCATCCGGTACGCCGTCCGCAGCAGCAAGTCCGTCACACCGGCATGCTGCACGTCCGGCACCGGTCCCGGCACCCCGTTTTCCTCTGCGGCCTCAGTCCACGAACCCCGACTTCCGCCACCGCTTCAGCGTCGGACCGCCCATCAGCCCGAGCTCCTCGAAGAACGGCACCACCTTCGCCGCCGCCCGCCGCTTCACCTCCAGGTGGTGCGGGTTCCGCTTGGCCATCAGCCGCGCGGCCTCCGGATCGGCGATGCCGACCCGCCGGTAGACGGCCGGGTTCACCATGAACTCGCCGACCACCACCGCGCTCTCCGCGGCGACCAGCCGCGCGTGCTCGCGCTCCAGCCGCCCGGCCCGCGGCAGCCGCCGGGCCAGCGCCTCGCGGGCGTAGCTGACGTGCCGCGTCTCCTCGATCACATGGATCTTCGACACCTGCCGCACCAGCGGCTGCACGCGCTCGTCCCGGATCATCTCGCGCTGCATCACATCGACGATCTCCTCGCCCATGAGCGTGCCGACCCACATCGGCGCCCCCTGCAACAGCACCGGGACATAGCGCCCCAGCGTGTTGAGATACCCGGGCCGGCCGTACGGCCGCGCGCCGACCGTCTCGATCATCCGGATGAACATCAGCGAGTGCCGACACTCGTCCCCGACCTCGGTGTACGCATACTGCACGTGCCGGGACTCGGGCCGGTGCCGCTCATAGGCCATCTTCAGCAGCATGCGCATGAGGATGGTCTCGAACCAGATCCCCATCGACATGATGTTGACGATCTCCTGCTTGCTCAGCTCGATCCGCTGCTCGGGCGTCATCCGCTCCCACAACGGCGTGCCGTACAACGAGACGTGCTCAGGCACCGCATAGAACAAGTCGGAAGGCTGCGGCTGCTCCCAGTCGACCTCGTGCACCGGGTCGAAGGAGTGCTTGGCGGACGCGTCCAGCAGCCTGGCCGCCACCTGCTCACGGTCGAGCGTCCCGCGCGCCATGGCCATCCCCCCTCGCCTGTCGTGTTACCGGCGGTAACCTCAAGGCAAGGATGCCCCCTATTGGACTGCACGTCAAGAGTGGGCATCGGGCGGCGGCGGACCTGCGACAGTGCCTCTGAGCTGCGAATTCCGCGCACTCGGCTCAGAGGCACGAACGCACCGGATCACCGGCGGCCGGCGACCAGACTGACGAGGAACTGGCCGCCGCCCGCGTCGATGCCGACGGTCACCGGCAGCCCCGGCACCAGACGGGAGAACCGGTCCACCAGCCAATCCGCCGCGTCCTGCGCGTCCTGCTTGGTCGGACAGCGGCCCACCACTTCGCGGCCTCCCTTGCGCACCAGCCTGTCGGCGACGGCGATCAGCGGTGCGGGCTCGACCACGTACAGGCTGTCCGGCCAGGGGATGACCACCTGGACCGCGCCCTTGCGGGTGTTGCATCCGCGGTGCGCGAGGCGCTCGGTGACCTTGGCCTTCCGGTCGGCGGTCCGGCTGTCGACGCTGGGTCCCCGCGGATCGTTCACCGACATGTCGGGGTCGACGGGCTCGTCGCACACCCAGCACCGCCAGCCGTCGCGTTCGGCCACGTCATCGAGGAGAGTCATCCGGGCAGACTAGCTTGCCCGGGCCGCCGCTCACTGCTCGCGCTGTGTACTGGCAAGCCGTGGTACTGGCAAGCCGTGGCACTGACAAGCCGTGCGAGGATCGGACACCATGGAATCGGACACCATGGAAATCGACCTGGACGCCGCGTTGTCCTTCGTCACCACCCATGCCCGGGTCATCGAGCGGCGGCGCCTGCACCACCTGCTCGACGGGGGCTCGTCGGCGGGCCTGCTGGCCGCCCTCGACGCGTATCGGAACCCTGACGGGGGCTACGGCTGGGGGCTCGAACCCGACCAGCGGTCGTCGACGAGCCAGCCGGTCGCCGCCATGCACGCGTTGGAAGTGCTTGCCGCGATCGGCGACGACAGCGACCGGGCGCCGGGGATCTGCGACTGGCTCGGGGAGCACTCCCTGCCCGATGGTGGAACGCCGTTCGGACTTCCGTACTCCGACACTTCGACCTACTCCCCCGCCGCCGCTCTGGCATGGCGGGGTTACGCGACCGTGCACGCGATCGCGACGCTTCGAGGCGCCACGCTGTGAGGCCTCGGCGGATCGCCGCGACTTCCCGAACTCCGCCCCGCGGCCGCGCCCGGCTGGCATGCTGGGCCGCTGAAGTGAGCCGCCCAACGAGGGAGTGATCGTGGTCCACCGACACGACGACAACGACGCGGTGATAGACCCGGCCTACACCAAGCGCCTCGGATGCGTGAACGTGCCGAAGAACAAGCTGCCCGACCAGGAGACGTCGCCCCAGGCCGTCTACCGCATGATCCATGACGAGCTGCTGCTGGACGGGAGCTCGCGGCTGAACATGGCCACGTTCGTGACCACGTGGATGGATCCCGAGGCCGAGAAGCTGATGGCCGAGACCTTCGACAAGAACATGATCGACAAGGACGAGTACCCGCAGACGGCCGAGATCGAGCGGCGGTGCGTCAACATCGTCGCGAACCTCTTCCACGCGCCCTCGGCCGGCGACGCGATCGGCGTGTCGACCATCGGGTCCTCCGAGGCGGTCATGCTCGGGGGCCTGGCGATGAAGTGGAAGTGGCGGCAGCGGCGGGCGGCGGCCGGGCTCGCCGCGGACCGGCCGAACCTGGTGATGGGCTCCAACGTGCAGGTCGTGTGGGAGAAGTTCTGCCGGTACTGGGACGTCGAGCCGCGCTACGTGCCGGTGGCGCACGACCGGTTCACCGTCGACGCCGACGAGACCATGACGTACGTGGACGAGAACACCATCGGCGTGGTGCCGATCCTGGGCACCACGCACACCGGCGAGTTCGAACCGATCAAGGACATCCACGACAAGGTCGTGGCCTACAACGCCGAGCACGGCACCGACATCGCGATCCACGTGGACGCCGCCTCGGGCGGATTCGTCGCGCCCTTCCTGCACCCGAACCTGCAGTGGGACTTCCGGCTGCCGCAGGTGAAGTCGATCAACGTCTCGGGCCACAAGTACGGCCTGACCTACCCCGGCATCGGCTTCGTGGTCTGGCGCTCGGCCGAGGACCTGCCGCAGGACCTGATCTTCCACGTCAACTACCTGGGCGGCGACATGCCGACCTTCACCCTGAACTTCTCCCGCCCGGGCAACCAGATCGTGGGCCAGTACTACAACTTCATCCGGCTCGGCCGCGAGGGCTACACCAAGGTCATGGAGGGCCTGCGGGACACCGCGCGCTTCCTGGCCGACGGCATCGCGCGCCTGGACGCCTTCGAGGTGATCAGCGACGGCACCGACATCCCGGTCCTGGCCTTCAAGCTCGCCGACCCCAGCCGCTTCACCGTCTTCCACGTCTCCGACGAGCTGCGCCGCGACGGCTGGCAGGTCCCGGCCTACACCATGCCGCCGAACGCCGAGGACGTCGCCGTCCTGCGCATCGTGGTGCGCGAGGGCTTCAGCCTGGACCTGGCCGAGTCGCTGCTGGCCGCGCTGGGCCGGGCCGTGACCCGCCTGACCACGACCACGCCCGCGCACGACGCCGGCTCGGGGTTCGCGCACACCTGATCGCAGAACGCTGCGCATGACGTGTTGGGGTCGGCCGGCCCCAACACGTCTTGTAGCCACGACTTGAAGCCACGACTTGAAGCTACGACGCCGGAGCCTGCCCCAGCGTCGGGTCCAGGGCCCCGAGCAGCGACCCCACCGCGCCCTCGCCCCACCTGTTCATGATCGCGCCGGCCTGCTTGCCGTGCGCCGAGAGCCGCACGACGTTCCCCGCCGGAGACCTTCGCCGGGTCCTGGGCGGAGACCGCACCACTTGATCGATCACCCCGCCGCTATCCCCGACCGCAGCACCTCCTCCAGCGGCGTCGCCTTGAGTCCGAACTCCGTCTCGATGCGACTGGAGTCCACGACGAAGGTGTGGTGCGACATGTGTGCCGTCTCCTCGAACTCGGCCCACAGCGGTGAGGTCAGCGAGAGCAGCGCGATGTCGCGGTCGGTCAGCGTCTCCAGGCGCGGCGCGGGCGCGTCGGCCACCTCGGCCAGGACCGTGGCCACCTCGCGCGCTGTGGCGTTGGTGACCGGGGCGTGCCAGGGGCGGCCGAAGGCGCGCTCGTCTCCGGCCAGCGTGACCAGGGCGCGCGCCGCGTCCTCGATGGCGGTGAAGCCGGTCCGCGTGTCCAGTGCGGCCGGTGTCAGGGCGAGCTGGCCGGCGAGGACCCGGGGCTGGATGGTGAAGGTGAACGAGGAGAACGCGCCGGCGCCGAGGAACTGCCCCGCGCGTACCTCGGTCACCCGTACGCGGCCGGCGGTGTGCGACTCCAGGGCGTCCTGCCACATCTGAGCCCTGGTAAGGCCTTTCGGGCCTGTGGCGAGCAACGGCAGGTCCTCGGTGACCGGGCCGTCCACGGGTCCGTAGCCGTAGAGGTTGCCCAGCATCACGTAGTCCGCGCCGCTGCGCTCGGCGGCGGCGAGGATCGCCCCGAACAGCGGCGGAAGTGCCTGCGGCCAGGTGTGATAGGCGGCCATCGCGCAGTTGAACACGGTCTCGGCGCCTTGGCAGAGCTCTGCGAGCGCCTCGGCGTCGGTCGCGTCGAGGGCGACCGGCTCGACCAGTTCGTGCCCGGCGCCGGTGCCGCGGCGGCTGACCAGCCGTACGCGGTCGCCCTTCTCGGCGAGCAGTTTGGCGGTGGCCAGTGCGGTGGCGCCGGCGCCGACAATGACGTGGAAGGGCATGGCTGTACTCCGGGAAGTCGTGATGGATGTCGCCCGCGGGAACACGCGGATGCGTGCGGGGCGCTGCATTCACTGTGCGCGCCGGGCATCAGGGCGCGGCAGTGCCACGGCGGCCACGTACCCGGAGGATCCGGCCATGAGCAACACCTTGCAGCCCGCACAGCCCCCGCACCGCGTCGTGTTCGTCGTGGTGCCGCCGGTCATGGCTCATGACCTGTCGGTGGCCCAGGCGGTGCTGGGCGATGTCCGAACAGCCGGGGCAGCCGGGGCGGCCGGGCAGGGCGCCTACGACCTGCGAGTGACCACGCCCGATCCGGGCCTGGTCGAGACCGTCGCGGGGCCGGAGCTCGTGATCCGCGACGGGCTTGAGCACGTGGAGGCGGCCGACACGGTCTTCGTCATCGGCGGCGGTGCCCGGCCGGACGTCGACGACCGTACGACCTCCGTGCTGCGGACGGCCGCGACGGCGGGCAAGCGCATCGTCGGCTGCTGCACCGGCGTATTCGTCCTGGCTCGCGCCGGCCTGCTCGACGGACGGCGCGCCACCACGCACTGGCACGTGCTCGACCAACTAGCGCGCGACTACCCGCGGGTCACGGTCGAGCGCAAGGCCCTGTACGTCGAGGACGGCGCGGTACTCACCTCCGCCGGAGCCGCCGCCGTCATCGAGGTGTGCCTGCACCTGATCCGCTCCGACCACGGCGCCGCGGCCGCCGCCGCGGCGGGCGATCTGGCCGTCGCGGGCCCGGCGCGATCGGCCGATCACCCGCAGCCGGCTGCTGCCGCCTTGACCGCCTCGACCACCTCGGCCGCCTCGCGCTCGAAGCCGCGCACGGACCGAACCCTGGCCGCCACCAGAGCCTGGGCCCACGAGCGTCTGAGCGTGCCGATGGCTCTGGCAGACCTGGCCGCACACGCCAAAGTCAGCGAACGCACGCTGACCCGCCGCTTCCACACCGAGACCGGTCTCAGCCCTCTGCAATGGCTGCTGCGCCAGCGCATCGACCGGGCCCGGCAGCTGTTGGAGACCACGGACCTGACCATGGACCGCGTCGCCGAGCACAGCGGGCTGGGGAGCCCGGACTCACTGCGGCATCACTTCGTGGCACACGTCGGTGAGACTCCAAGCTCGTATCGGACGCGATGGCGCGCGCCGGCCGGGCTCTGAGCAGATACTTCCGCGCAGACTACTTCCGCTTGGCGCGAACGCCCTCCTCGATCCGCCGCCCGATCTCGGCGTCCACGTTCCGCCAATACTCATAGGCGCGCTCGAGAACCGGATCGCTGACGCCGTCCAACAGATGCCCGACGGTGTTGTCGACCAGGCGGTCGCGCGCGGCGTCGTCCAGGACCTCGCGGACCATTGTTCCGGCCTGGCCCCAGTCGTCGTCCTCGGCGTGCAGCGTGTAGGCGGCGCGCACCATCTCGCCGTCCACGGGCCAGCCCGCGGGTTCCGGTGAGCGGGCGGGGTCGGCCTGCGGGCCGCCCTTGGAGTTCGGCGCGTACACCGGGTCGGTGGCGTAGTGGTAGCGCATGCGGCCGGCCGTGTTGTAGTTGTGCGGCGGGGTGAGGGGGGCGTTGACCGGCAGCTGGCTGTAGTTGACGCCGATGCGGGCGCGGTGGGCGTCGGCGTAGGAGAACATGCGGGCCAGCAGCATCTTGTCCGGGCTCGGCCCGATGCCGGGGATCAGGTTGTTGGGCTGGACCGCCAGCTGCTCGATCTGCGAGTGGTAGTCGACGGGGTTGCGGTCCAGGGTCATCCGGCCGACCTCGATGAGCGGGAAGTCGCTGTGCGGCCACACCTTCGTCAGGTCGAAGGGGTTGAAGCGGTAGCCGGGGGCCTCGGTGTATGGCATGACCTGGACCTTCAGCGTCCACGACGGGTTCTCGCCGTGCTCGATGGCGGTCCACAGGTCGCGCACGTGGTAGTCGCTGTCCGAACCGGCCAGCGCGTCGGCGTCGGCCTGGGTCAGGAACTCCACGCCCTGGTCGGTGAGGAAGTGGTACTTGACCCAGGACTTCTCGCCGGAGGCGCTGATCCACATGTAGGTGTGGCTCGAATACCCGTTCATGTGCCGCCAGGAGCGCGGGATGCCGCGGTCCCCCATCAGCCAGGTGACCTGGTGCGCCGACTCCGGGGACAGGGTCCAGAAGTCCCACTGCATGTCGTGGTCGCGCAGGTTGTTGTCGGCGCGGCGCTTCTGGGAGCGGATGAAGTGCTGGAACTTCAACGGGTCGCGCATGAAGAAGACCGGGGTGTTGTTCCCGACCATGTCGTAGATGCCGTCGGCGGTGTAGAACTTCAGCGCGAAGCCTCGCGGGTCACGCCAGGTGTCCGGGCTGCCGTGCTCGCCGGCGACGGTGGAGAACCGGGCCACCATGTCGGTGGTGGTGCCCGGCTGGAACACCACGGCCTTGGTGTAGGCGCTGACGTCGCCGGTGACCACGAAGTGGCCGAAGGCGCCGCCGCCCTTGGCGTGCGGCTGGCGCTCGGGGACCCGTTCCCGGTTGAAGTTGGCCATCTGCTCGATCAGGTAGTTGTCGTGCAGCAGGATGGGGCCGTCCGGGCCGGCGGTGAGCGAGTGCTCGTCACTGGCGACCGGGGTCCCCGAATCGGTGGTCGTCGGGTTGGGCTGCGCGCCTGTCATCGTCGTCCTCTCCTCGCGAACCGGGCCGAGTCCCACCCTTATGTACGCGATGACATCCGGCAAACGGAGTGAAAAGGAGAATTCACCGGCCCCAGGGCTCGACCTCGGTCTGCACCTGCTCCCCGGTCGCCGACGCCCGGTCGATGGCCAGGGAGAGCAGATGGTCCTGACACGCCTCGGCCAGCGGATAGGGCGCCGGACCCTCGCCGCGCACCCAGGACGCGGTCGCGGTCAGCAGCGTCGCGATCGCGATCTCCTCGTCCATCAGCCGCAGCCCGGCGAACGGGTTGTGCCACACCACCTCCCCGTCGAAGGACAGGTGCTCGGTGTCGTGGCCGTCCAGGTTGAGGTCGTGCCCGAGCTGCGAGCGCACCAGCGACGAGCGCAGGACGGTGCGCGGTCCGCCCCAGCGCACGACCGTGTCGTCGGCGATCTCCCCGAGGCTGCCGCGGATCAGGATCCGGCGCAGGCGCAGGCGGTTGTGCCACTGGTTGTCAGTGAAGTCGTACAGACCCGACCGGCCGTCGCCGAAGTCGAGCGTGGCCAGGGTGGTCGTGGCCTCCTTCGGCGTCTCGTCGTCGGTCCAGCCCGCGCGCGTCAGCGGATCGACGAGCGGCGCGGCGAAGGCCGAGGCCCGGACCCGCACCGGCCCGAACCCGGCGTCCAGCAGGCCCCTGATCATCGAGACGGCGTGATAGCCGTGCGTGGAGGAGACCTGGACGGAGCTCGCCCGGCCGATCACACCCCGCCGCACCAGCTCACGCCGCGCCGCATGCCCGGGCAGCAGCAGGTACTGCTCGGCCACCTGCACCAACTGCCGGCCCCCGACCTCGGCCCACAGCGCCCGCAGCCCCTCGGCGTCCGGCGCGGGCGGCGTCTCGGCCAGGACCGGGACCCCGGCGCCCACGACGGCGGCGGTGACCTCCGGCGTCGCCGGCCACGGCACGGAGACGACGACGAAGTCAGGGTGCTGCTTCGCGATGAGCTCGGCCGGCGAGAGATACACGGGCACACCCCACCGCCGCGCGACCTCCTGCGCACTGCCGGCCCGCCGCACCGCCGCGCCGACCAGCACAAGCCGCTCGGGCAGGAGCGCGGCCAGGCGCGCGAAGAAGTCCGCGCGCCAGCCCGCTCCGATGATGCCGATGGTGACCGGGGTGGCAGGGGTGGTCGGGCTGCCCGCCGCGACCGAGCCGCCCGAGCCGCCCGGAGCGCTCACGCCGCGTCCAGCCGAGCGAACTCCTCCGCCGAGAGCACCAGGTCCGCCGCCTCGACCGAGTCGCGGATGGTCTCCGGCCGCGAGGAGCCCGGGATCGGGATCACCACCGGCGCCTTGGCCAGCATCCAGGCCAGGCACGCCTGCTGGGGGCTCACCCCGTGCGCCGCGCCGACCTCGGCGAACACGCCGAAGCGCGAGCCGAGCTCCCCGGCGTGCGAGATGCCGCCGAGCGGGCTCCAGGGCAGGAAGGCCAGGCCCAGCACGGCGCACAGCTCCAACTCCGGCTCGCTGCTGCGGAAGCGCGGCGAGAACTGGTTCTGCACGCTCACCAAGCGGCCGTCCAGGATCTCGTTGGCCTGGTGGATCTGCTGGGTGCCGGCGTTGGAGATGCCCGCCTGCTGGATCTTGCCCTCGTCCAGCAGGTCGCGGATGGCGCCGATGGAGTCCGCGTAGGGGACCTTCGGGTCGGGGCGGTGGAACTGGTACAGGCCGACGGCCTCGACGCCGAGCCGCTTCAGCGAGGCCTCACAGGCCTGCTTCAGGTGCTCCGGCGAGCCGTCGACGGTCCAGGTGCCGTCGCCCGGGCGCAGGTGGCCGCCCTTGGTCGCCACCAGGACGCCGGAGGTGTCGCCGCCGTAGGAGGCCAGGGCGCGGGCGATGAGGCTCTCGTTGTGCCCGACCTCGTCGGCGAAGGTGTGGTAGGCGTCCGCGGTGTCGATGAGGGTGACGCCGGCTTCCAGGGCGGCGTGGATGGTGGCGATGGAACGCTGCTCGTCCGGGCGGCCCTCGATGGACATCGGCATGCCGCCGAGCCCGATGGCGCCCACGGTCGTCTCGCCGATGCGTCGCGTCTGCATGGGTGTTCCTCTCCGCGTCGTGCAATCTGCTTCCACTTAAGCCTCCCCACTGGGAATTCACGCTGTCCAACACGAGTTCCCGATGTCATTGAGCACCGCCGCTGATGAATGGGGCCGGACGTGGAACTGCGCCAACTCGAGCACTTCGTGGCGGTCGCCGAGGACTGTCACTTCACCCGCGCCGCCAAGCGGCTGCACATCGCGCAGTCCGGCCTGTCGGCGTCGATCCGGTCGCTGGAGCGCGAACTCGGCGCGCCGCTGTTCCTGCGCAGTACACGCCAGGTACGACTGACGCCGGAGGGACAGGCGCTGCTGACGGAGGCCCGCAAGACGCTCTCGGCCAGCGACGCGGCCAAGGACGCGGTCGCCGCCGTGCGCGGCCTGCTGCGCGGCACGCTGGCGATCGGCTCGCTGCAGTGCCTGCACGCGATCCACGTCCCGGCGCTGCTGGCCGGCTTCCTGCGCTCCCACCCGGGGCTGGAGGTGAGCCTGCGCCACGGCGGCTCGGGCCACCTGACCGACCTGGTCCGCAGCGGCCACCTGGACATCGCCTTCGTCGGACGGCCCCGGCACGCGCCCGAAGAGGTCGTGCTGGTCGCCCTGGACGACGAGCCGCTGGTCCTGGCCTGCGCCCTGGACCACCGCTTCGCGTCCTGCGACGAGGTCAAGCCGCAGGACCTGGCCGAGGAGCGCTTCGTGGACTTCACCAGCGACTGGGGCACCCGCGACCTGGCCGACCAGGTCCTGGCCGAGGCCGGGGTGGAGCGCCGGGTCGCGCTGGAGGCCTCGGACGTGCACTCGCTGCTGGACCTGGTCTCCTACGGCCTCGGCGTGGCCCTGGTCCCGCAGTCCTTCACGGTGAAGACCGACCGCGTGCGCTTCCTGCCGCTGGCCGGCGACGTCCCGCGCTGGCAGACCGTGGCGGTGGCCGCCGACCCGGTCGGCGCGGCGGCCGCGGCGCTGCTGCGAGAGATTGCGGCGGTACGGCGGCCTACTCCGGCCAGCTGCTGTTCTTGATGATGCCGACGAAATCCGCGCGCACGAACGAGGGGTCGAAGTGCGCCAGGACGTCGTCGTTCATCGTTCCGAAGGTGGTGTCGGGGCGGTCGGCCATGCCGTCGTGGAACGCCCGCAGGATCCGGTTCTTGAAGTCCGGGCGCGGGTGGGCGGCGACCACGGCGTCCCGCTGCTCGTCGGTGATCTCCGCCAGGTCCAGGCCGAGTACGTCGGTCTCGACGCCGAGCGTCACCACCGCGACCTCGGGCTCCAGCTTGAGCGGCACCTCCGGCGTGGTGTGCAGGGCGATGGCCAGCCAGACGGCGCGCGCCTCGACCGCCGAACGGCCGTGGTCGAGAAGGAAGCCGCGCGCGGCGTCGGCGCCGTCGATCTCGAAGCGCTGGTCTTTGGTCGCGTAGGCCGCGGTCAGGCCGAGGTCGTGGAAGAGCCCGCCGACGTAGGCGAGTTCGGGGTCGACACGCAGGCCCCGCGCTGCGGCCTTCAGGGAGCCCCACAGGAAGACGCGGCGGGAGTGGTCGAACAGCGTGTCGTCGGCGGCTTCGCGGACCAGCTCGGTGGCCTCCTGGACGAGTCGGGTGTCGGGGATGGTGATCCCGGCGATGATCTCCGGCATGATTCCTCCTGGTAGCGGTTCTTTTCTCGACCGCTTCCAGTCTTGGTTCCGCACGACGGATCGGACCCCGCGCTGTGGGACAGCCATCCCACAAATCCGGACAGGGCGCCGGCCCCGGGTCAGCCGGTACTCCCGAACCGGTGGCGATAGCCGGCGGGACTGATCCCCAGCCGAGCCACGAAGGTGCGCCGCATCGTCTCCGCGCTCCCGAATCCGGCTTCGCGCGCACTCTGCTCCACACTGTGTCCGCCGTCCAGCAACGACTTGGCGTGGTCCAGGCGCACCTGTTCGACGAAGCGCGCCGGGGTGGTCCCGAGCTCGGCGGTGAACAGGCGTGTGAGCTGCCGCGTGCTGACTCCCACCCGCCCCGACAGCGCCGCCGCGCTGTGATCCAGCGCCGGTTCGGCCGCGATCAGGTCGACGAGCCCGCGCAGTGCGACCGTCCGCGGCGGCCGGACCCGCAGCGGCGCAGAGAACTGCGATTGCCCGCCGGTCCGCTGCATGTACACGACCAGATCGCGGGCCACGGCGCGGGCCAGATCCGCGCCATGGTCACGTTCCACCAGCGCCAGACTCAGGTCGATCCCGGCAGAGACCCCCGCCGAGGTGAACACCTGGCCGTCCTCGACGAACAAGGCGTCCGGCTCCACCCGGACCTTCGGATAGACGCGCGCCAGCAGGTCCGCGTGCTGCCAATGGGTCGTGGCGCGCCGGCCGTCGAGCAGCCCCGCCGCGGCCAGGACGAAGGAGCCGGTGCAGATCGACACCAGGCGGTTCGCACGCGGATGCAAGCCGCGCACCGCATCGATCAGATCGGCCGGGATCGGCTCGGTCACGAGGTCGTCGCCGCCGGCGACCACGACCGTGTCGGGCGCCGTGACCTCGGCGGCCTGGCCGTCGACGGGCAGGCGCATGCCGACCGATGTGCTGACCGCCTCGCCCGAGGGCGACACGTAGCGGATCGCGTAGCGGGCGCCGGCACGGTCGGCCGTGGCGAACACCTCGGCGGGGCCGGCGACGTCGAGCATCTTCACTCCGTCGAACACGACGATCACGACCTGCCGCCCGGGTGCGTCCATGGCCTCATTCTAGAAACGATCACCCCGGTCCCATACTCGACGGTAACAATCTGCCCCCACCCTCTTGCCACGGCGTGAGCGGTCTGCCATTTTCACGGAACGAGGGACGCGACGCGGCCGATCGGTCCCGGCAAGGAACAACCACCTGTCGGGTTCTTGAGAGGTCACAGCATGAGCAGGCTTCATCGGGCGCGTACTCGTCTTCGTGCCCTGATTATGGGCGCAATCCTGGTCCCGGTACTGGCCGCCACCACCACCGTGGTCGGCGCCGCCGGGGCGCACGCGGCCACGCCGGGCGGGTCGCCCTGGGTCGTCTCCGTCGGCGACAGCTACATCTCCGGCGAGGCCGGACGATGGGCCGGCAACACCGACAACGACAGCTCGGAGATCGACGCGCTCGGCCCGACGGCGTACTACGACAACGCCGGCCACACCGCCGAGACCATCGCGCGCTGCCACCGCTCGCAGTCCGCCGAGATCTACATCGGCGGCGGCGTGAACGGGCTGAACCTGGCGTGCAGCGGCGCGGAGACCGGGACGTACACCGACAGCGGGAACTTCAAGCCGGGGCTGGACTTCTACAACTCCGGCGGCAACCAGGGCCAGGCCCTGATGCTGCAGAACTTCGCGGCCACGCACAAGGTCACCATGGTCGCGGTCTCGATCGGCGGGAACGACTTCAACTTCTCCTCGATCGTCACCACCTGCGTCGAGGACTTCCTGACCACGCCCTCGTGGTGGCCCTCGTACTGCAGCCAGGACTCCTCGGTGACGGGCAACTTCTCGGCGTCCAACATCGCCACCGTCACCTCGCACATCGCCCAGGCGCTGCGCAACGTCCACCAGGCCATGGCCAACGACGGCTACGCCGACGGCGACTACTCGATCCTGGTGCAGAACTACCCCTCGCCGATCCCGACCTCCTCCGGCTTCCGCTACTCCCAGTCCGGCTACACCCGCCAGTCCACCGGCGGCTGCGGCTTCTGGAACACCGACGCCAACTGGGCCGACGGCACCGCCCTGCCGGCCATCTCCGGCGCGGTGTCCAGCGCGGTCGCGCAGAGCGGCCTGGGCAACATCAAGCAGCTCGACATCTCCTCGGCCTTCAACGGCCGCCGCCTGTGTGAGAACACTGTCGGCCTGTTGGAGGAAGAGGGCCTGAACTCCTGGACCAACTCCGGCGCCGTGGACAAAACCGAGTGGGTCAACCAGATCCGCACCGTCAGCACCATCGGCAGCAGCCCGTACTACATCCAGGAATCGCTGCACCCGAACTACTGGGGCGAGCTGGCGCTGCGCAGCTGCGTGCGCCAGGCGTACAACAGCGGCGCGGTGCGCGGCGGGAGCTGCACGATCGCCGGGACCGGGCTCGACGCCAACGGCGACCCGGTGATGGCGCTGCACTAGGAGACGCAGCGTCCTGACCCGGGCCGACGATAGTCCGGCCGACGATGTCGTGCTGCCGCGGCGGCACGACATTGTCGGCTTCGTTTGGGCACTCTGGATCGATGACCGATGTTCTGATCAGAGAAATCCGGACCGGCGACGGGGCGGCGGTTGCCATCGTCTGGCGCGAGATGGGCGAGTACTTCGCGGCCCTGAACCCGCACATGTTCCGAGTACCGTCCGAAGAGGGTCTGGCTGACTGGTTCGAAGACGGCCATGTCGAGTTCGGCGACCGCCAGGACATGCTGATACTGCTCGCAGAGGTCGACGGCGTCGTGGCCGGCGCCGTCTCGGCGACGCTGCTCGAACCGATCGAGACCGCTGAGCGGCAGGTGCAAAGCGACTTCTCCCGCCGGCGGCTGCACATCGACAGCCTCGGCGTCGTGGCAGCACACCGGCGCGACGGTGTCGGAACCGCGCTGATGCAGGCTGCGGAAGAGTGGGGGCGCGAGCGCGGTGCGGAAGTGGTGCTTCTGGAGACCGAGCTCAACAACCCTTTGTCTATGCCCTTTTACAAGGAGCGCATGGGCATGAGCCCTGAGTTCGTCACCTTCCGCAAGGAGATCGTTCCTCAGGGCTGAGCCCGACGACCGGGCTACCCGGGCTACCCCGGCTCCCCGATCCGCGCCAGATCCCGCAGCCACGCCTGGGCCGTGCCGTCCGACGGCGCGCGCCAGTCGCCGCGCGGCGACAGCGAGCCGCCGGCCAGCACCTTCGGGCCGTTCGGCATGGCCGAGCGCTTGAACTGCGCGAAGGCGAAGTAGCGGCGCAGGAAGTACTCCAGCCAGTGGCGGATCTGGTCCAGGTCGTAGGCCACGCGCTTGGCCGGCGGGAAGTTCGGGGGCCACACGCCGGCTTCGGCGTCGTGCCAGGCGTGCCAGGCCAGGAAGGCGATCTTGGAGGGGCGGAAGCCGTGGCGCAGGATGTGGAAGAGCGTGAAGTCGTGCAGCGCGTAGGGGCCGATCTTGTCCTCGGTGGACTGGAGCTCCTCGCCGGGGACCAGCTCCGGGCTGATCTCGGTGTCCAGGATCGCCAGCAACGTCTCGTCGGTCTGCTCGTCGAACTGGCCGCTGCCGACCACCCAGCGGATCAGGTGCTGGATCAGGGTCTTGGGGACGCCGGAGTTCACGTTGTAGTGGCTCATCTGGTCCCCGACGCCGTACGTGCACCAGCCCAGCGCCAGCTCCGACAGGTCGCCGGTGCCCAGCACGATGCCGCCGCGCTGGTTGGCCAGCCGGAACAGGTAGTCGGTGCGCAGGCCCGCCTGGACGTTCTCGAAGGTGACGTCGTACACCGGCTCGCCGTCGCCGAACGGGTGCCCCATCTCCTGCAGCATCAGCCGCGCGGTCGAGGTGATGTCCAGCTCGGCGGCGGTGACGCCCAGCGATGCCATCAGTTTGTGGGCGTTGCCCTTGGTGTGCTCGCCGGTGGCGAAGCCGGGCATCGTGTACGCCAGGATGTCGGTGCGCGGGCGGCCGGCGCGGTCCATGGCGCGGGCGGCGACGATCAGCGCGTGCGTGGAGTCCAGCCCGCCGGAGACGCCGATCACCACCTTCGGCCCGCCGATCGCGGCCAGGCGCTGCTGCAGGGCCGTGACCTGGATGTTGTAGGCCTCGTAGCAGTCCAGGGCGAGCCGGTCGGCGTCGGCGGGGACGAACGGGAACCGCTCGACCTTGCGGCGCAGCCCCAGGTCGGTGCCCGGCGGGTCGAGCAGGAAGTCGACCCGGCGGAAGTCCCCGGTGGTCCCGGCGTTGGCGCGCCGGTTGTCGTCGAAGGTCCCCATCCGGGCCCGCTCCTGCCGCAGCAGGTCCAGGTCCACGTCGGCCACGGCGAGGGAGTCCCCGAGCGGGAAGCGCTCGGTCTCGGCCAGCAGCGCGCCGTTCTCGTAGATCATGGTCTGCCCGTCCCACGACAGGTCGGTGCTCGACTCGCCGAGCCCGGCCGCGGCGTAGACGTAGGCGGCCAGGCAGCGCGCGGAGGCCGAGCGGCACAGCAGTTTGCGATCCTCGGCGCGGCCCACGGTGATCGGGCTGCCCGACAGGTTGACCAGCACCGTGGCCCCGGCCAGCGCGGCCTGCGCGCTCGGCGGGACCGGGACCCACATGTCCTCGCAGATCTCCGCGTGCAGCACCAGCCCCGGCACGTCCTCGGCCTCGAAGAGCAAATCCACGCCGAACGGCACGGCCTGGCCGGCCACCCGGATGCTCCCGCCGCGTTCGTCCTCGCCGGAGGCGATCTGCCGCCGCTCGTAGAACTCGCGGTAGTTCGGCGGGTAGGACTTCGGGACGACGCCGAGGATCCGGCCGCGGTGCACGACCACCGCGCAGTTGTAGATCCGGTGGCGATAGCGCAGCGGCGCGCCGAACACCAGCACCGGCAGCAGCTCGGCCGAGGCGGCCGCGATCTCGGCCACCGCCTGCTCGACCTCGTCGAGCACCGGGTCCTGCAACAGCAGGTCCTCGATCGAATAGCCGGTCAGGCACAGCTCCGGGAAGACCGCGACGGCGACCCCGTCCTCGGAGCATCGGCGCGCCAGACGCAGGACCGCCTGGGCGTTGGCCCGCGGGTCGGCGATGACCGTGTGGCCCGTGCAGGCGGCGACGCGCGCGAACCCGTGCTGGTAGATGGACCAGAAGTTCAATGGACGACATCCCTGAGTGCTGCGGACGGATCAAGAGAAGATTACGCGCACCTCAGTTGTGAGGGACGACTACGACCGGGCAATCGGCGTGCATCAGCAGCGTCTCGGCGATCGGGCCGACCCGCGTCCCGCGCCGGCCGCCCGCGCGCCGCCGGACTCCGACCACGATGAGGTCGGCGTAGGTCGTCGCGGCGGTGAGGAACGTCGCCGGCGAGCCCTCGACGAGCTCGTGGTCCGCCACGACGCCGGGATACCGGTCCGGCCAGGGCGCCAGCAGCTGCTCCAGCGCCTGCTCCGCACGGCCCGCCTGGCCGGCGTCGCGGGCGAACATCCGCGACCAGTGGTTCTCCATCGCGCTGACCGCCTTGAGCCGGGCGCCGCGGGCCGCGGCCTCGGCGAAGGCGACGTCGAGCAGTTCCTCGGCGTCGGCCCCGACGGTCACCGCCGCCAGCACCGTCCCCCGGGTCCGATGCTCCGGGCCGCGCACGACCATGGCCGGGCACGCGGCGCGGGCGACCGTGCGCAGCGCGGCGGAGCCGGGGCGCAGGCCGCCGCCGAACCCGGCGGGCCCACGGAACCCGCCGAACCTGCCGAGCCCGCCGAGGCCGCGTTGGCCCAGGACCAGCAGATCCGCCCCGGACGCCTCCTCGACCAGCGCGGCCGGGGCGGGACCGGCGATGCTGCGGGCCCGCACTCGCAGACCGGGGTGGCGGCGGCTGACCCGGCCGGCGCCTTCCTCGGCGACGTGGTGCGCGGTGTTCCGCGCATGGACGACGGTGAGCGGGACCTCGCGCCGAGCAGCCTCGGCGGCCGCCTCCTCGAGCACCCGCTCACCCGGCGAACTCTGGTCGTAGCCGACGACGACGCCGGATTCCATGGCTTGCGCCTCCCTACCTCGGGTCCGCACCGCCATACCCCGTTGATCGACGACTATGAGTCCGATCCGAGCCCGATCCGAGCCCGATCATCACGGCAAGACCGGAGAAATTGCCGGAACGCCCGGCACGGCGAAGGATGGGAAGTGCCTACGGGACGCGAGAGGAAGCCGGGCACGACGCCGCGCCACGGGAGGTGGCACCCAGGCTGCGGCGCGGGCATCGGCGATGCGCCGGGCGGCCACGTCTGGAGCGCGGGATCCTCGTCACCCGCCGAGGACTCGGCGGAGGGAGCGTTTCGTAGGTCTGTGTGGGGGGCTTTCCTCACCGCGCGGGCACGGACAGCAGCCGCGCGGGATTGGCGATCAGCATCTTGTCGACGGCCTCGGTGCTGACTCCGGCCTTGTGGAGCTGCTGGAGGAACACGCGTCCGAGGTAGCCGTAGCCGTACCGGCCGTGGGTCGCGGGATTGAGCCACATCTGGCCGCCGGTCAGGTCCATGGACAGCACGATCTGGTCGGCGTACCCCTCGGCGACGAGCATGGCCAGACGGTGGGCCCGGGTGGAGTCGGACTGCTTGATCGCGGTCTTGGAGAAGGGGCCGTCGGGCTGCTGGTCGGGCTGTTGGTCGGGCAGCGGCGGGCGCCGGACGTCCCAGTACTGCTTGCCGATGGAGTCGAAGCCGATGGTGACGCCGCGGTCCAGGACGCGGCGGACATAGTCCAGGTCGGGGTGGTTGTCCATGTGGCCGATGACCACGCGGTCCAGGGGGACCTCTTCCTCCTCCAGCAGGTCGATCTGCTCCAGGGCCATGGTGCCGTGGGTGGTATGCGTGCTGATCGCCAGGCCGGTCAGGTGGTGCGCACGGGCCGCCGCGCGCAGGCCGCGTTCCTCGTGTTCGGTGATGCGGCCCTCGCTGGTCGGCTGCTCGCCGAGGATGCCGGCGCGCACGCCGGTGCCGGCACTGGCGCCGCTGTCGATGTCGGTGCTGGTGCCGGTGCTGGTCCCGGTGCCGATGTCGGTGCCGATCCCGTTCGCGGCGTCGGCGACGAAGCGGCGGACGAGATCGTCGATGCCGGCCTGCTTGACCCAGTCGGGGCTGAATTCCTCGCGGTAGGTGGCCGTGCCCGAGACGATGTGCAGCCCGGTGGCCTCGGCGATGCGCGGCAGAAGCGCGGCGTTGGCGCCATATGCATCGCGGCCCGCGTCGCCGTAGGGGCTCAGGTCGACGACCGTGCCGAAGCCCAGCTCGCGCAGGCCGCTCAGGGCTTTGGCCGCGGCTTCGACCTGGGTGTCCTCGAACGCGACGTCGAACCCGGCGGCGCCCCCGTCCCGGCCGAGCGTCCCCGGTCCCACGAGCAGCGCGAGAAGGTGCTCGTGGGCGAGGACGCGGCCGAGCGCGCCGGGGTCGACGTCGCCTCGTACCGTGCGGCACACCGCCTGGCTCTGTTCCATGGCACCCAGGCTAGGAGCCGATCGTTTCGGCGGGCGCCGAAGCTTCCGTGTCGCTACCTCGCCGCCACCACGCTGATCCCGGCCCTCCCGGCAGCCGAAGCCGCCGGGAGGCGCTGATAGCCGCAAAGCCCTGAATCCTGAAAGCCGACCTCAGCCGCCCATCGCCTCCGCGCTGATCTGCTCGAACTGGGCGCCCATCGCCTCGGCGAGGGCCTGGGCGCCGGACAGGGGGCGGACCATGACCATGAAGTCGTCGATGCGGCCGTCCTCGTCGAAGTGCAGGAAGTCGCAGCCGTTGACCTGCTTGCCGTTCACGGTCGCGGTGAAGACCAGGGCGTGGTCGCGGCCGTCGGCGCCGGCGATCTCGCGCACGTACTGGAAGTCCTCGAAGACCCGCAGCACGCCGCGCAGGATCGCCGCGGTGATGGCCTTGCCCGGGTACGGCTTGAAGGCGACGGGGCTGGTGAACACGACGTTCTCGGCGAGCATCGCCTCGATCGCGGCCGTGTCGCGGGCCTCCACCGCTGCGCGGAACGGGTGCATCGGCGCTCCTGAGTGTGCGAGCTGAGCTACTGCTCAGTAGGGTTCGGTTGGGACCGACAATAGCCCAGCCCGCCCGCCTCAGTCCTGGATCAGGTCGAACGTCTCCCACCCCCCGATCGCCGTCCGGTTCGCGATCAGCGCCGAGGCGCCGGCGTTCTCCGCGGTGACGATGTCCCCGTCGGCATGGGCCCGCAGGCTGACCGTCCCGCCGACGTTGTCGATCAGGTCGAACGACTCCCACGGCCCGATCGCCGTCCGGTTGGCGATCAACGGCGCGGCGCCGGCGTTGTCGGCCGTCACGATGTCGCCGTTCGCATGCGCCCGCAGGCTCACGCTGCCGTCCGGATTGCTGATCAGGTCGAACGACTCCCACGGCCCCACCGCCGTCCGGTTGGCGATCAGCGGCGCGGCGCCCGCGTTGTCCGCCGTCACGATCATGCCGTTGGCATGCGCCCGGAAGCTGACGACCGGAGTCGCCGCCGGAGCACCGAACAGCGCCAGGTTCACCGCGTTCGCGATCGCCTGCAGCCCGGCCTCGTTCGGGTGCAGGTGGTCGCCGCTGTCGTACGCCGGGAGGTAGGTGCTCGGGTTCGCCGGGTCGTGCGCAGCGGCGTCCTGGTCGATCACCCCGTCGCAGCCGTTGCCCGAACTGCGCACCCAGGCGTTGAAAGCCTCCCGCGCCGTCTCCCCCTGCTGCGTCCAGTACGAAGCACCCTGATACGGCGTCAGCGTCGAGCACAGGAACTTCACCCCGTGCTGGTGCGCCAGCGAGGCCAGCTGCTGGGCACCGGCGATGAGCTGGCCGGACGTCGGCGGCGGACTGGTCGAGCCCAGATCGTTGATGGGATCGTCGGAGAAGATCACCCACTGCACCCCGGGCTGCGCCAGCACATCCCGCGCGAACCGGTTGAGCGCACTCTGCCCGGCCCCGTCGACCAGCAGCCGGTTGCCGCTGATCCCCTGGTTCAGCACCCCGATCTGGTGCCCGGTCTGGGCCAGACGCACCGCCAGGTCGTTCGGCCAGCGCCGGTTGGAGTCCGCCGAGGACGCGACCCCGTCGGTGATCGACGCCCCGAGCGTCACCACAGCACCCTGCGACGCCGGGTTCTGCACATCGAGGTTGGTCAGGAAGTAGTAGCTCCCGGTCGTCTGCGGACTGGCCAGGCCGCCGCTCCCGCTGACGTCACCGGCCGCGACGTAGGTGGTCGCCGTCCCCTGCTGGTGATACGTCGAGGGCCCGGTCCCGGCCGGCAGGTAGATGCTGACCGCGACATCCGACAACGCCGACACCGAGAACGCGATCGGATCACTGATCGCCACGGCACCGGCCGGGACGCTCATCGAGGCCTGACCCCCGAACGTGACCACCCGGTCGGTCCCGGCGACGATCGACGACCCGGACGAGCGCACCGCGATGTGCACATCGGCGATCGCCAACGCCTGCCCGCCGAACACATTCGAGATCTGCAACCGCGCCGACGTCCCGCCGATGCTGGTGTGCACGATCTGGCGCAGCGTCTGCTGGTTGAAGGAGGCGCCGCCGCTTTGCGGAGACACCGCCCACGTCCCGGTCCACGATCCGGTCAGGACCGGAGCCGGCGATGCACTCGCAGCGGGCATCAGGGATGTCACCAATGCGGTGAGTAGTGCGACGACGGCCGAGGCGACTCGAGTTCTCATGAATCCCCCTCAGTCATGAATGAGATCGAAGGATTCCCAAGGCCCGACCGCCGTCCGATTGGCGATCAGCGGCGAGGCCCCGGCGTTGTCGGCGGTCACTATGTCGCCGTTGGCATGAGCCCGCAGGCTGACACTGCCGTCGGAGTTGTTGATGAGATCGAACTCCTCCCAGGGCCCGATCGCCGTGCGATTGGCGATCAGAGCCGAAGCTCCCGCGTTGTCGGCGGTCACGATGTCGCCATTCGCATGCGCCCGCAGGCTCACGCTGCCGTCGGAATTGCTGATCAGATCGAACGTCTCCCACGTCCCCACCGACGTTCGATTGGCGATCAGCGCCGACGCTCCCGCGTTGTCAGCGGTCACGATGTCGCCATTGGCATGAGCCCGCAGGCTGATAGCCGAACCACCACTTGCGGCACCGGACGTCGCCAGCCCGAACACGTGGATCGCCGGCGTCCCGGACGTCAACGGCCCGCCGCCCGGCAGCGTGACCGAGGCGACCGACTTGCCGGCCGTCAGCGCCACCGGCACGGAGAAGATGTTGCCGGACCCGCTGTACGTCGTGTTCCCCTGCCGGTTCTGGTACGCCGAACTCACCGCCAGCGCTCCCCCGCTCGGCGGGGTCGTGGAGAACCAGTCCGGCGCCGTCAGGCTGTAACTCTGGGTACTGCCATCGGTGTAGGTGACGGTCCCCGAACCGGTGGCCGGGCCGTAGCTGGCCGACACCAGGAACCCGAGCGTGCCGGACCCGGACAGGCTGATCGTCTGCCCCTCGGCCACCGTGTTGTCGTTGCTGCCCGCGGCCGCGTTCGGGAAGGTGAACGTCACGCCCGAGGACGCGACCGAGGCGCCGGGAGCGGCGTGCGCGGTGGTCAGCGCGGTCTCGGAGAAGCTGGCGCCGCCGCCGTCGAAGCTGCCCGGCGCGGTGTCGGTGTCGGCGGTGATGCCGACGTTGTTGAACGAGGCGGCCAGGTTCGGGAAGGACACCGCCGGGTCGAGCCCGATCTGCACCTTGCCCAGATGCTTGGCGGCGGTCGCCTTGGAACCGGTGACCTGCGCGTACGGCAGCGAGGTGGTCGGCGCCGAGGGCTGCTCGACCAGGTAGGTCGAGCCGGCCGACACCGGCACGCTCAGCGTCCCGTTGGTGGTCGCGGCCACGACCACGGCGCCGGTCGAGCCGTTGACCACCTCGGCCTGCTTGCCGGGCCAGGGGTTGCGCACGGTCAGGGTCTGCGTGCTGCCGGCCTGGATCGCCGCGGTGGCCAGGGTGCCGCCCTCGACCTGCACGTCGACCTTGCTGCCGCCCTGGATCGCGACCGTGCCGGAGCCGTCCCAGCCCGAAGGCCAGGCCGGGGCGAAGCGCAGCGTCCCGTCGTAGTCCTGCACCAGTGCCTCGTCCACGGCGGTCGCGACCGTCGAGGACTGCTCGATGTAGGGCTCGTCGCCGGTGTTGCCGTTGAACAGGTTCGCCAGGCCGCTGATATAGGCCTGGTAGTTCTGCGTGACGGTGTTCAGGTCGGCGGCGACCTCGCTGCCCAGACCCAGACGCGCGGCCTGGACCGCGTCGAAGTTCCAGTCCGGATTGGTCTTGTTGACCCGGTCGGTGTAGGTGCGCTGGGCCAGCGCGGTCAGGTTGTCGCCGTTGACGACCGTGTTGTCGCCGATCAGGCCGTAGGGCCAGACCGGTTCCAGACCGATGTTCTCGCCGTTCTGCGGCTTGGCCGAGGGCTGGTAGGAGTCGGCGATGATGTCAGCGCCCTGAGCGTCGACGTTCGCCGCGGCGGAGGCCGAGGTCGGCTGCGGGTTCAGCAGCTGGGTCTTGCCCGAGTCGGTCCGCGCGTACGGCTCGATCTGCCCGAGCGCCGTGTTCAGCTGCGAGACCAGGGACGGGTCGGAGTTCAGCTGCGTCGCGGCCTTCACGGTCGCGCCGAACAGCGCCTGATCGGCGGCCAGGTCGGTGGTCGGATCGGTGACCGCCCACTGCGTCTCGTGGGCGTTCGCCGTGGCGTGCAGGAAGTTGTCCGAGCCGGCACTCTGGTAGGCCAGCAGGAACGTCGCAGTCTGCTTCAGGATCGGGTAGTACTTCTGCAGGAAGCTGACATTGCCGGTGTCCTGGTACTGCTGCCACACCCACAGCGCGATCTCCGCGCCGCTGGTCAGCGTCAGCGCGTTGTAGCTCGGGCTGGAGGCCTGCGCGCAGGAGGCGTTCTGCGTGTTGTTGCCGCCGTTGTAGAAGCCGTTGCCGTTGAAACGCATGGTCTCCGGCACGCAGGCACCGGGCTTGCCGCCCATCTGCGCGCTCGTCCACGACTCGATGTTCGGCAGATCATTGAGATACATGTCGAAGATCGGCGTGTTCAGCGCGAAGTTGCCGGAACTGATGTTCGCCGCGAGCTGTCCGCGCAGGTTCCACAGCCAGTACCCGGCCGGGTACCAGTCCTGCTTGTCCTGGCTGAAGTTGAACAGGTCCGCGACGCCGGCCTGGCTGCCGGGATATTGGCCGGCGTGCATGGTGGCGGCCTCGAAGTAGAGGTAGAGCGTGCGGAGGTTCTCCATGTACTGCGCGCTGCCGTCGGAGGAGTTCATCTCGATCAGGCCGCTGTTGTGCCAGTAGTTGTTCCACCACGAGGCCTGCGTGGCCAGCAGCGAGGACGAGCTCGCCGTGGCGTCACCGCCGATGACGCTGTTCGCGGTCGCCGTCGGGTCACCGCCGGTCCACTGCGGCGAGGCGACCACGACCCGGAACGATCCGTCGGTGTTGGGCTTGAAGCCCACCTGGACCTGCGTGGAGTTCACCACCGAGGCCGTGACGTTCTGCCCGGCGGCGGTGACAGCGGCCATCGCCCCGAAGGTCTGCCCGGAGTTGCCGGTCTGCGAGTTGTCCACCCACGTCTGCGCCAGGCTCGCGACCGCGCCGGAGGCGGCAGTGGACGGCGAGCGCCCGCTCCACAGGCTCAGCGTCGCAGTCTGCTGCGTCGCAGAGTTGGCCCCGGTCACGTCGACGACGAGTTCGTCCTTGCCCGCGGGCACCCACGCCTTGAGCGTCATCCCGCCGCCGGACTCGGTAAGCACCCCGTTGTACAGGTCGAGCGAGCCGGTGAAGTTGGAGGCGGAGGTCATCGCGGTGAGCCCGGGAATGGTCAGCTGTCCGGGCGAGAGCCGGTTCGGCATGGTGTCGCTGCGGTTGAGCTGCGCGGTGAAACCGTTGGCGGCCCATTCGGCCACGCCGAGCGAGCCGTTGCCCAGCGGCAGTGACTGGGTGTTCGCGGTGTTGGGCTGGCCGAGGACGACGTCGGAGCGCGAGACGACTCCGCCGGCGTCGAGTTGGAACGCGCCGTTCTGCCACGCGGTGGTGGCGGCGGCCGCGGCCGCCGGCGGGGCCAGGCCGCCGGCGAGGAAGGCCGGAGTGGCGACGAGGACGGCCGCCACGGCGACGGACAGACGGGGTCGGAGGTTTCGGCGGGGATACATCTTGAGACTGCACACGGGTGCTCCCTGGATGCGGCGTGTGAGGGCGCCGTCACGGCGAAGACATCGGAGGTGTTGTAGCGCACGATGACGCCGACGTCCAGGTGTCCGGGGAGTTGCGCAACTTTTTGCTACGTCAAGCTCATGTTTTTTCGAGAACTGATCAGATGGTTACGGAGCAGCTCCGGCAGCACGCACCGCGATTGGCACCGGTAACACCCACTAGATCCATACTTAGTCTTTACTCTTGAGGTCATTGCCATGAGAACCCTGATGTTGTTTTAGTGTTACGCATAAGTCAAGCGTCCCGCACAGGCGTTCCGCCGCCGATTGTCTGGTTGCCGGCGCCCGGGCCCAGTCATCGGATGTATCCACCATGAGAATCAGGGCAATGTCCTTCCTGGCAGCCTGCGCGCTGGCCGCGACCGCCTGGGCCGGCACCGCCTCGGCGGCCCCGGCAGCGACATCCACCCCCGCATCGACACCGGCCGCACAAGCCGCGGCGGCAGGTCCGATGTGGGCCACGCAGCTGCAGTTCGACAACAACGGGACCGCGTGGTCGCAGGCCAGTTTCGCGGCGCTGAAGGCGAAAGGCCTGACGACGGCCGAGATCGACATGCCGTGGGGCACGATCGAGCCGTCGCAGGGCAGCTTCAGCTTCACCGAGCTCGACCAGGAACTGGCCAACGCCTCCGCCGCCGGGATCAAGCTGATCCCGATCTTCTGGTACTCCGGCTGGGGCGGCAGCCCGGCGTCCTGGGTCACCGGCCGCGAGGTCGACAGCACCGGGGCGAGCAGTCCGGCGCCGGTCTGGTGGGATCCGGTGTATCAGCCCGCGTACTTCGACTACGTCACCAAGACCGTCGCGCACATAGCCGGGAACGCCGGTTACGGCGGCAGCATCCTGGACTACGGATTCCTCGACGCGCAGTGGGACATCAACGGCGGCGCCTCGGGGTGGGCGCAGGCCGATCTCAACGAGTTCCACACCACCTACCTGCCGAACACCTACGGCACCATCGCGGCGTTCAACAGCGAGTATCAGACCTCTTACGCGAACTTCGCCGCCGTGCCGGCCGCCGCCATCGGCCAGCCACTGTGGGGCGTCTACCAAGCTTTCCGGGCCTGGAGCGTGCAGGACACCTACGGCCGGCTCACCGCAGCGGTCCGTGCCGTCACCGCCTCGACGCCGCTGTACTACTACTTCGGCGGGCATTTCGGGAACGCGGTGAACTACGCCAACATCCCCGACATCTTCTTCAGCCTGGCCAAGCAGTACACGGCCACGGTGATCGTCGATGCCGCGCAGTCCCCCGGCCTGGCCCTGACCTTCGGCGCCCTGGCACGCGCCTACGGCGTTCCACTGGCGCAGGAGTGGACCGCACCGAGCGACAGCACGCAGCTGTCCGCGCAGGCGGTGCAGTGGCTGTCGAACTACGCCATGGGCCTGCCCGAAGGCGGCGGCGAGGACTTCTTCATCCACGACGGGACCCAGAAGGACGTCGTGGGCTGGCCGATCTACACCTCCTGGGTGCCGACGTTGCAGACCATCACCGGCTCCTATCCCCAACAGCCGGTGGCCGTCTACATGGACTTCTCCCAGGCCTACGGCAACACCTCCGGCGGCGCCGTGAACGCCATGGAGGACGCGATCAGCAGCCTGTGGGACGGCTACCAGGCCGGGTTCGCCGTCGTCACCAGCCAGGAGATCGCGAACGGGACGGTGAAGCTGTCGTCGTACAAGGCGGTGCTGCCGATGAACGGCACTGATGCGAACATCAGCGCCTACCAGGCGGCTGGCGGCACCGTACTGAGCAACGGATCCCAGCTCGCTTCCTACGCACCGGCCTACGCCACGCTGGCCAACAGCGGCGTGCTCCAGGTCGTTCCGGCCGTCGCCGCGAGCGGTACCAGCGCGACGGTGACGCTGGCGGATGTCACCTCCGGAACCGCCTACAACGCCGCGCTCACCTTCCACTTCGCCGGCCTCGGGATGACGGCCGGGAGCTACCACGTCGTCGACGCCGGCGGGAACCCGGTGCCGCAGGCGGCGGTCAGCGGCGGGATCTGCACGGCTCCGAACATCTCGGCCGCGCAGCTCGTGCAGTGGAACATCGTGGCCGGAGCCGCACCGGCGGGTACTCCGGTCCCGGCCGCATGCGGTGGCAGCAGCGGTACTCCGGTGATCAGCCTGCGGGCCCACGCCAACGGCGACATCGTCACGGCCGACAACGCCGGCGCCTCGCCGCTGATCGCCAACCGCACCGCGATCGGGACCTGGGAATCCTTCGACCTCCTCACCAACTCCGACGGCAGCGTGAGCTTCCGGGCTCATGCCAACGGCGACATCGTGACGGCCGACAACGCCGGCGCGTCGTCGCTGATCGCGAACCGCACCGCGATCGGACCGTGGGAGGAGTTCGACCTCATCCACAACTCCGACGGCAGTGTGAGCTTCCGAGCTCACGCCAACGGCGACATCGTGACGGCCGAGAACGCCGGGGCCGCCCCGTTGATCGCCAACCGCACCGCCATCGGTCCCTGGGAGGAGTTCGACCTGATCAACGACTAGCCGCAGAACCCTCCAGAACCCTCGCGCGTCTGTCCCCGCTCCATCCCCCGCCACCGAGCTCGGAGTCGAGTCGATGAGACGAACCACCCCCCACCGCCGCAAGCTGCTGGCCGCAGGATCGGCCGTCGTTCTGGCCTGCGGCTTTGCGGCCTCCGTGACCAGCGTCGCGGCCGCCCCTAGAAGTGTTGCCGCGACACCGGCGGCCAGCAGCACACCGATCTACCTGAACACCAGCTACCCGTTCCAGGCCCGCGCCGCGGACCTGGTCTCCCGTATGACGCTGGCGGAGAAGGCGGCGCAGCTGAACACCACCAGCGCACCGGCGATCCCGCGTCTGGGCGTGCAGCAGTACACGTATCAGGCCGAGGCCCAGCACGGCATCAACTATCTGGGCGCCGACCAGAACAGCGGCAGCGCCGCGGGCAACCCGCCGGTGGCGACCAGCTTCCCGACGAACTTCGCCTCCTCGATGTCCTGGGATCCGGCACTGGTCTACCAGGAGACGACGGCGATCTCCGACGAGGCGCGCGGCCTGGTGGACAAGTCGCTGTTCGGCACCGGCCAGAACAACCTCGGGCCCGCGGCGAGCGACTACGGCTCGCTGACGTTCTGGGCTCCGACGGTCAACCTGGACCGGGATCCGCGCTGGGGCCGCACGGACGAGGCGTTCGGTGAGGACCCGTACCTGGTCGGGCAGATGGCCGGGGCGTTCGTCAACGGCTTCCAGGGCAACTCGATGACCGGCCAGTCGCTGAACGGCTATCTCAAGGCCGGCGCGACCGCCAAGCACTACGCCCTGAACAACGTCGAGCAGGACCGGACCGGCATCTCCTCCAACGTCAGCGACACCGACCTGCGCGACTACTACACCAAGCAGTTCGCCTCGCTGATCGAGAACGCGCATGTGGCGGGTCTGATGACCTCCTACAACGCGATCAACGGCACGCCCTCGGTCGCCGACACCTACACGGCCAACCAGCTGGCGCAACGCACCTACGGCTTCAACGGCTACGTCACCTCCGACTGCGGCGCGGTCGGCACGACGTACCAGAACTTCCCCTCCGGGCACGCCTGGGCCCCGCCGGGCTGGAGCACCGACGGCGGCGGCTCGAACGCGATCTGGACCAACACCGCCTCCGGCGCGAAGATCTCCGGCGCGGCCGGCGGCGAGGCGTACTCGCTGCGCGCCGGCACCCAGGTCAACTGTGGCGGCGACGAGTTCTCGCTGCAGAACATCCAGGCCGCGATCAACGCCGGGATCCTGTCGGAGGGCGTCATCGACGCCGACCTGACCAAGCTGTTCACGATCCGCATGCAGACCGGCGAGTTCGACCCGGCTTCGCAGGTCCCTTACACCAGCATCACCAAGGCGCAGATCCAGAGCCCGGCGCACCAGGCGCTGGCCACGCAGGTCGCCGACAACTCGCTGGTGCTGCTGAAGAACGGCAACGTCTCCGGGACCGGCGCGCCGCTGCTGCCGGCGAACGCGAGCAAGCTGAACAACGTGGTGATCCTCGGCGACATGGCGAACACCGTGACGCTCGGCGACTACTCCGGGGCGCCCTCGCTCCAGGTGAACGCCGTGCAGGGCCTGACCACCGCGATCAAGGCGGCGAATCCGAACGCGAACATCTTGTTCGACGCAGCCAGCACGTCCAGCACCGCGACTTCGGCCGCGACGCTCAGCACCGCGACACAGACCGCCATCAAGAACGCCGACCTGGTCGTCATGTTCGTCGGCACCAACCAGAACAACGCCCAGGAGGGCAACGACCGGACCACGCTGAACATGCCGGGCAACTACGACTCGCTGATCACGCAGACCACGGCGCTGGGCAACCCGAAGACCGCGCTGGTCGTGCAGTCCGACGGCCCGGTGAAGATCAGCGACGTGGACGGCACCATCCCGGCGGTCGTGTTCAGCGGCTACAACGGGGAGAGCCAGGGCACTGCCTTGGCCGACGTGCTGCTGGGCAGGCAGAACCCGAGCGGGCACCTGAACTTCACCTGGTACGCCGACGACTCGCAGCTCCCTGCGATGAGCAACTACGGCCTGACCCCCGGCGACACCAGCGGTCTGGGCCGGACCTACCAGTACTTCACCGGCACCCCGACCTACCCGTTCGGCTACGGCCTGAGCTACTCGAACTTCTCCTATTCCGCCGCGACCGTCGACAACGCGAGCCCCAACGCCGACGGCACGGTCAACGTCAGCTTCACCGTCACCAACTCCGGCAGCACCGCCGGCGCGACCGTGGCCCAGTTGTACGCCGCGACCCAGTTCACGGTCTCCGGCGTGCAGCTGCCGAACAAGCGGCTGGTGGGCTTCCAGAAGACGGGTGTCCTGAACCCCGGCGCCGCACAGAAGATCACCATCCCGGTGAAGATCAGTGACCTGTCTTTCTGGGACGCCACGAACATGAAGTCCGTGGTCTATGACGGCACCTACGGTTTGCAGGTCGGCGCCAGCGCCTCCGACATCCGTTCGACGGTGAACGTGGCGGTGTCCGGCACCATCACGTCGAAGGTGCAGTACGTGACCGTGCAGCCGGAGAGCGTGGTCTACAACGCCGGCTCGACGATCGACCTCACCGGCAAGAACCAGTGGATCAAGGACGACACCACCGGCGTCGGCTCGGTGTCGCAGGGCCGGAACATGAGCGTCACCGCCGACAACGTCATCGAGGCCGTCGACAACGACCAGTCGTTCGTGAACCTGGCTGGCGCCTCGGTCGGCTACAGCAGCAGCGACCCGACGGTCGCCACGGTCAGCAGCACCGGTCAGGTGCACGCGGTCGGCGACGGGACGGCGCTGATCAGCGTCACGGTCAACGGCGTCACCGGCACCGCGCCGATCGTGGTGCGGCACACGCTGAGCCTGGCGGCGCCGGCGCTGATCACGGCCGGCGGCACCGGCACCGCGACCACGACGTTCGTCAACGGCGGCACCGCCGCGGAGACCAACGTCGCCGTCTCGCTGAGCCTGCCCTCCGGCTGGAGCGCGCAGGCCACCACGCCTTCGACGTTCGCCAGCGTCGCGGGCGGGCAGTCGGTACAGACCACGTGGAAGGTGAGCGCGCCCTCGGGCACGGCGCCGGGGCCCTACTCACTGTCCGCGCAAGCAACGGTCAACGGCACCGGCCCCTACAGCGACTCCGGCACGATGAACATCGCCTACGCCTCACTGAACGCCGCGTTCAACAACATCGGCATCACCGACGACAGCAGCACGGCGGCCGGGAACCTGGACGGCGGCGGGACGAGCTACTCCTCGCAGGCACTGTCCACGGCCGCGGGCATCACTCCCGGGGCGACGCTCACCCACGACGGCGCCACCATCCCTTGGCCGAACGTGGCCGCCGGAACGAACGACGACATCGTGGCCTCGGGACAAACCATCCCGGTATCAGGCTCCGGCACCACTTTGTCCATCATCGGGACGTCGACCTACGGGTCGTCCTCCGGCAGCGGGACCATCATCTACACCGATGGCAGTACCCAGAGTTACAGCCTGGGCTTCGCCGACTGGTGGTCGACCTCCGCCGCTCAGGGCACTGACTTCATCGCGAACCCGACCTACATCAACGGCGGAAGCGGCAAGATCACCCAGGCCGTGAACCTGTCCTACGCGGCCATCCCGTTGCAGGCCGGCAAGACGGTGCAGGACGTGGTGCTGCCCACCGTGAGTGCCGGCGCGGTCCGCAGCTCGGTCTCGATGCACATCTTCGACGTGTCGGTGTCGGGCTCATCCTCAAACTCCGTCATCAGCCTCCGTGCTCACGCCAACAGCGACATCGTCACCGCCGACAACGCCGGCGCCGCGCCACTCATCGCCAACCGCACCGCCATCGGCCCCTGGGAGCAGTTCGACCTCATCACCAACGCCGACGGCAGCGTCAGCTTCCGCGCTCACGCCAACGGCGACATCGTCACCGCCGACAACGCCGGCGCCGCACCGCTGATCGCCAACCGCACCGCCATCGGCCCCTGGGAGGAGTTCGACCTCATCCACAACTCCGACGGCAGCGTCAGCTTCCGGGCCCACGCCAACGGCGACATCGTCACCGCCGACAACGCCGGCGCCGCGCCACTGATCGCCAACCGCACCGCCATCGGCCCCTGGGAGGAGTTCGACCTGATCCACGACTGAGCCGGGGACTGATTCAAATCTCGGCGGCGCGGTGGCCGTAGCATGTGTGCCACCCAGAACTATCCGAGGAGTGCATCGTCGCCGCGCCGCCGAACCTGCGAGAAGAGGGCCGCCTGCGAGTCCTCCAGGTCCTGCTCGCCAGCAGCACCACCAGTCGCCCGGAACTGGTCCGGCTCACCGGGCTGTCCCGGGCGACGGTGTCCGTGCTGGTCTCCGATCTGATCGCGGCCGGGCTGGTCGTCGAGGAGATCGGAGCGAACGGCGCCCACGGCTCCGAGGCGGAGATCCGCTCGATGGGCCGCCCCGCACTGCCACTGGCACTCAACCGCTCGGTCGCCTACGCCATCGGCGCGGACATCGGACACGCACACGTGCGGGTCGCCCTGTGCGACGTGCACGGCACCCCGGTATGGGAGACCAGCGAGGCCAAGGAAGTCGACCGCGCCCCCCACGAAACCCTCGACCTCGCCGCAGACCTCGTACGCCGCGCCATGACCGAGAACGGCGTCCCCCGCGAACGCGTCCTGGGCCTCGGCGTCGGCATCGCAGCCCCCGTCGACGCCGACGGCGCCCTGTCCGCCGAGGGCATCATGCCCGGCTGGACCGGCATCCGCCCCGGCCCCGAACTGGAACACCGCACGGGCCTGCCCACCGAGATGACGAACGACGCCAACGCCGGCGCCCTGGCCGAGCACATGTACGGAGCCGGCCGCGACGTCGAGGACATGGTCTACATCCGCCTCTCAGCAGGAATCGGCGCAGGCGTCATCGCCGCCGGCGCCCTCCAACTCGGAGCCGGCGGCCTGGCCGGCGAAATCGGCCACCTCCCCGCCGTCCGCGACGGCCTGGTCTGCCGCTGCGGCAACCGAGGCTGCCTGGAGACCATAGCCAGCCCAGTCGCCCTGGCCAGACTGCTACAGGACAGCTGGGGCGAACCAGTGGCACCGTCGGACCTCCCGGCACTCCTCGCCGCCGGCACCCCGGGCATGGCGCGAGTCGTGGAGGACACCGGCGAAGCAGTCGGCCGAGCCCTGGCGGCATTGGTGACCCTGCTGAACCCGCGCCTGATCGTCGTCGGCGGCGACCTGGCAGCCATCGGCGAGCCCTTGTTCGAACCACTACGGCGCGGCATAGCACGCTCCGCACTACCGTCGGCCGCACGCCAAGTCGCGGTGGTGGCGGGCCGCCTCGGCTCCAGCGCCGAGGTACGCGGGGCGGCGGCGCGGGTGCTGGCGCGGGCGGCGCAGACGCTGGCGGTTATGAGCGGGGCGGAGACGGCGGAGGTGTGATGGTGCGGTTTGTCCGTGGTTTTAAAGGCTATTTTTACGGCTTCGCGTACGGTTTACGGGATCCGCAGGGGACGCAGTTCGGTGGTGTGCCGGGGGCTGCGCTGGCGGCCGGCGGTGATGGCTGGACACGACCGCGCACCGGTCCGAGTCACTGCGCATACGTTTGGTCTGGCGGGCGGCGGCCGCGTTTGGTGGGCGCCTGAAGTCAAAGGCAGGGGCCTCCGGCCGGGGCCTCGGCTCTGAGGGATCACCAGACCCCGCGCAGGTGGCGGTCCGAGTGTTGGTCGCCACTGTCTCGGTTCCCTCGTCGCTGTCGTCGCCGTAAACGGAACCATCCCGGCCTGGCGGTATCAAGTCGGATCATACGCTGCTGTGGTGCGGTTTCGTCCGACTTGACACCGTCAGTCCGGAATGGTTGGCAGAGCCCGCCGACAGCGACGAGGGAACCGAGACAACCCCACCTGTATGGGAAACAGGATCCACGTGTCACACCGTGCTCACGCAAGCAGGACAGTCGCGGCCGACCACCGTGTGACAGGTGGATCCCGCACACCATAGAGGGGTCTTTGTTCCGGGTCCCCCGCCGCGTCGGCGGGCGTAGCCAAGCTGGCCGGGCCGGTGGTGTCAAGTCGGACGAAAACGGACCACAGCAACGTGTGATCCGACTTGATACCACCGGACCGGCCTGCTTCCTTCAGGCGACGACGCGGCGGGGGACCCGGAACACTGGCGACCACAAGCAGCACCGCCACCGGACAACGCGGCGCGCCCACGCACGAAAAGCAAGGCGACCAGTCCCGGACCGGCGGCAAACGGCAGGCCCGCAGCCCCACCCCCCGCTGTAGAGGCCCGCCGGAGGCCCTGCCCTTGACCTTGACCTTGACCTTGACCTTGACTTCAGGCACCCACCAAACGCGGCCGCCGCCCGCCAGACCAAACGCGTGCGCAGTGACTCGGACCGGCGCGCGGTCGTGGACACGCCAACCGCCGGCCGCCAGCGCAACCCGCGACGCTCAACCGAACCGCGCCACCAGCGGATCCCGTAAACCGTGCGCGAAGCCGTAAAAAGCCTCTAAACCCACAAACCCCCCACACCAGCCCGCATAACCCCACCCCTAGATACGTGCGAGTGAACGGCCTGACGAACCCCACCCCCAACGAACGCCGACGAATAGCATCACCCGAACATCCCGCGCAAGAATCCGGTGTGAACGATTCCGCCCCACCCAGCGACCCGCGCGGCACCCCGACTCCCCCGGACGGTTCGCCCACCCCAGCAACTCCCACCCCCACCCCCACCCCCTGGGCCCCGATGCGCAACCGCATCTTCCGCATCCTCTGGCTGGCCCAGCTGGGCAGCAACGTCGGCTCCTGGATGCAGACCGTCGGCGCGCAGTGGCTGCTGGTCTCGCACCACTCCTCGACCACCCTCGTCGCGGCGGTACAAACCGCCAGCCTCCTCCCGGTCATGCTCCTCTCCCTCCCCGCCGGGGTCATGGCCGACGTGCTCGACCGTCGCCGTCTCCTGATCTACCTCCAGCTGGCGATGGCTCTGGTCGCCGGGGTGCTGGCGTGGCTGACCGCCGCCGACCTGACGACGCCCACGGTCCTGCTCGCGCTGACCTTCCTCCTCGGCTGCGGCCAGGCCTTCGTCGGCCCCGCCTGGCAGGCGATCCAGCCCGAACTGGTCCCCCGCGCGCAGATCCCGGCGGCCGCGACGCTCGGCAGCCTGACCGTCAACCTCGCCCGGGCCGTCGGACCGGCGGTCGCCGGGTTCCTGGTCGCGGCGTCCGGGGCGGCGCTCGTCTTCGCGATCAACGCGGTGTCGTTCCTGTTCGTGGTCGCGGCGGTGGCGGCGTGGCATCGCGCACCGCAGACCGGCAGCGGCCACCCCGAGCGGGCGCTGGCCGCCCTGCGCGCCGGGAACCGATACATGCGCAACGCGCCCTCGCCGCGCCGGATCTTGCTGCGTGCGGCTTTGTTCGTCATCCCCGGCAGCGCGCTGTGGGCGCTGCTGCCGGTCGTGGCCAGCTCCCGGCTCGCCCTCGGGGCCGGCGGGTACGGCGTGCTGCTGGCGGCGTTGGGCGTCGGGGCCGTGATCGGAGCGTTCACGCTGTCCTGGCTGAACTCGCACCTGTCGCCGAACCGGCTGCTGGCGGCGTCCGCGTTGGTGTTCGCGATCGGCACGCTCGTGCTCGGCGTGACCACGAACAAGCCGACAGTGGTCATCGTCATGGTCCCCACCGGCGTCGCCTGGCTGGCCTCACTCTCGACGCTCAACTCGGCCCTGCAACTGTCGCTCCCGGCGTGGGTACGAGCCCGTGCACTGGCCGTCTACCTGCTGGTGTTCATGGGCGGCCAGGCGATCGGCTCGCTCCTCTGGGGCGCCCTGGCCTCACCGCTGGGCATCACCACGACCCTGGTCATCGCGGCGGCGCTACTCGCGGGGACGGCGCTGAGCGTGCGCCAACTCCCGCTGCGGGCCCTGACCGGCAAGCTCGACCGCACCACCGACGCCCACTGGCCGGACCCGCACCTGGTGTTCGAACCCGACCTCGACAGCGGCCCCATCGTGGTGGTGAAGCGCTACCACGTCGCCCCGGCCGACACTGCCGAGTTCCTGCAGGCGATCGACCGGGTCGGCCTGTCCCGGCGGCGCACCGGAGCGTCGCGGTGGGGCATCTTCCGCGACGGAGACGAGGCCCAGACCTTCGTCGAGCTCTTCGAGGTGCCCTCGTGGCAGGAGCACCAGGACCAGCGGTCGATCCGGCTGACCGGCGCCGACTCGGAGTTCGAGGAGCGGGCGAACCGGCTGTCGGAGCCAGCGCCGACGGTGCAACACTTGTTGCCCGCACAGGATGGGGGCGCGTAGCCCAGGGGAGGCAATCGTGGCCGGCTGGATCGTGGTCGTGAGGTATGAGAGCTGGGGGCTCTTGCATCACCGGTTCGCGGTGGTCATCGACGGCAAGCGAGTGGCCAGGCTCCGTCGTGACGCGACTCAGGACTTCATGGTCGAGGCCGGCGTGCACCAGTTGCGTGTGAGGCAGATCGGATACCCGTCGAAGACGCTTGAGGTGAGCGTGGCCGACGGCGAGGCCGTGGTCGTGCGGACTCGCATGCGCTTCTGGGCGACCTACGTGACCAGCCTGTTCGCCTCCTTCACAGGCGGCATCGGCTTCTGGCTGTTCGCCCAGGGGCCGACACTCCCGAACGTAGTCGGGTTCAGCGTCGGCCTGGTGGGGCTCGTGACCCTCTTGGCGGCGCGAGTGGCGATCAGTCTGCGCCCGGACCCGGCACCGATCCCGTACGCTCAGTGGGTACGGCCTTGGCCCCCTCGAGCAGATCACGAGCTCGACCGGGCCGGGTAGCGTCGCCCCTGGCCGATGTGAATCCGGGCACTGATCCGCGTCAGGCGAACAACACCGGGTTCAGCGCCGAGTCCGGCACCTGCCCGATCACCGTGCCCGGCATCCAGGCGCGGTCGTTCACCTGGTTCTCGTTGGTGGGCTCGGCCAGACGGATGTCGGCGTCCATGTAGATCACCGTCATCACGCGCCGCGGGACGCTGCCGCGGTTGGGGCCGGCGTGATGGAAGGTCCAGCCCCGGTGGAAGCTGGCGTCGCCCAGGGCGTAGGGCTCGACGACGTCCTCGAAGCGCTGCTCGGCCACGGCCTGCTTCAGGCGCCGCTCGGACTCGTCGGAGATGGGCAGGTCGCGGCCGTAGGACAAGTTGTGGCTGCCGCGGGCGAAGGCAAGGGGGCCCATGTCCACGGGCGTCTCCTGGAGCGGGAGCCAGATGGTCGCGCAGCGGTCGGAGGACAGCGGCCAGTAGTACTGGTCGGCGTGCCAGGGGGTGATGCCGCCGCCGGGTTCCTTGTACAGCGCCTGATCGTGATAGATGCGGACGGCGTGGACACCCAGCAGCGCCGCGGCGATGCCGGCCAGCCGGCGGGAGAAGACCAGCTGCTTGACCGTCTCGTTCTGCCGCCAGATGTTCGACACCTGAAGGAACGCCTTGCCGTACGTGTCGCGCTCGGACAACGGCTGGTGCTGGGTGTTCAGACGGATCACCTCGGCGGTGACCACCGGCTCGAAGCGCGCGATCGTCTCCGGGGACAGCACGCCCGACAGATGCGCGAAGCCGTCGCGGTTGAAGTCGGCGGCGGCGGTCGGAGCCAGGCCGCGGTACGGCGCGTCCAGTTCGGCGGTCGGCGGGTCGGTCTCGGTTTCGGTCGCGGATTCGGCAGCGGTCATGCGAGGCGCTCCCCACGTGTGTCAGGGCTGGAAGACAGGCTGGCGCGATCATCTCGACCGCGCCGGCCCGGTAGGTGATACCCGGTCGAGAGATGGCGACCAAGGCGATCCGGAGAAAAAGCCCCGGCCGCGCCCGAAAGCGGGACCGGGGCCCATCACCGGACCGACTGCCTACGTACTAGTTCCGGTAGCGGAAAACGATCCGCCCCCGGGTCAGGTCGTACGGCGTGAGCTCCACCAGGACCCGGTCCTCCAGGTTGATCCTGATGTAGTTCTTACGCACCTTGCCGCTGATGTGCGCCAGGACCCGGTGGCCGTTCTCGAGTTCCACCGTGAACATGGCGCTGCGCAGGCACTCGATGACCTTGCCCTCGACTTCGATGCCGTTCTTGTTCTTCGTCATCGCACCAGCTCCAGATTGCTGCTCACGGGCCGGGCGCCGACGCCTTCGAACAGCGCCGAGGCCGCCCGGTTGGTCTCCTGCACCTCGACCCAGGCCTCGGCGGCCCCGGACCGGTGCAACGTCTCCAGCGCATGGGCCAGCAGCGCCCGCCCGATGCCGCGCCGCTGCTCCGCGCCCCGGACCGCGAGCAGCCCGATGCGCGAGCGCCGCACCGTCACCACCCGGATCAGGCCCAGATAGCGGTCCGGCGCAGCGGCCACCGCGTACTTCGCGGGATCGACGATGGTGTCCCCCGCAGGCCGCACGATCACCTCCGCGGGCATCGACTGCCAGCCGGCGCCCGCCCCGACCTCGTCACGGATGGCACGGTCCACGTCCCGCAGCAGGCGCTCATCGGCCTGGCCGGCGGGCACGATCGTGACGCCCGAAGGCGGCAGCACATCTGCGAGCCCTGTGGCCTGCGGATCGGTCGGCACCACGTACTCCCACTCACGGCGCCGAACCGTGAATCCGACGCGCGCCCAGCGGGCACGCATCTCGACATCGGCTTCGTCGATCAGCGTGTGCACCGGCGTCGGCAGCTCAGCCAGCATCGCCTCGGCCAGCAGGTCGAACGCGGCCTCATGCCAGGCGTCGATGCTGATGAACCATCGGCTGTCGGGCCGGTGCACGGCATGCCCCCGGCCGACGACGAGGTCGTCGTCCAGCGCGTGCCACTGCCAGTCCGCGACGCGCGTGATGAGCAGAAAAGGCTTGGTATCCATCGGAGTCTCCTTCCAGGAGTGCCTCGCTATCAGGCGCTCCCGGCGACACCGAACGTCAGCCGCCGGACCGTGACGGATTGAGGGAGCACCCATGGGTGTATGCGGTCACGGGTATCACCTCCCTCATCAGGTTCACGGTCGAGGCGACGCTAACAGCCGGACGCCACCTGGCTCAAACACTTTTCCGACCTGCGACGACGCCACCGGGTACGCTCGGATCCCCCGAGACAGCAGGAGGCAGGTTCGCATGACCCGGCGACGGCCCGGACCCCCCGAGCCCGGCCCGGCCGCGGCGTCCCTGAAAAGCATCGCCGACGAGGTCGGGGTCTCGGTCTCCACGGTCTCGCGGGCCTTCACCCGCCCCGAGATGATCGGCGAGCGGACCCGGCACCGGATCCTGTCGGTCGCCGAGCGCGTGGGCTACCAGCCGAACCGCTCGGCCCGCGGCCTGGCCACCGGCCGCACCGCCGTCCTGGGCCTGCTGGTCCCCGACATCGCCAACCCCTTCTTCCCCCCGCTGGTCCGCGCGGCCGAGAACCGGGCCGACGAGGCCGGCTACGCCGTCCTGCTCGCCGACACCGACGAACACGCCGAGCGCGAACACCGCCTGATGCGCGAGACGCTCAGCCGGGCGGACGGTCTGGTGCTGTGCTCCCCGCGCTCGGCGACGGCGCCGATCAAGGAGATCGCCGCCCGGCGCCCGGTGGTCCTGGTCAACCGCACCATCCCCGGCGTGGCCTCGGTGGTCTGCAGCGTGGACACCGGTGTCGGGGCCCTGATGGAGCACCTGCACGCCCTGGGCCACCGCGACCTGGTGTACCTGGGAGGCCCGGCCTCGTCCTGGTCGGACAAGGAGAAGCGCGGCTGTGTGCGGCGCCACGCGGAACGGCTGGGCCTGACGGTCGAGGTGCTGGGCCCCTACCCGCCGAGCTTCGAAGGCGGCCTGGCCGCCGCCGAGGCGGTGGCGCGGCACGCCGCGACAGCGGCGCTGGCCTGCGACGACGTCGTGGCGCTGGGCACCATCCGCGGGCTGACCGAGCGCGGGCACGACGTGCCGGGCTCGGTGAGCGTCGCAGGGTGCGACGACGTGCTGTTCGCCGGCATGACCGCGCCGGCGCTGACCACGATCGCGATGCCGAACGAGCTCGCCGGACGGACGGCGGTGGATCTACTGCTGGACCAGGTGGCCGGTGCGGGACGGGCGCGGCAGGTGGTGCTGCCGAGTTCGTTCGTCGCGCGGGATTCGACCGGGCCGCGCAGAGCAGGGCGCTGATTTTTCGCGCTTCTGACCTGATCTTGGCCGAGACACTGGTTTCAGCCCGAGAAACCTACTTCGGCCCGAGGAACCTCCTTCGACCCGAGACCTGGCGCGGCGTGCTGCCGGCTGTCGTCCGACAGCACGCCGCGCGTGCCCGAGAACCGGCCTCCCTCACAAGGCCGGCCGCGAGCGGCCTACTCCAGCGCGAACTTCTGCGCCGCGGTGCCGTTGCAGGTGTAGATCTGCAGCTGCGTGCCGTTGGACGTGTTGCCGCTCGGGTCATCCAGGCAGAGCCCCGACTGCGGGTTCAGCAGGGAGCCGTTGCTCTGCTGCTGCCAGACCTGGCCGCCGACGCCGTTGCAGTCGTACAGCTCGACCTTGGTGCCGACGGCGGTGCCGTCGCCGTCGATGTCCAGGCAGCGGCCCAGGGTCTCCAGCGAGCCGTTCGAGTTGTGGTACCAGTGCTGGTCGGCCGCGTAGGGCTGGCAGTTCCACAGCTGGACCAGTGCCAGGTCCCCGCCGTTGTCGTCGCCGGTGACGTCCACGCACTTGCTGCCGGGAGCGTTGACCGTGCCGCCGCCGTTGACCGAGAACGCCTGCGCGGTGGTGCCGTTGCAGGTGTAGATCTGCAGCTGCGTACCGTTGGCGGTGTTGCCGCTCGGGTCATCGAGACAGAGCCCTGATTGCGGGTTCAGCAGCGAGCCGTTGCCCTGCTGGATCCACTTCTGGCCGCCGACGCCGTTGCAGTCCCACAGCTCGACCTTGGTGCCGACCGCGGTGCCGTCGCCGTCGATGTCCAGGCAGCGGCCCAGGGTCTCCAGCGAGCCGTCGGAGTTGTGCGTCCAGTGCTGGTCGATGGCGCCGGACTGGCAGCTCCACAGGTTCACGTGCGTCAGGTCGCCGCCGGAGTCGTCGCCGAGGACATCCACACACTGGCCGCCGGCCAGGGTGATGGTGCCGCCGGAGGACTGCGGGCTGCCGCCGCTGTTGCCGCTGTAGCCCTGCGCGACGATGTTCGCCTGCACGGCCGCGTCGGCGGAATCGCTCGGGACGCCGGCGGTCATCACGCCTTCGAAGAAGGTGCCGATCGAGCCGTTGCTGTTGTCACCGCCGGTGCCCAGCACGATGGCGCCCTCCAGCGACATCGGCGTGTAGCCGTTCGGTGGCAGCGATCCGTTGTACCAGGTCGTCAGACCCCCGGATTGGGAGTTGCCGCCTTCGATCTCGAAGGTGGTCTGGTTGTTGCTCTTGAGCATCGCCGTGACGAACTGGCTGTTGTTCCCGGTGTTCGACGGGTTCGAGCCGGCGCCCATGTACAGGCCGTTCTCCAGGTCGCCGGTGATCCACGGCCCGCTGCCGGTGCACGGCGAGGCCCAGCAGCTGGTGCCGAGGTTCACCGCCTCCATGTGGCCGTTCCCGTTGTCCCGGTTGTTGGTCTCGGCGTTGCCGTAGTCGAAGCAGCAGCCGCTGTTGACGTGCGTGCCGCTGGCGACCATGTACGCGCCCTGCGCCTGGCCGCCGGTCGGGATCGCGGAGGTGCTGTCGTCGCGGTAGCCGACGCCGGGGCCGACGTACACGCCGTAGGCCTTGTTGCCGTTGACCGTGATGTGCGCGGCGTTGGCGTTCGCGGCGACGTCGGCGTTCGGGTTCGCGCCGCCTCCGCCCTCGATCGTCAGGTTGTTGTGCTGCGGCGACTGGTCGTAGATGACGGTGATGGTGCAGGCCGTCTGCGCGCAGAACACGTCCTGCGCGTCAGAGTTCGCATAACCGCCGGCCGAGGTGAGGCCGATGTTGGTGGTGGCGCCGTCGGACGCCCGCCGCACCTGGTAGAGCGGCCCGTTGTAGGACGCGTAGAGCGCGCGGACCGTGCTGTGCGCCGCCACGCACGGTGTTCCCGCGGAGGCGTAGATGTCGCAGGGCTCTTGCGTTCCCGCGGCTCGGGCCGCGGGTCCGATGGTGAGGACGCCGAGCAGGAGGACCACGACCGCGCCGAGGGACATCGCGAGGCGATGCCACAGGCGGGACCGATGGTCCGCGCTCAGATCGGGCAGACGGGCAGGTGGAGATGAACGCATGGCGATGCTCCCTGGGGACGGGGATACACGTAGCCTTACAACCGCGCAGTCCGCCATCGGCGCGCGGGCTGGACACCCTGAGGGTGTGGGTCGGCGTCCGAACAGGCACGGTACGACCGACGTTGCTTTGCGTCAATAAACGCTCTGTTTTGTAGATCGATGTTCGATCTTTACGAATCCATGGGACACCAGGACGTTGACGGATGCGCGCCAGGTTTCCATACTCGGAGGCAACGAGTTTCGTAAACGTTTCCGGAACCGCCCCGCACCACCGCACCTCCCCCACGAATCGGTGCACCACCGCTGCGAGGAGCGCCTCTCATGATGAATCGCAGAAAGCTGCTGTCCTCCGCCGTCGCCCTCGGCGGCTCAGCGCTCGGCCTGGGTACCGGGGCACTAGCCTTCCGTGCCTCGGCGACCACCCCCACCCTGCAGATCGCCCTGCAGAACACCACGACCTCGAGCCAGGTCTACGCCTACGTCACCGGGCAGGCGATCGACAACAACAATGCCCTGATGCTGCTGGAGTCCGACGGGCACACGGTCTACTACCCGTCCTCCCCCGGATCGACCGGGGCGCCGCTGGGCGCGAACTGCGCGATCGCGCTGGGCGCACCGGGCAGCACCACCACGATCACCATCCCGCACATCGCCGGCGGCCGGATCTGGTTCTCCATCGGCGCCCCGCTGACCTTCCTGCTCAACCCGGGCCCCGGCCTGGTCGAGCCGTCCGTGAGCAACCAGTCCGATCCCAACATCCACCTCATGTGGGACTTCTGCGAGTTCACGTACAACGCCGCGCAGATGTTCGCGAACATCAGCTACGTCGACTTCGTCTCGATCCCGATCTCGCTGGCCCTGACGAACTCCTCCGGCGCCACGCAGACCGTCAGCGGCCTGCCGACCAACGGCCTGGACACCGTCTGCACGAACCTGAAGGCCCAGCACGCCGCCGACGGCGCCGGCTGGGACCAGCTGGTCGTCACCAACGGCGGCGCCAACCTGCGCGCGCTGAGCCCGAACAACGGCATCGTCATCAACAGCTCGCTGTTCTCCGGGTACTACCAGCCGTACGTGAACCAGGTGTGGTCCAAGTACTCCAGCCAGCCGCTTGCCGTGGACACCCAGGCCTCCTGGGGCACCGTGAATGGACAGGTCTCCGGCGGCCAGTTGACCTTCCCGGGCCTGGGAAGTTTCGCGCAGCCCTCGGCCGCGGACATCTTCAGCTGCAGCACCGGACCGTTCGCCAACACCGCCGGCGCCATGGGCCCGCTGACCGCGCGGATCAGCGCCGCGTTCAATCGCAGTACCCTGCTGATCGACGCCAGCCAGCCCGACGGCGAGAACCCCGCGAACTACTACCAGAACACGATCACGAACCACTACTCGCGGATCGCGCACGCGGCGAGCCTGGACCACCGCGGCTACGGCTTCCCCTACGACGACGTGGCCCCCAACGGCGGCGCCGACCAGTCCGGCGCCGTGTCCGACGGCAGCCCGACGCTGCTGACCGTGGCCGTCGGCGGCGGCACGGCCACCGGCCCGGGCGGCGGCGGACCGAGCCAGCCCTCCTCCAGCTCCAGCTCCTCGGCTCCCGGCGGCGGCAGCATCAGCGCCTACTCCACGATCCAGGCCGCGAGCTACAGCTCGCACAACGGCACGCAGAACGAGACCACCAGCGACACCGGCGGCGGCCAGGACGTCGGCTGGATCGCGAACGGCGACTGGCTGGGCTACACCGGCGTCGACTTCGGCAGCGCAGGCGCCACGCAGTTCAAGGCGCGGGTCGCCTCCGGGGCCGGAGCCGGTATCAGCGGCCTGGTCCAGGTGGCGCTGGACAGCCCGACGGCCGCGCCGATCGGCAGCTTCGCCCTCGGCAACACCGGCGGCTGGCAGACCTGGGAGACGGTACCGGCCAACATCAGCCGGGTCACCGGCGTGCACACGGTCTACCTGACGTTCTCCTCCGGGCAGCCCGCCGACTTCGTGAACGTGCACTGGTTCACCTTCGCTCAGTCCTGATATCCGCCCCGTCCGGGAGGTGCTTCGCCGTGCGCAGGACCCTGATTCTCCTTACCGCCCTGGTCACGGCGCTGGCACCGGTACTCGGTGTGTCGCCGCCGGTGGCATCGGCGGCGACCACCGTGTGCGCGCTGTACTGCGACACGCGTGATCCGTCACTGGCCCAGCAGGAGACGTTCCCGACTCCGAACGTCTATGTGAACAACCGCGTGGTCGAGCTGCACGTGGACGACGTCGACGGGATGGCCTGGGCCAGCATCGACAACGGGCAGCTCAACGACTCGGTGTGGATCGACCGGTCCTGGGACGCCGGCAGCACCTGGGACGGGCTGCTGGGCAAGGCGTCGATCCCGAGCACGTGGACCGGTACCCGGACCCTGATGTACAACATGTACGACCCGTCCAACCACCGGCGCGCGGTGGTGCGGGCGTGCGGCGACGCGAACGGCGTGGTCTGCACGAACTGGGTCCACCTGCCGGTGTGCGCCGCGCGCTGCGACGGCGTCTCCTCCGCCGGCTCGGTCGGCAACACCTCGCCGGTTCCCGACACCACCTTGAGCGGCCGCGACATCGCGCTGCACGTCGACTCCGGCGGCATGGCCTGGGCCTCGATCTCCGGCGGCGCGCCGGGCGACGAGATCTGGATGGACCGCTCCTGGGACGCCGGCGCGAGCTGGCCGGACGGCTCGAGCAAGGGGCGGGTGAGCGTGCCGTCCGGTGCGACCGGGACGCAGACTGCCGAGATCAACATCGACGATCCGCTGGGACGGCTGGCCGGCGGGGCCGTGCGCGCCTGCGGGCGTGCGGTGACCGGGCAGAACGGGAGCTGCACGGCGTGGGCGCGCGCCGACGCGGTCCCGACCAAAGCCGCCGCCGACGCGCTGATGTGGTCGTACGACCCGTACAACGCATGGTGGCCGTCGAGCTGGTGGAACTCGGCCGTGGCGCTGACCTCGATGATCGACTACATGCGCGGCTCCGGCGACACCTCGCAGGAGTGGATCGTCGACCGCACGTTCCAGGTGAACAAGGCCGCCTTCCCGGCCGGCGCGCGCAGCTCGGACCCGGTCCAGGGCGACTTCATCAGCCAGGCCACCGACGACACCGAGTGGTGGGCGATGGCCTGGGTCGACGCGTACGACCTGACGGGGAACCAGACGTACCTGAACGAGGCCGTCACGATCATGGACTACGTCAGCACCCTGTGGGACACGAGCAGCTGCGGCGGCGGCGTCTGGTGGAACACCCAGAAGACGTACAAGAACTCGGTGACCAACGCGCTCTACGTGGACCTGACCGCCGCGCTGCACAACCGCATCCCCGGCGACACGGCCTGGCTGGGCCGCGCGACCACCGCCTGGACCTGGTTCGGGAACAGCGGGCTGATCAACGGCTCGGGCCTGGTCAACGACGGCCTGACGAACACCTGCACGAACAACGGCCAGACGGTCTGGACGTACAACCAGGGCCTGGCCATCGGCGCCGCGCACGAGATGTACCGCGCGACCGGCAACGGCGGCGACCTGACCGAGGCCCGCTACCTGGCCGACTCGGCGGTGCACTCGCCGACACTGGTGACGAACGGACTGCTGACGGAGTCGTGCGACGCGCTGACCGCGACATGCGACGACAACCAGAAGCAGTTCAAGGGGATCTTCATGCGCTTCCTGGCGCAGCTGAACGACGACGGCGCGGTCGGCGGCGCGTACAGCGGATTCATCGGAACGCAGACAGGGTCGCTGTGGAGCACGGACCGCGATTCGCTGAACCGGATCGGGGAGCGCTGGTCGGGCCAGGGTTCGGGGACGAATCCGAACGTGAGTGATTGGCGGACGCAGGCCAGCGGGTTGGAGGCGCTGGACGCGGGGTCCTGAGCGCTGAGCATTTACGGTGCGGTCGGGAGTCACCCGACCGCACCGTGCGCGTTCGGGTCACCGGGCGTCGACTCCGCCACGCCGGTAGGTTGCGCTTGTGCAATCACCGAGCGAGCAGGCGCCGACCGCTCCGAATCTCGCCGCGTTGGACCGAGCCTTGTGCAACTGCCGGGCGTGTCCACGGTTGGTGGAGTGGCGGGAGGAGGTCGGGCGTGTCAAGCGCAGGTCGTTCGCCGATCAGAGCTACTGGGCGCGTCCTGTTCCCGGCTTCGGGCCGGCTGATGCGCGGCTGCTGATCGTCGGGCTGGCGCCCGCGGCACATGGCGGTAACCGGACCGGGCGGATGTTCACCGGCGACCGGTCCGGCGACATCCTGGTCGAGGCGCTGCACGCACTCGGGCTCGCCAACCAGCCGACCTCGGTCTCCGCGACCGACGGCCTGGAGCTGCTGGGCGTGCGCTTCACCGCTCCCGTGCACTGCGCGCCGCCGGACAACAAGCCGACGCCGGACGAGCGCGACACCTGCCGACCCTGGCTGGTGCGGGAACTGGAGCTGATGCGGCCGACGGTGCGGGCGATCGTGGTTCTGGGCGCGTTCGGCTGGCAAGCGCTGTTTCCGGCGATCGCCGCCGCGGGCTGCTGGAGCGTGCCGAAGCCGCGCCCCGCGTTCGGGCACGGCGCGCGCGTCGAGCTGCCCGCCACCGATGACGGCCCCACGCTGGCGATCCACGGCTGCTACCACGTCAGCCAGCAGAACACCTTCACCGGACGGCTGACGCCGGCGATGCTGCGCGACGTGATCGGGGCGGCCGCCACCGAGGCCGGCTTGCTCTAGATGACTGAGTCCAAGGGGTCGTTAGTGGTCGTAGGCGGTCAGTGAACGATGGACCGGTGCGCCGATCTTGTCGTTGTGCCAGATCACTGCGGTCAGCGCGAGGATTCGTTGCAGGACGCGGACGACGACGCCGTTGCAGGAGTGGCCGCCGTG
>NZ_JBGCCP010000032.1:0-111377 GCF_041262705.1 Catenulispora sp. MAP12-49 | reverse complement strand
GTGACCAGAACGACAAGAGCCGTGTAACGGGAGACTGTTACGCACGGTTCTGTGGGAGCCCCGGGCTGAGACGCCCGGGGCGACCCGACTCGCGCATGGTTACGGGATCCGCTGGTGGCGCAGTTCGGTGGAGCGACGCGAGCAGCGCTGGCGGCCGGCGGTTCCCGTGTCCACAACCGCGCACCGGTCCGAGTCACTGCGCACACGTCATGCGGGCGGCTGTCTGCCGCGTTTGGTGGGTGCCTAAGATCAAAGGCAGGTGCCTCCGGCGGGTGCTCTACAGCGGGGGGCGCGCCCCCTGCGGACCTCCTGCAACCGGCGGCCCGCGACTGTTCGGCTTTGTCTTCGTGCGTGGGCGCGGTGCGTTGTTTGGTGGCGGTGCTGCTTGTGGTCGCCAGTGTTCCGGGTCCCCCGCCGCATCGCCGCCTGACGGAAGCAGGCCGGTCCGGTGGTGTAAAGCCGGATCACACGCTGCTTTTGGTCGCGAAACGTGCGGCTTGACACCACCGGACCGGCCAGCTTGGCTTCGCCCGTCGACGCGGCGGGGGACCCGGAACACAACCCCCTCTGTGGGGTGGAGGGTCCACGTGCTTGGTGCCTTCGACCCTGTCAAAACCACCTCGAACCCCGTGCTAGTCTTGACGCAGCCGAAGACCGCTGGTCGCTGGTCCGAGCCGAACGGCCCGGAACAGTCGAAGGCCTCCTTTACGGAGCGACCCGCCGAGGCGCGATTAGTGAAGCAGTTGCCGTCCTTGGACGGGGTTCCGACTTGTGACGCCCGCGCTGACGCGCCGGGCGTTTTTTCGTTTGAGGCTGGAGTCGGCTCTGACACCCCGGAAGGAGGCCCGTATGGCGAGGCCTGACAAGGCGGCTGCGGTCGCCGAGATCGCGGATCACTTCCGCGGCTCGAACGCCGCCGTGCTGACCGAGTACCGCGGGCTCACTGTCGCGCAGCTGAAGGAGCTTCGGCGCGCGCTCGGTGCGACCACGGATTACGCCGTGGTGAAGAACACGCTGACCAAGGTCGCTGCTCGCGAGGCCGGTATTGACGGTCTGGACGAGTCGGCGTTGAAGGGTCCGTCGGCCATCGCCTTCATCAAGGGCGACCCGGTCGAGGCTGCCAAGGGTCTTCGTGACTTCGCCAAGGCGAACCCCCTTCTGGTGATCAAGGGCGGGGTGATGGAGGGCAAGACCCTCACCCCGGCCGACATCACCAAGCTCGCGGACCTTGAGTCCCGCGAGGTTCTGCTGGCCAAGGCGGCCGGCGCGATGAAGGCGTCCCTCGCGAACGCGGCGGCGCTCTTCCAGGCTCCTTTGTCGAAGGCCGTCCGCACCGTGGACGCGCTGTCGGCTCAGAAGCCCGCCGACGCCTGATAGGCAACCGGCAAAACCTAGCTAGAACTCACTTAGAGAAAGGACGCCTACCATGGCGAAGCTCAGCAACGACGAGCTGCTCGAGGCTTTCAAGGAGATGACTCTGATCGAGCTCTCCGAGTTCGTGAAGCTCTTCGAGGACACCTTCGACGTCAAGGCTGCCGCCCCGGTCGCCGTGGCCGCCGCCGGCCCGGCTGCCGCCGCCGCCGAGGCCCCGGCCGAGCAGGACGAGTTCGACGTCATCCTCGAGGGTGCCGGCGAGAAGAAGATCCAGGTCATCAAGGTCGTGCGCGAGCTGACCTCGCTGGGTCTGAAGGAGGCCAAGGACCTCGTCGACGGCGCTCCGAAGCCGCTGCTGGAGAAGGTCACCAAGGAAGTCGCCGACAAGGCGAAGGAGGCCCTCGAGGCCGCCGGCGCCGGCGTCTCCGTGAAGTAGTTCTTCTTCACGGCGCGAGCCATTCGAAGGACCCCCGGGGTTTCCCGGGGGTCCTTCGTGTCTGTCGGCGTGACCAGTGTGATCACCGTGCGCGGCGGGCTTGCGACAGCACTGATCCCCGGACGCCTCTTGACGTCGGCCCAGCTACGCGGGATTCTGCGGTACGTCAGCGCGATACAGCTGGCCTCCCCGGCCACGGCAGCGCGAGGCAGGGCCGGGGAGGAAAAAAGGTGCGAAGGGCGGACTCGGGGCCCGTGTCGGCGGCGACAACTGTCGGTCGACCCGGCTAGTCTGTCCGTCTGTTGCCCGACGCGTCGGGGCCTCCGATGAGGGGGTCTGCCGGCCCGCGTCAGGCCTATTAAGGCACGGGCTGGACAGGCGTGGCCGAGATGGCTACACTGTTCGTTTGCGCTGCCTTTCTGCATGCCTTGTTCTGTCAACGGCCTCGTGAAACCCCGTCCACCACCCGGCACCGGTGCCCATTACACCGCCGCCGACCTGGGGTTTCGCTGAATCCGTCGGCGGGTAGGGATACAGGTCCACCGGTAGCGCTAAGGACAGCCAGTCCAGTCCGAGCCCCGGAAGGACCCCTCTTGGCCGCCTCGCGCACCGCCCAGAACATCACCAAGAACGCCGCCCGCCGCATCTCCTTCGCGAAGATCAAAGAGCCGCTCGAGGTTCCGAACCTGCTCGCGCTGCAGACGGAGTCCTTCGACTGGCTCGTCGGCAACGCCACCTGGAAGGGCCGCGTTTCCGAGCAGCAGGCCGCAGGCCTCGACGTGCCCACCACCTCGGGTCTGGAGGAGATCTTCGAGGAGATCTCCCCGATCGAGGACTTCCAGGGCACCATGTCGCTGACGTTCCGCGACCACCGCTTCGAGCCCGCGAAGTACTCCATCGACGAGTGCAAGGACCGCGACTTCACCTTCGCCGCCCCGCTGTTCGTGACCGCCGAGTTCACGAACAACGAGACCGGCGAGATCAAGAGCCAGACCGTGTTCATGGGCGACTTCCCGCTCATGACCAACAAGGGCACCTTCATCATCAACGGCACCGAGCGTGTCGTGGTGACCCAGCTGGTGCGCTCCCCGGGTCTGTATTTCTCGCAGGACATCGACAAGACCTCCGACAAGGACGTCTTCAACGCCAAGATCATTCCGAGCCGGGGCGCCTGGCTGGAGTTCGAGATCGACAAGCGCGACATGGTCGGCGTGCGCGTCGACCGCAAGCGCAAGCAGCACGTCACCGTGCTCCTGAAGGCCCTGGGCTGGGACGACGCCCGGATCCTGGAGGAGTTCGGCGAGTACGAGTCCATGCGCCAGACGCTGGAGAAGGACCACACCGCCGGCCAGGACGAGGCGCTGCTGGACATCTACCGCAAGCTGCGCCCGGGCGAGCCGCCGACGCGCGAGGCCGCCCAGACCCTGCTGGACAACCTGTACTTCAACCCCAAGCGCTACGACCTGGCCAAGGTCGGCCGCTACAAGATCGACAAGAAGCTGGGGCAGGCCAGCGGCATCGACAACACGGTGCTCACCGAGGACGACATCGTCAACGCGATCAAGTTCCTGGTGAAGCTGCACGCCGGCGAGACCGAGATGGACCCGCAGGTCGAGGGCGCGCCCTCGGTCGTCGTCGAAGAGGACGACATCGACCACTTCGGCAACCGCCGCCTGCGCAGCGTCGGCGAGCTGATCCAGAACCAGGTCCGCACCGGCCTGGCCCGCATGGAGCGCGTCGTCCGCGAGCGCATGACCACGCAGGACGTCGAGGCCATCACGCCGCAGACGCTGATCAACATCCGGCCGGTCGTGGCCTCCATCAAGGAGTTCTTCGGCACCAGCCAGCTCTCGCAGTTCATGGACCAGACCAACCCGCTGTCCGGTCTGACCCACAAGCGCCGGCTGAACGCGCTGGGCCCCGGTGGTCTGTCCCGTGAGCGGGCCGGCTTCGAGGTCCGCGACGTGCACCCCTCGCACTACGGCCGCATGTGTCCGATCGAGACGCCGGAAGGCCCGAACATCGGCCTGATCGGCTCGCTGGCCTCCTACGGCCGGATCAACGCCTTCGGCTTCATCGAGACCCCGTACCGCAAGGTCGTCGACGGCAAGGTCACCGACCACATCGACTACCTCACCGCGGACGAGGAGGACCGGTACGTCGTGGCCCAGGCCAACGCCCCGGTCCGGGACGACGGCTCCTACACCGACGAGCGCGTGCTGTGCCGCCGCAAGGGCGGCGAGATCGAGATGATGGCCCCGGCCGACATCGACTACATGGACGTCTCCCCGCGCCAGATGGTGTCCGTCGCGACCGCGATGATCCCGTTCCTGGAGCACGACGACGCCAACCGCGCCCTGATGGGCGCGAACATGATGCGCCAGGCCGTGCCGCTGCTGCAGTCGGACTCGCCGTACGTCGGCACCGGCATGGAGTACCGCTGCGCGGTCGACGCCGCCGACGTGGTGACCGCCGACAAGGGCGGCGTGGTGACCGAGGTCTCCGCCGACCTGGTGACCGTCGCCAACGACGACGCGACCACCAGCGTCTACCGGGTCGCCAAGTTCCGCCGCTCCAACCAGGGCACCTCCTTCAACCAGAAGGTGATCGTCGCCGAGGGCGAGCGGGTCGAGATCGGCTCGGTGCTGGCCGACGGACCGTGCACCCAGGACGGCGAGATGGCCCTGGGCAAGAACCTGCTCGTGGCGTTCATGCCGTGGGAGGGCCACAACTACGAGGACGCGATCATCCTGTCGCAGCGCCTCGTGCAGGACGACGTCCTGTCCTCGATCCACATCGAGGAGCACGAGGTCGACGCCCGCGACACCAAGCTGGGCCCGGAGGAGATCACCCGGGACATCCCGAACGTCTCCGAGGAGGTCCTGGCCGACCTCGACGAGCGCGGCATCATCCGGATCGGCGCCGACGTCGTCCCCGGCGACATCCTGGTCGGCAAGGTCACGCCCAAGGGCGAGACCGAGCTCACCCCCGAGGAGCGGCTGCTGCGCGCGATCTTCGGTGAGAAGGCCCGCGAAGTCCGCGACACCTCGCTGAAGGTGCCGCACGGCGAGCAGGGCAAGATCATCGGCGTCCGCATCTTCGACCGCGACAGCGGCGACGAGCTCCCGCCGGGCGTCAACCAGCTGGTCCGGGTGTACGTGGCGCAGAAGCGCAAGATCACCCACGGCGACAAGCTGGCCGGCCGCCACGGCAACAAGGGCGTCATCGCCAAGATCCTCCCGGTGGAGGACATGCCGTTCCTGGAGGACGGCACCCCGGTCGACATCGTGCTGAACCCGCTGGGTGTGCCCTCGCGCATGAACCCCGGCCAGGTGCTGGAGACCCACCTCGGGTGGATCGCCGCGACCGGCTGGGACATCGGCGAGGGCCAGGCCGAGTGGCAGGAGCGCCTGCGCTCCATCGGCGCGGACAAGGCCGAGGCCCGGACCAAGGTCGCGACCCCGGTCTTCGACGGCGCCCGCGAGGACGAGATCACCGGTCTGCTGGGGAACACCCTGAAGACCCGCGACGGGGTCCGGCTGGTGGACAGCACCGGCAAGGCCCGGATGTTCGACGGCCGCTCCGGCGAGCCGTTCCCGTACCCGATCTCGGTCGGCTACATGTACATCCTGAAGCTGCACCACCTGGTGGACGACAAGCTGCACGCCCGCAGCACCGGCCCCTACTCGATGATCACGCAGCAGCCCCTGGGCGGTAAGGCCCAGTTCGGCGGCCAGCGGTTCGGCGAGATGGAGGTGTGGGCGCTGGAGGCCTACGGCGCCGCCTACGCGCTGCAGGAACTGCTCACCATCAAGTCCGACGACGTCCTGGGCCGCGTGAAGGTCTACGAGGCCATCGTCAAGGGCGACAACATCCCCGAACCCGGCATCCCCGAATCCTTCAAGGTGTTGATCAAGGAAATGCAGTCGCTGTGCCTCAACGTCGAGGTGCTCAGCAAGGACGGCACCATGATCGAGCTGCGCGACACCGACGAGGACGTCTTCCGGGCGGCCGAGGAACTGGGCATCGACCTGAGCCGGCGTGAGCCGTCCAGTGTCGAAGAGGTCTGATCGAACGAGTCATCGAGGAGGATAGAAACCACATGCTTGACGTCAATTTCTTCGACGAGCTCCGTATCGGTCTGGCGACTGCCGACGACATCCGCACCTGGTCCTACGGCGAGGTGAAGAAGCCGGAGACCATCAACTACCGCACCCTGAAGCCGGAGAAGGACGGGCTCTTCTGCGAGAAGATCTTCGGCCCGACCCGGGACTGGGAGTGCTACTGCGGCAAGTACAAGCGGGTGCGCTTCAAGGGCATCATCTGCGAGCGCTGCGGTGTGGAGGTCACGCGGGCCAAGGTGCGCCGTGAGCGGATGGGCCACATCGAGCTCGCCGCCCCGGTGACCCACATCTGGTACTTCAAGGGTGTGCCGTCCCGGCTGGGCTACCTGCTGGACCTGGCGCCGAAGGACCTGGAGAAGGTCATCTACTTCGCCGCCTACATGATCACCGAGGTCGACAACGAGCGGCGCACCCGCGACCTGCCCTCGCTGGAGGCCAAGGTCTCCGTCGAGCGCCAGCAGGTCGAGAACCGGCGCGACGCCGACGTCGAGGCCCGGCAGAAGAAGCTGGAGGAGGACCTGGCGGCCCTGGAGGCCGAGGGCGCCAAGGCCGACCAGCGCCGCAAGGTCCGCGAGGGCGGCGAGCGGGAGATGAAGCAGCTGCGCGACCGCGCGCAGCGCGAGATCGACCGTCTCGACGAGGTCTGGTCCCGCTTCAAGTCGCTCAAGGTCCAGGACCTGGAGGGCGACGAGATCCTGTACCGGGAGATGCGTGACCGCTACGGCACGTACTTCTCGGGCTCGATGGGCGCCGCCGCGCTGCAGAAGCGGCTGGAGACCTTCGACCTGGACGCCGAGGCGGAGTCGCTGCGCGACACCATCCGCAACGGCAAGGGCCAGAAGAAGACCCGTGCCCTCAAGCGCCTGAAGGTGGTCGAGGCCTTCCGCTCGACCAACAACTCGCCGTCCGGCATGGTGCTGGACTGCGTGCCCGTGATCCCGCCGGACCTGCGTCCGATGGTGCAGCTGGACGGTGGCCGCTTCGCGACCTCCGACCTGAACGACCTGTACCGCCGCGTGATCAACCGGAACAACCGCCTCAAGCGGCTGCTGGACCTGGGCGCGCCGGAGATCATCGTCAACAACGAGAAGCGGATGCTGCAGGAGGCCGTGGACTCGCTGTTCGACAACGGCCGCCGCGGCCGCCCGGTCACCGGACCCGGCAACCGTCCGCTGAAGTCGCTGTCCGACATGCTCAAGGGCAAGCAGGGCCGGTTCCGCCAGAACCTGCTGGGCAAGCGCGTCGACTACTCGGCCCGTTCGGTCATCGTCGTCGGCCCGCAGCTCAAGCTGCACCAGTGCGGTCTGCCCAAGCAGATGGCGCTGGAGCTGTTCAAGCCCTTCGTGATGAAGCGGCTGGTGGACCTGAACCACGCGCAGAACATCAAGTCCGCCAAGCGGATGGTGGAGCGCGCGCGGCCGGTCGTGTGGGACGTGCTCGAAGAGGTCATCGGCGAGCACCCGGTTCTGCTGAACCGCGCCCCCACGCTGCACCGTCTGGGCATCCAGGCCTTCGAGCCGCAGCTGGTCGAGGGCAAGGCGATCCAGATCCACCCGCTGGTCTGCACCGCGTTCAACGCCGACTTCGACGGCGACCAGATGGCGGTGCACCTGCCGCTGTCCGCCGAGGCGCAGGCCGAGGCCCGGGTCCTGATGCTGTCCTCGAACAACATCCTGTCCCCGGCGCACGGCCGGCCGATCACCTCGCCGACGCAGGACATGGTCCTGGGCATCTTCTTCCTCACGATGGACCGTGACGGGATGAAGGGCGAGGGCCGGGCGTTCGGCTCGATCTCGGAGGCCATGATGGCCTTCGACAACCGCGAGCTGGACCTGCAGGCGCCGATCGAGCTGCGCATCTCCGAGGCCGTGCCGCCGCGGGGCTGGGTGGCGCCGGAGGGCTGGGAGACCGGTCAGCCGTTCCGCCTGAAGACCTCGCTGGGCCGGGCGCTGTTCAACGAGCTGCTGCCGCTGGACTACCCGTACGAGAACCGCGAAGTCGCCAAGAAGCAGCTCTCGGCGATCGTCAACGACCTGGCCGAGCGCTACCCCAAGGTGACGGTCGCGGCGACCCTGGACAACCTGAAGTCCGCGGGCTTCTACTGGGCGACCCGCTCCGGCGTCACGGTGTCCGTCGAGGACATCGTGGTCCCGCCGAAGAAGGGCGAGATCCTCGAGGGCTACGAGGCTCAGGCCGCGAAGATCCAGAAGCAGTACGAGCGCGGTCTGGTCACGAAGGAAGAGCGCAACCAGGAGCTCATCTCCATCTGGACCAAGGCCACCAACGACGTCGCCGACGCGATGCAGGCGAACTTCTCGAAGACGAACCCGATCTTCATGATGGTCGACTCCGGAGCGCGCGGTAACTTCATGCAGATGCGGCAGATCGCCGGTATGCGTGGACTGGTGTCGAACGCCAAGAACGAGACCATCCCGCGTCCCATCAAGGCGTCCTTCCGCGAGGGCCTGTCGGTCGTGGAGTACTTCATCTCCACGCACGGCGCCCGCAAGGGTCTGGCCGACACCGCGCTGCGCACCGCCGACTCCGGGTACCTCACCCGGCGTCTGGTGGACGTCTCGCAGGACGTGATCATCCGTGAGGAGGACTGCGGTACCGAGCGCGGCATCGTGATGCCGATCGCTTCCCGCGGCGCCGACGGCCGGCTGATCAAGGACGAGAACGTCGAGAACTCGGTCTACGCGCGCAACACCGCCGAGAAGGTCGTCGTCGACAAGAAGACGATCCTGGACGCCGGCGTGGACCTGGGCGACGTGGCGATCGACAAGCTGATCGAGCACGGCGTGGCCGAGGTCAAGGTCCGCTCGGTCCTGACCTGCCAGTCCAAGGTCGGCACCTGCGCGATGTGCTACGGCCGCTCGCTGGCCACCGGCAAGCTGGTGGACGTGGGCGAGGCCGTCGGCATCATCGCCGCGCAGTCCATCGGCGAGCCCGGCACCCAGCTGACGATGCGCACCTTCCACACCGGTGGTGTGGCCGGTGACGACATCACGCAGGGTCTGCCGCGTGTCATCGAGCTGTTTGAGGCCCGCACGCCCAAGGGCGTGGCGCCGATCGCCGAGGCGGCCGGCCGGGTCCGGATCGAGGACACCGACAAGACCCGCAAGCTGGTCATCACCCCCGACGACCCGTCGGTGGAGGAGGTCGCCTACCCGGTCAGCAAGCGCACGATGCTGCTGGTCTCCGACGACCAGCACGTCGAGGTCGGGCAGGAGCTCACCAAGGGCACCATCAACCCGCACGACGTCCTGCGCATCCTGGGCCAGCGCCAGGTGCAGATCCACCTGGTGGCCGAGGTCCAGAAGGTGTACCGCAGCCAGGGTGTGCCGATCCACGACAAGCACATCGAGATCATCGTCCGGCAGATGCTGCGCCGGGTGACGATCATCGAGGCCGGGGACGCCGAACTGCTCCCGGGCGAGCTGGTCGAGTTCAGCCGCTTCGAGACCGAGAACCGCAAGGTGATCGCCGAGGGCGGGCACGCGGCCTCCGGGCGTCCGCAGCTGATGGGTATCACGAAGGCCTCGCTGGCCACGGACTCGTGGCTGTCGGCGGCCTCCTTCCAGGAGACCACCCGGGTCCTGACCGACGCGGCGATCAACGGCAAGTCCGACTCGCTGCTCGGCCTGAAGGAGAACGTGATCATCGGCAAGCTGATCCCGGCCGGGACCGGCATGCCGCGCTACCGGAACATCAAGGTCGAGCCGACCGAAGAGGCGAAGGCCCAGATGTACACGCTGGTGGGCTACGACGACGACTACTCGTCGTACAGCTTCGGCAGCGGCTCCGGCCAGGCGGTTCCGCTGGAGGAGTACGACTTCGGCGGCTACAGCGGCTGAGGTCGGGCCCCTGATGGGCCTGTAGATCGCTGAAAGGGCGGTCGTTCCCCGGTGGGGGAGCGGCCGCCCTTTCGGCGTCACGCGACAGCGGCTCAGGCGAACCCGCGCCGCGCCCAGCCGCCGAACAGCCGGCGCTCCTGCTGCTTGGCACGCACGGCGGACACCAGGCTGAACGCGGACAGCGCGGGATCGCCGCGCAGTTCCTCGAGCTGCCGGCGCAGGACCTCCTCGGAGGATTCGGAGTCGGTGGGCACCAGCGCCCCGGACTTCAGCAGCTCTGTCAGAACTCGATCAAGGTGCTGCTCCAGTTTCCCGGCCGGCCGGTCGACCAGCTGGGCCACATGGGATATCGGCAGGCCTTCGCGGTAGCGGAAGACCAAGGCCGCGCGCGTGGTGACGGCCAGCGCGCCGAACTGCTTCTGGAAGACTTCTTGCTCTGTCATCGTTTTCCCCCGTCCTGAGGACCATTCCGCTACTTAGATGCGCGAGACGTGGTTCAGGTTCCTGATGGGTACTCTGAATGTGTCGCCTGTGGCCTGAAAATCGGAGTGCCGATGAACGAGCAGCCCGAGGTCGGGCGTCCCAACTACAGCGCCGGAGGCAGCCGGCCCTCGGCCGGTCCGGTGCCGCGTCAGGGCGGCGCCTACCCGCCGGACCAGGGCGCGCGGGTGGACCTGCGCGCGGTGGCCGCGATGGCGGCGGCGGCGCTGGCGTGGTCGTCGTGGACGCCGTTCTACAACCTGCCGATAGTCGTGGCGCTGGTGGCCGCGGTCCTGGCGGCGCGGTGGGGGACGCGGGCCAAGCGGAACATCCTGGCCTCGGAGGGGCGCCGGACCGGAGCGGGCCTGGCGGACCTGGCGCGGCTGCTGGGGATGGCCGATCTGGCGATCCTGGCCTACCTGATCTTCCACTACTACTTCGTCGCGCACGCCGGAATCAAGGGCGTCCTCACGCTGTTGCTCACGTGACGGTCCGTGGCGGGTGGGGCGGGGGAATACCTCCCGTGCCCCTGTCGTTGAACCCGATGCCGCCAAGTGTCCTCCGTCCCGTCAAGCCCGCACGCCACCGTGTCCGGCATGCGAGAATGGGTGGGTTCGCCGGCACGGCGGACCGTGGTGGGCCCGGGGATCGGACCAGCCGCCTTGATGGCGGCCGTCGCCGGTGCTAGGGTCCCTCCCCTCGTTTTGACCTCACAGGCATGCCCTGGGTAGGCTCGTCGCCGTGCCAGGGGTGTCCCCCCGGCTGCTCCTGCCTGCGCACCGTTCGTTCGGTGGCGTCGGCGCCAAGCCGCTCGCCGTTCCGCCGGAGGCAGCAGGGGTCTGTTGGTCGCGACACACCCGACCTCGTGGACCGGACGTCCCGGGTGATACCCGGACAGGACGGACCCGGTCCCGCAGGGGTGTGTGACAAGTGGACAAGCAGGAACTCGACGCGAAACCGAGAGGTAGTAGCTCTCCACGACCGGGGTCGCCCACGTGGAGCCGTAGAAGGAAAGGGAAGGCCAGCACCTAGTGCCTACCATTCAGCAGTTGGTCCGCAAGGGCCGGCAGGACAAGGTTGTGAAGAGCAACACTCCTGCGCTCAAGGGATCCCCGCAGCGCCGCGGCGTCTGCACCCGCGTGTACACCACCACGCCCAAGAAGCCGAACTCGGCTCTGCGCAAGGTGGCCCGTGTGAAGCTGTCCTCCGGCATCGAGGTCACGGCGTACATCCCGGGCGTCGGCCACAACCTGCAGGAGCACTCGATCGTGCTCGTGCGCGGCGGCCGTGTGAAGGACCTGCCGGGCGTTCGGTACAAGATCGTCCGTGGCTCGCTCGACACCCAGGGCGTCAAGAACCGCAAGCAGGCCCGCAGCCGCTACGGCGCCAAGAAGGAGAAGAGCTAATGCCTCGCAAGGGTCCTGCCCCGAAGCACCCGGTCGTCATCGACCCGGTCTACAACTCGCCCCTGGTCACCTCCCTGGTGAACAAGGTGCTGCTGGACGGCAAGCGCTCCACCGCCGAGCGCATCGTCTACGGCGCCCTGGAAGGCTGCCGCGAGAAGACCGGCACCGACCCGGTGATCACGCTCAAGCGCGCGCTGGACAACGTCAAGCCGACCCTGGAAGTCAAGTCCCGCCGCGTCGGCGGTGCGACCTACCAGGTGCCGATCGAGGTCCGCGCCGGCCGCAGCACCACGCTGGCCCTGCGCTGGCTGGTCGGCTACTCCCGGCAGCGCCGCGAGAAGACCATGACCGAGCGCCTGATGAACGAGCTCCTGGACGCCTCCAACGGCCTGGGTGCCTCGGTCAAGCGCCGCGAGGACACGCACAAGATGGCGGACGCGAACAAGGCGTTCGCGCACTACCGCTGGTAACCCCGGTAGCCGAGACCGCAGAAAGTAGCTGAGCGAAATGGCCCCCAACGCCGTTGACCTGGCCAAGGTCCGCAACATCGGGATCATGGCCCACATCGACGCGGGCAAGACCACGACGACCGAGCGCATCCTGTACTACACGGGTATGAGCTACAAGATCGGCGAGGTCCACGACGGCGCTGCCACCACCGACTGGATGGAGCAGGAGCAGGAGCGTGGCATCACGATCACGTCCGCTGCTGTCACCTGTCACTGGCCGGTGGACGACGTCGACAACACCATCAACATCATCGACACGCCCGGGCACGTCGACTTCACCGTCGAGGTGGAGCGCTCGCTGCGCGTTCTCGACGGCGCGGTCGCGGTGTTCGACGGTGTCGCCGGCGTGGAACCGCAGTCCGAGACGGTCTGGCGGCAGGCCGACCGTTACGGCGTCCCGCGCATTTGCTTCATCAACAAGCTGGACCGCACCGGTGCGGAGTTCCACCGCTGCGTCGACATGATCGTCACCCGTCTGCAGGCCACCCCGCTGGTCATGCAGCTGCCGATCGGTGCCGAGGCGGACTTCAAGGGCGTCATCGACCTGGTGAAGATGAAGGCCCTGGTGTGGAGCGCCGAGACCAAGCTGGGCGAGGCCTACGACGAGGTCGACATCCCGGACACCCACACCGAGGCCGCCGACGAGTGGCGCGGGCGTCTGCTGGAGACCATCGCCGAGGCCGACGACGAGATGATGGAGCTGTACCTGGAGGGCCAGGAGCCCACCACGGAGCAGCTGTACGCGGCCATCCGCCGCGCCACTCTGGCCGCCAAGCTGAACCCGGTGTTCTGCGGGACCGCGTTCAAGAACAAGGGCGTGCAGCCCCTGCTCGACGCGATCGTGCGCTACCTCCCCTCCCCGCTGGACGTTGAGGCCATCGACGGCCACAAGGTGGGCGATGAGGAGACGGTGCTGCACCGCAAGCCCTCCGACGACGAGCCGATGTCCGCGCTGGCGTTCAAGATCATGAGCGACCCGCACCTGGGCAAGCTCACGTTCGTGCGCGTCTACTCCGGCAAGCTGGAGTCCGGCGGCACGTACCTGAACTCGGTCAAGGGGCGCAAGGAGCGCATCGGCAAGATCTACCGCATGCACGCGAACAAGCGTGAGGAGATCGAGTCGGTGGGCGCCGGCGACATCATCGCCGTCATGGGTCTGAAGGACACCACGACCGGCGAGACGCTGTCGGACACCGCGAACCCGATCATCCTGGAGTCGATGACCTTCCCGGCCCCGGTGATCCACGTCGCGATCGAGCCGAAGACGAAGTCCGACCAGGAGAAGCTGGGCGTCGCGATCCAGCGCCTGGCCGAGGAGGACCCGTCGTTCCAGGTTCGGACCGACGAGGAGACCGGCCAGACCGTCATCTCCGGCATGGGCGAGCTCCACCTGGAGATCCTGGTGGACCGCATGCGCCGCGAGTTCAAGGTCGAGGCGAACGTCGGCAAGCCCCAGGTGGCCTACCGCGAGACCATCCGTCGCGCGGTGCCCAAGGTCGAGTACACGCACAAGAAGCAGACCGGTGGTTCGGGCCAGTACGCCTCCGTCATCATCTCGCTGGAGCCGCTTGCGGACGGCGTGCCGGGTGCCGAGGGCTACGAGTTCGTCAACGCCGTCAGCGGCGGGCGCATCCCGAAGGAGTACATCCCCTCGGTCGACGCCGGCTGCCAGGACGCGATGGAGTTCGGCGTGCTCGCCGGCTTCCCGCTGACCGGCGTGAAGGTGACGCTGCTCGACGGTAAGTACCACGAGGTCGACTCCTCCGAGATGGCCTTCAAGGTCGCCGGTTCGATGGCGTTCAAGGAAGCGGCCCGCAAGGCCGACCCGGCGCTGCTCGAGCCGATGATGGCGGTCGAGGTCACCACGCCCGAGGACTACATGGGCGAAGTGATCGGCGACCTGAACTCCCGCCGTGGCCAGATCCAGGCCATGGAGGAGCGGTTCGGTTCCCGGGTCGTCAAGGCCCTGGTCCCGCTGAGCGAGATGTTCGGCTACGTCGGGGACCTGCGGTCCAAGACGTCCGGCCGGGCCTCGTACAGCATGCAGTTCGACTCCTACGCCGAGGTTCCCCGGAACGTGGCGGAAGAGATCGTCAAGAAGGCGCGCGGCGAGTAGCCCAAGCCGGTTCACCTAAACAAATCTGTAGAGCCGCCGGGGGCAGCCATCCCTCGGCGGCACCACAACCGTCCAACAGGAGGACATCGTGGCGAAGGCGAAGTTCGAGCGGACCAAGCCGCACGTCAACATCGGCACCATCGGTCACATCGACCACGGTAAGACGACGCTGACCGCGGCCATCACCAAGGTTCTGCACGACGCCCACCCGGACCTGAACCCCTACACCCCGTTCGACCAGATCGACAAGGCGCCCGAAGAGCGTCAGCGCGGTATCACCATCTCCATCGCGCACGTCGAGTACCAGACCGACGCGCGCCACTACGCGCACGTCGACTGCCCCGGTCACGCGGACTACATCAAGAACATGATCACCGGCGCGGCCCAGATGGACGGCGCGATCCTGGTCGTGGCCGCCACCGACGGCCCGATGCCGCAGACCAAGGAGCACGTGCTCCTGGCCCGCCAGGTCGGCGTGCCCTACATCGTCGTCGCGCTGAACAAGTCCGACATGGTCGACGACGAGGAGATCCTGGAGCTCGTCGAGCTCGAGGTCCGCGAGCTGCTCTCGGAGTACGAGTTCCCGGGCGACGACCTGCCGGTCATCCGCGTCTCGGCGCTCAAGGCCCTGGAGGGCGACCCGGAGTGGTCGGCCAAGCTCCTGGAGCTGATGAAGGCCGTCGACGACTCGATCCCGCAGCCCGAGCGCGAGATCGACAAGCCGTTCCTGATGCCGATCGAGGACGTGTTCACGATCACCGGTCGTGGCACCGTCGTCACCGGCCGCATCGAGCGCGGCGTGGTCAAGGTCAACGAGACCGTCGACATCGTGGGCATCCGCAACGAGAAGCAGACCACCACGGTCACCGGCGTCGAGATGTTCCGCAAGCTGCTCGACGAGGGCCAGGCCGGCGAGAACGTCGGTCTGCTCCTGCGCGGTATCAAGCGCGACGACGTCGAGCGCGGCCAGGTCGTCATCAAGCCGGGCACCACCACCCCGCACACCGGCTTCGACGCCAACGTGTACATCCTGTCCAAGGACGAGGGTGGCCGCCACACGCCGTTCTTCAACAACTACCGTCCGCAGTTCTACTTCCGGACGACCGACGTGACCGGCGTCGTGACCCTCCCCGAGGGCACCGAGATGGTCATGCCGGGCGACAACACCGAGATGGCCGTCGAGCTGATCCAGCCGATCGCCATGGAGGAGGGCCTGCGGTTCGCCATCCGTGAGGGTGGCCGCACCGTCGGTGCCGGTCGCGTGGTGAAGATCACCAAGTAAGGCCTCCGCGGCCTCGGCCGCTGAGCAGTACTGCGGGAAGGCCCCCGGAGCTTCAAGCTCCGGGGGCCTTCCCGCGTCTACTTTCGAGTGAATTTCCTGAACGCCTCACACCTGCGAACAGCACTGGGGGAATTAACTAGATGTAATTCCCCGAACTCGGAGGTGGGCGTGAAGTACCCCCTGCAACCCGGCGAGACCTTCGACGCGTGGCTGGCCCGCGTCCAGCCGCTGCGCCGCGGCGAACTGACGGCGCGGGTCCGCGGCGCCGGCATCAGGCCCCTGACCCGCGAGGAGTTGGCGGCCTGGCCGACGCTGTTCGCCTCGGAGCGCGAGCACAAGGCGTTCCTGGCCTGGCTGCGCGTGGAGCGGCAGCGCCATGGCCGGTGAGGAACGCGCTTTGAGCGCCGAAGACCTCACTGCGCGGTGGCTGACGGCCGAGGAGGTGCTGGGCCGGCACCCCGGCCTGAGGGCCGACAGCCATCGCGGGCCGGAAGTGGTTTCGGCCGGCGAGTATCAGCAGTCCGCGCTGCGGTTGGTCGCCGAGGCTGATGCGGCGCCGGTCGGCGGGCATCCCGCGCCCGACCTCGTCGCCGCCGACACGGCTCAGGCCTCCCGCTGGTTCACCGCGGATCCGGCGCCGGGCCGGCTCGCCGGCCGCACCGTGGTCCTGCCCTTCGTCGCGCTGGCCGAGTTGGCGACCTGGCCCGAGCGGCTGCTGTGGGGCCACGCGCGCAGCGAGGACCTGAGCCGGTGGACCGATCCCGGGCGCGTGATCGCCGCCGACGACACCGTCTGCCGCGTCTGGGCCCGCATCACCGTCGCGGCGCAGCGTGCCGGGAGCGCGGCGTCCTCCGAGGACGCCTGGATCGCCGCCGGCTGCCTGTCCTACGGGCTGCCGCTCGCCACCCAGCACAAGCGGCGCTATCAGTACTTCGCCGCTCGGTACGGTCTCAGGCTGCTGTGAGCGCCCGGGCTAGACGGGCGACCCGCTCTGGGCCATCAACTTCTCGCATTCCTCCAGCCAGCGCATGTCCACGATCGCGACCACCGGCTCCCCGGTGTCGTCGGTGACGTAGACCGGGTGGCGCGTGACGCGGGCCTCCTCGACCAGGTCGGGGAACAGGGCGCGGGCGTCGTCGAGGGTGTAGGCGGCTTCCATGGCGTGACCGTATGCCGCACGTGGGCGGGAATCGCGGATCGACACGATGAGACATTCGTCTTGAACAAACGTCTTGCACGAACGTACGAGACGTTTGTACAGTCGTGTCGTCGAGCACGGCAGGGCATCCGAAGGGGCAGACCATGACCAGCACTCGCAGCATCCTGATATCCGGCGCGGGCATCGCGGGCCCCGCGCTGGCCCACTGGCTCCACCGGCACGGCTACCGGGCGACCGATCCACATGGACAGCTGGTCGACCGGCCGCGTGGTGCTCCTCGGCGACGCCGCGTGGTGCGCCGGCCCCGGCGGCCGATCCCGTGCGTTTGACGGAGAACACGTCCGTCGCCTGAATGTCGACAGTCGCCGATCGCTTCCCCACGGTGACCAGGCGAGGCCGCGCGACCGCCGCGAGCAGGGCGTGTGCCCCATATCACATCTCAAAATGACTCCCTGGTATCCCCACGCCCCGATTTCCCAAAACCCCCAGGCCTGGGCCATACTGTTGAGGTTGCCTGACCGTACGCGCCCGCATGCCGGGTGCTCGGGAGCTCCCGGCCGTCCTCGGCCAGGGCTCCACTGCTGGTAGGGCACTCTTGTGGAATCCGGATTCTGCAGGCGAGGCGATGAGTCGCGCCCACGGGATCTCCGCGCTTCACCGGGCGACACGCCCGACCGCGTGGACCGGAGGACATGGGACAAGAACGACAAGCTTCGCGGGACACACAGGCTGTGGAACGCGGCGAACCCGGTGGTCAGGTGGGTCCACAACCGCCCCGACCGCCGGTCGCGTTGATGCGAGCACTCCCCGGCACCGATCGGGGAGGGCCGACGCAGACGCCGGACAACAGGTCCAAGAAAGACGAAGGATAAGGAACCAAGCAGCCATGGCGGGACAGAAGATCCGCATCAGGCTCAAGGCCTACGACCACGAGGTGATCGACTCCTCGGCGAAGAAGATCGTCGAGACCGTGATCCGCACTGGTGCGCAGGTTGCCGGCCCGGTGCCGCTGCCGACTGAGAAGAACGTGTACTGCGTCATCCGCTCGCCGCACAAGTACAAGGACTCGCGCGAGCACTTCGAGATGCGCACGCACAAGCGACTCATCGACATCCTCGACCCGACCCCGAAGACGGTTGACTCGCTGATGCGTCTCGACCTCCCCGCGGGCGTCGACATCGAGATCAAGCTCTAGGCGGCCGGCACATGGGAAAGCAGATTAAGGGCGTCCTGGGCGAGAAGCTCGGCATGACCCAGGTCTGGGACGAGAACAACCGGGTCGTCCCGGTGACCGTCGTCAAGGCCGGGCCGTGCGTCGTGACGCAGATCCGCAAGCAGGAGATCGACGGCTACGAGGCCGTGCAGATCGCCTACGGTGCCGTGAAGCCGACCAAGGTGACCAAGCCCGAGGCCGGCCACTTCGCGAAGGCCGGCGTCACGCCGCGCCGCTACACCGTGGAGATCCGCACCACCGACGCCGCCGAGTACGAGCTCGGCCAGGAGATCACCGCCGAGACCTTCACGACCGGTCAGATCGTGGACGTCTCCGGCACCTCCAAGGGCCACGGCTTCGCCGGTGTCATGAAGCGCCACAACTTCCGGGGCCTCGGCGCGGGCCACGGCGTGCAGCGCAAGCACCGTTCGCCCGGTTCCATCGGCGCCTGCGCGACCCCCGGTCGCGTCTTCAAGGGTGTCCGCATGGCCGGCCGCATGGGCTCGGCGCGCGTGACCGTCCAGAACCTCACCGTCCAGGCCGTGGACGCCGAGAAGGGCCTGATCCTGGTCAAGGGTGCCATCCCCGGCCCCAACGGCGGGCTGGTCCTGGTCAAGACCTCGGTCAAGAAGGGAGCCTGACCATGACGCAGGTTGTCTCCGTCGACCTCCCCGGCGAGATCTTCGACGTCCAGACCAACATCCCGCTGATCCACCAGGTCGTGGTGGCCCAGCTGGCCGCGGCCCGTCAGGGCACGCACAAGACCAAGACCCGCGGCGAGGTGTCCGGCGGCGGCAAGAAGCCGTACCGCCAGAAGGGCACCGGCCGGGCCCGTCAGGGTTCGACCCGCGCGCCGCAGTTCGCCGGCGGTGGCGTCGTCCACGGCCCGGTGCCGCGCGACTACGCCCAGCGCACCCCGAAGAAGATGAAGGCCGCCGCCCTGCGCGGTGCCCTGTCGGACCGGGCCCGCGACGGCCGCGTGATCGTGGTGGACGCTCTGGTGGAGGGCACGACGCCGAACACCAAGTCCGCCGTGGCGCTGCTCAAGGGCGTGACCGAGCACAAGAGCGTGCTGGTCGTGCTGCAGCGCACCGACGAGGTCTCCTACAAGAGCCTCCGCAACGTCCCGACCGTGCACCTGATCGACGTCGGCCAGCTGAACACCTACGACGTGCTCGTCAACGACGCCGTCGTGTTCACCCAGGGCGCTTTCGACCAGTTCGTCGCCGGTCCCGCCAAGGGGAAGTCCGCGACCGCGGTGGCGAGCTCCCTCGAAGTTGAGGGGAGCGACGCGTGAGCAGCAAGTTCGCTGACCGCTCGGTCCTGGCCCGCGACATCATCATCAAGCCGGTGGTGTCGGAGAAGAGCTACGCCCTTCTGGACCAGAACACCTACACCTTCGTCGTCCACCCGGACACGAACAAGATCCAGATCCGCGAGGCCGTCGAGGAGATCTTCGACGTCAAGGTCCTGTCGGTGAACACGATCAACCGCCAGGGCAAGCGCAAGCGCACGCGCTACGGCGTGGGCAAGCGCAAGGACACCAAGCGCGCGATCGTGACCGTGGACCCGAACCCCGGTGGCGGCAAGAAGGGCCGCATCGAGCTGTTTGGAGGGCCGGTTTCCTAATGGGCATCCGTAAGTACAAGCCGACTACCCCGGGCCGTCGCGGCTCCTCGGTCGCCGACTTCGTCGAGATCACCCGGAGCACCCCGGAGAAGTCGCTGGTCGTCCCGGTCCACAGCAAGGGCGGTCGCAACAGCACCGGCCGTGTGACCGTGCGCCACCAGGGCGGCGGCCACAAGCGGGCCTACCGTCTGATCGACTTCCGCCGCCACGACAAGGACGGCGTGCCGGCCAAGGTCGCTCACATCGAGTACGACCCGAACCGCACCGCCCGCATCGCGCTGCTGCACTACGCGGACGGCGAGAAGCGCTACATCCTGGCACCGAAGAACATCAGCCAGGGCGACCGGATCGAGAACGGTCCCGGCGCGGACATCAAGCCCGGCAACAACCTGCCGCTGCGCAACATCCCGACCGGTACCACGATCCACGCGATCGAGCTCCGTCCGGGCGGCGGCGCGAAGATGGCCCGGTCCGCCGGCGCGAGCGTGCAGCTCGTCGCCAAGGACGGTGGCTTCGCGCAGCTGCGCCTGCCCTCCGGCGAGATCCGCAACGTCGACCTGCGCTGCCGGGCCACGGTCGGCGAGGTCGGCAACGCCGAGCAGTCGAACATCAACTGGGGCAAGGCCGGCCGCATGCGCTGGAAGGGCAAGCGCCCGACCGTCCGCGGTGTCGCGATGAACCCGATCGACCACCCGCACGGTGGTGGCGAGGGCAAGACCTCCGGTGGCCGCCACCCGGTGTCCCCGTGGGGTCAGAAGGAAGGCCGCACCCGCAAGCCGGGCAAGGCCTCCGACAAGTACATCGTCCGCCGCCGCAAGACCAACAAGAAGCGCTAGGAGGAGGTTTAGATGCCGCGCAGTCTCAAGAAGGGTCCCTTCGTGGACGCCCACCTGATCAAGAAGGTGGACGCCCAGAACGCGAAGAACACCAAGAACGTCATCAAGACCTGGTCCCGGCGCTCGATGATCGTGCCGGACATGCTGGGTCACACCATCGCCGTGCACGACGGCCGCAAGCACGTCCCGGTGTTCATCACCGAGGCCATGGTCGGCCACAAGCTGGGCGAGTTCTCCCCGACCCGCACGTTCAAGGGTCACGTGAAGGACGATCGGAGGTCGCGCCGTGGCTGAGAACAAGGCCAAGGACCTCGCGGGCAATGAGGCCATTGCCCAGGCGAAGAACATCCGCATGACCGCCATGAAGGTGCGCCGGGTCGTGGACATGGTCCGCGGCCAGGACGTCGAGCAGGCGCTGGACACCCTGCGCTTCGCGCCGTACGCCGCCGCCGAGCCGGTCTTCAAGTGCGTCGCGTCGGCTGCCGCCAACGCGCGCAACAACAAGCAGCTCCGCGGCTCGCTGGTCATCAGCGAGGCCTACGTGGACGAGGGCCCGACCCTGAAGCGGTTCCGGCCGCGTGCCCAGGGCCGCGCCTACCGCATCCGCAAGCGGACCTCGCACATCACGATCGTGGTCCAGGAGACCGCGGGCGTCGCGCAGAAGGGCAGGACCCGATAGTGGGCCAGAAGGTTAACCCGCATGGGTTCCGCCTCGGCATCACCACGGACTTCAAGTCCCGGTGGTACGCCGACAAGCTGTACAAGGACTACGTCAAGGAAGACGTCGCGATCCGCCGCCTCATGACCGAGGGCATGGACCGCGCCGGCATCTCGAAGGTGGAGATCGAGCGCACGCGTGACCGCGTCCGCGTCGACATCCACACCGCGCGTCCGGGCATCGTCATCGGCCGCCGCGGCGCCGAGGCCGACCGCATCCGCGGCAAGCTCGAGAAGCTGACCGCCAAGCAGGTCCAGCTGAACATCCTCGAGGTGCGCAACCCCGAGAGCGACGCTCAGCTGGTCGCGCAGGGCATCGCGGAGCAGCTGGCCCAGCGCGTGGCGTTCCGCCGCGCGATGCGCAAGGCGATCCAGTCCTCCATGAAGTCCGGCATCAAGGGCATCAAGGTGCAGGTCTCCGGCCGCCTGGGCGGTGCGGAGATGAGCCGCTCGGAGCAGTACCGCGAGGGCCGCGTGCCCCTGCACACGCTGCGGGCGAACATCGACTACGGCTTCTACGAGGCCAAGACCACCTTCGGCCGCATCGGCGTGAAGGTCTGGATCTACAAGGGCGATGTCACCTCGCTGTCGGCTCAGCGTGCGCTGAACGCCGCCGAGGCCCGCGCCGGGCGTCCGTCCCGCGACGGCGGCGACCGCCGCGGCGGCGGCCGTGACGGCGGTCGCGACGGCGGCCGTGGCCCGCGCCGTGACGGTGGCGGCGGCGGACGCGGTCCGCGCCGCGACGGCGGCGGTGGCGGCGGCCAGCAGTCCCAGGCTCCGGCCCAGGCGCAGGCTCCGGCCGCCGCCGAGGCCCCGGCCGCTACCGAGTCTAAGGAGGCGTGATGCTGATCCCTCGGCGGGTCAAGCACCGCAAGCAGCACCACCCCGGTCGCTCCGGCGCCTCCAAGGGCGGCAACAACCTGGCGTTCGGCGAGTACGGCATCCAGGCGCTGACCCCGGCGTACGTGACCAACCGGCAGATCGAGTCCGCCCGTATCGCCATCAACCGGCACATCCGCCGTGGTGGCAAGGTGTGGATCAACATCTACCCGGACCGTCCGCTGACCAAGAAGCCGGCCGAGACCCGCATGGGTTCCGGTAAGGGTTCGCCCGAGTGGTGGGTCGCGAACGTCAAGCCCGGCCGAGTGCTCTTCGAGCTCTCGTACCCGAACGAGGAGCGCGCTCGCGAGGCTCTGCTTCGCGCCACGCACAAGCTCCCGCTCAAGTGCCGGATCATCAAGCGTGAGGCAGGTGACATCTGATGGCGACCGGGACCACCGCGCGCGAACTGCGCGAGCTCGGCGACGCCGAACTGCTGGAGAAGCTCCGTGAGAGCAAGGAGGAGCTGTTCAACCTCCGCTTCCAGCAGGCCACCGGCCAGCTTGAGAACCACGGCCGCATGCGCGCCGTGAAGAAGGACATCGCTCGCATCTACACCTTGATGACAGAGCGTGAGCTCGGCATCAGTACTGAGGAGGCGAAGTGAGCGAGCAGACGGTGGAGACCACCGAGGAGCGTGGCGCGCGCAAGGTGCGCGAGGGGTACGTCGTCAGCGACAAGATGGAGAAGACCATCGTCGTCGAGGTCGAGGACCGCAAGAAGCACCCGAAGTACCGCAAGGTCGTGCGCCGCACCACCAAGCTCAAGGCCCACGACGAGCAGAACACCGCCGGTGTCGGCGACCGCGTTCTGCTCATGGAGACCCGGCCGACCTCGGCGACCAAGCGCTGGCGCCTGGTCGAGGTTCTCGAGAAGGCCAAGTAACCAGTCCGTTCGGCCAGGCACAGGGGAAAGCTGCCGGCACCGTTCGGCAGCCCCCTGTGAACCGGCACGACGAAGGAGATAGATAAGTGATCCAGCAGGAGTCGCGGCTCCGGGTCGCCGACAACACGGGTGCGAAGGAAATCCTCTGCATCCGCGTTCTCGGTGGCTCCAGCCGCCGCTACGCCGGAATCGGCGACGTCATCGTCGCCACCGTCAAGGACGCCCTGCCCGGCGCGGGCGTCAAGAAGGGCGACGTCGTCAAGGCCGTCATCGTGCGCACCGTCAAGGAGCGCCGGCGTCCGGACGGCTCGTACATCCGCTTCGACGAGAACGCGGCCGTCCTGATCAAGGACGGCGGGGACCCGCGCGGGACCCGCATCTTCGGCCCGGTGGGCCGCGAGCTGCGCGAGAAGCGCTACATGCGCATCGTCTCGCTCGCCCCGGAGGTGCTGTAAGCCATGGCGTCGATGAACATCAAGAAGGGTGACCTGGTCCAGGTCATCACCGGTAAGGACAAGGGTCTGCAGGGCAAGGTCATCCAGGCCTTCCCGGAGACCTCGAAGGTCCTCGTCGAGGGCGTCAACCGGATCAAGAAGCACACCAAGGTCGGCCAGTCCGTCCGCGGGAGCAAGACCGGCGGCATCATCACGATCGAGGCCCCGGTCCACGTCTCCAACGTGATGCTGGTCGTCGAGCACGAGGGCGCCAAGGTCGTCACGCGCGTGGGCTACCGCCGCGTGGAGGAGGAGCGCACGCTCGCCGACGGTTCCAAGAAGACCGTCACGCGCAGCGTCCGCTACGCCAAGCGCACCGGTAAGGACATCTGACATGACCGTGACTGAGACTGAGACCTCGGTGCAGCCGCGTCTGAAGCTGCGCTACCGCGAGGAGATCGCGCCGGCGCTCAAGGAGCAGTTCGGCTTCCCGAACGTCATGCTGATCCCCGGTCTGACCAAGATCGTGGTCAACATGGGTGTGGGCGACGCCGCCCGCGACTCCAAGCTGATGGACGGCGCTGTCAAGGACCTGGCGGCGATCACCGGCCAGAAGCCGACCGTCACCCGGGCCCGCAAGTCCATCGCGCAGTTCAAGCTGCGCGAGGGCCAGCCCATCGGCGCGCACGTCACCCTGCGCGGCGACCGGATGTGGGAGTTCTGCGACCGGCTGGTGTCGATCGCGCTGCCCCGTATCCGCGACTTCCGTGGCCTGTCGCCGAAGCAGTTCGACGGCCGTGGCAACTACACGTTCGGTCTGAACGAGCAGTCGATGTTCCACGAGATCGACCAGGACAAGATCGACCGCGTGCGCGGCATGGACATCACCGTCGTGACCACCGCCCGCAACGACGACGAGGGTCGCGCCCTGCTGCGCCTCCTCGGATTCCCGTTCAAGGAGGCGTGATCACATGGCGAAGAAGGCCCTGATCAACAAGGCTCTCGCAAAGCCGAAGTTCAAGGTGCGCGGCTACACCCGCTGCTCCAAGTGCGGCCGTCCGCACTCGGTCTACCGCAAGTTCGGCCTGTGCCGGGTTTGCCTGCGCGAGATGGCGCACGCCGGCGAACTGCCGGGCGTCACCAAGAGCTCCTGGTAACTACTACACGCCGCAGGTCCCCGCGTATGTGCACTCTGATCGGAGAGTGTGAGCAGCGCGGGGATACCACGGCGAGGAAGGCCTCAGGCCGACTATGACCATGACCGACCCGATCGCGGACATGCTCACCCGTCTGCGGAACGCCAACTCGGCGTACCACGACCAGGTGACCATGCCGTCGAGCAAGATCAAGACTCACATCTGCGAGATCCTCAAGCAGGAGGGCTACATCGCCTCCTGGAAGGTCGAGGACGCGGAGGTGGGCAAGTCCCTCACCATCGAGCTGAAGTTCGGCCCGAACCGTGAGCGTTCCATCGCCGGGATCAAGCGGATCTCCAAGCCGGGTCTGCGCGTCTACGCGAAGTCCACCGGCCTGCCGAAGGTCCTGGGCGGACTCGGCGTCGCCATCATCTCGACTTCGACCGGTCTGCTGACCGACCGCCAGGCCGCCCGCAAGGGCGTCGGCGGCGAAGTCCTCGCCTACGTCTGGTAAGGGAAAGGAGGAGAAGCAATGTCTCGTATTGGACGGCTGCCGATCCCGGTTCCCACCGGCGTCGACGTCACCATCAGCGGGCAGGACGTGACCGTCAAGGGACCCAAGGGCACCCTGTCGCACACCGTCGTGGCCCCGATCACGATCGCCAAGGGCGAGGACGGCAACCTGGTCGTCTCGCGCCCGAACGACGAGCGGATCGCCAAGGAGCGCCACGGTCTGTCGCGCACCCTGGTCAACAACATGATCATCGGCGTGACCCAGGGCTACACCAAGAGCCTGGAGATCTCCGGTGTCGGTTACCGCGTGACCGCCAAGGGCTCGGACCTCGAGTTCGCCCTGGGCTACAGCCACCCGGTTCCGGTCCCGGCTCCCGCCGGTATCACCTTCGCCGTGGAGAGCCCGACCAAGTTCTCCGTGTCCGGGATCGACAAGCAGCTGGTGGGCGAGACCTGCGCCTACATCAAGAAGCTGCGCAAGATCGACCCGTACAAGGGCAAGGGCATCAAGTTCGCCGGCGAGGTCATCCGCCGCAAGGCCGGAAAGGCTGGGAAGAAGTAATGGCTTTCGCAGTCAAGATCGGCAAGGGTCCGGCGAAGAAGCGCAACGCGGTCAAGCGCCGCCACCTGCGCGTCCGCAAGAAGGTCTCCGGCACGGCACTGCGTCCGCGCCTGGTGGTCACCCGTTCGGCGCGCCACATGGTCGCGCAGATCGTGGACGACGTCACCCGCGTGACGCTGGCGTCCGCCTCCACCATGGAGGACGGGCTGCGCGGCGGCGAGGGCGACAAGACCGCCAAGGCCAAGGAAGTGGGCAAGCTCGTCGCCGAGCGGGCCAAGGCCAAGGGTGTCGGCACGGTCGTGTTCGACCGCGGCGGCAACAAGTACCACGGCCGGGTGGCCGCGGTGGCCGACGGCGCGAGGGAAGCGGGGCTCGACCTGTGAGCACTCAGACTACGAACGGAAGGAGCCTCTGATGGCTGGTCCGCAGCGCCGCGGAGGCGGCTTCGGTGGGCAGAACAACCAGGGTGGCGGCGAGGGCGGCAACAACCGCCGCGAGCGTCGCGACCGTCGCGGCGACCAGGCGCCGGTTGAGAAGTCGGCGCACATCGAGCGCGTCGTCACCATCAACCGCGTGGCCAAGGTCGTGCGCGGTGGCCGCCGCTTCAGCTTCACCGCCCTGGTGATCGTCGGCGACGGCGAGGGCACCGTGGGCGTCGGCTACGGCAAGGCGAAGGAAGTCCGCGACGCGATCGCCAAGGGTGTCGAGGAGGCCAAGAAGAACTTCTTCAAGGTCCCCCGCATCCAGGGCACGATTCCGCACCCGATTCAGGGCGAGCGCGCCGCCGGCGTCGTTCTCCTGAAGCCGGCCGCCCCCGGTACCGGCGTCATCGCCGGCGGCCCGGTGCGCGCCGTGCTGGAGTGCGCGGGCATCCACGACGTGCTGAGCAAGTCGCTCGGCTCGGACAACCCGATCAACATCGTCCACGCGACCGTGGCGGCTCTGAAGGGCCTGGTGCGCCCCGAGGAAGTCGCCGCTCGCCGCGGGCTCCCGCTGGAGGACGTGGCCCCGGCCGCCCTCCTGCGCGCCCGCGCCGGTGTGGGGAGCTGAGAGACATGGCCCGTTTGAAGATCACGCAGACCCGCTCCAAGATCGGGACCAAGCAGAACCACCGGGACACCCTCCGGTCGCTCGGTCTGAAGCGGATCAACGACACCGTGGTGAAGGAGGACCTCCCGCAGTTCCGGGGCATGGTCCACACCGTTCGCCACCTCGTCAAGGTCGAGGAGGTCGACTGACATGACGCTGAAGGTCCACCACCTCCGCCCGGCCCCGGGCGCCAAGACCGCCAAGACCCGCGTGGGTCGCGGCGAGGGCTCCAAGGGCAAGACGGCCGGCCGCGGTACCAAGGGCACCAAGGCCCGCTACCAGGTGTCGGCCCGCTTCGAGGGCGGCCAGATGCCCCTGCACATGCGCCTGCCCAAGGCGCGGGGCTTCAAGAACCCGTTCAAGGTGACGTTCCAGGTCGTGAACCTGGACAAGCTCTCGGCGCTGTACCCGGCCGGCGGCGAGGTCACTGTCGAGGACCTGGTCGCCAAGGGCGCGGTCCGCGACAACGAGCTGGTCAAGGTGCTCGGCACCGGCGAGGTGTCGGTCGCGCTGCAGGTGAAGGCGCATGCCTTCTCCGCCTCGGCGAAGGAGAAGCTGGCTGCGGCCGGCGGCTCTGCTGAGGAGGTCTGAGTCCTTAGGGCTTGGGTCTTGGGTTGAGTGTTAAGGGTTAGAGGGGCGCTGCTCCGGGCTTGGGCTCGGGGCGGCGCTCTTTTTTGGGCTCAGGGGGTTGTGTGTGGGTTGCGTGGGTGCCTGAGATCAAAGGCAGGTGCCTCCGGCGGGTGCTCTACAGGGAGGGGCGCCCCCTGCGGACCTCCTGAAGGCGGCGGTCCGCGACTGTTCGGCTTTGTTTCGTGCGTGGGCGCGTCACGTATATAGGTGGCGGTAAGGGTTGGGCCTGGGGTGTGGTCGAACATTTTTGAGGAATCGTTTGGCATTCGGCCTCGGTTGCCCGCGTCTCGGTTGAAGCGCGTGTCGGCAACCGGCTTTCTGTTCCGGTGGCAAGCCGTGGCCGTTGTCGGTGGTTGTGCTGGCGCCTCGGGTGCGGGCTGGGCCGTGGCGTGTTCGGGGGTGCTCTGCCGCAAGTCAGCGCTTCGCGGCGCTGCTCTGGCGGGGTTCTCGGCGGTGGGCTGTTCTTGCCTGGTGGCAAGGTGTCGCTTGTGCTGGGTGTGCGCGTGTCGGGGGTGGTCGTTGGTGCTGGTCACGGGGTTGTGTGGGGTCCTTTGTGCTTGGTCCGACCCCGACCCCCAGTAGTGCCTCGGGCACCCTGTGCCGAAGGCCCCTAGCCGACGCTCGCCTTCGCCTCCCTGCTATGCGTAAGATGGCGCAGGTCGGCCATCACCCCGACCCGACTCCCGTGTGCCCTCCGAGCCCCGCGTACCTGCGCAGAGCCCGCGGCGCGCGGTCATCAGGACCCTTTGACAATCTGTCGCGTCAAGGCGCAGGAGGACCATGCTCACCGCATTCGCTCGGGCGTTTCGTACGCCCGACCTGCGCAAGAAGCTGCTCTTCACGCTGGCCATCATGGCCTTGTTCAGGCTGGGCGCCCACATTCCGGCGCCGGGTGTGGACACCCATACGCTGAGCCAGTGTGTGGGTCTGAGCAAGTCCAGTGGTCAGAGCAATGGCGCGCTGGGTCTGATCAACCTGTTCTCCGGCGGTGCGCTGCTGCAGCTGTCGATCTTCGCGCTGGGCATCATGCCGTACATCACCGCGTCGATCATTCTGCAGCTGCTGACCGTCGTGATCCCGCGGTTGGAGGCCCTCAAGAAGGAGGGTCAGGCGGGGCAGACGAAGATCACGCAGTACACCCGGTACCTGACCATCGGGCTGGCGATTCTGCAGTCGACCACGATGCTCACGCTGATGAAGAACAACCCGAGCGCCCTGCTGGGCCCGGGGTGCTCCGGCCAGAACGTGATCTTCCCGAAGGTGGACTGGGTCGGGATGGCCGTCATGGTCATCACGCTGACCGCCGGGACGACGCTGATCATGTGGCTCGGTGAGCTCATCACCGACCGCGGGATCGGCAACGGCATGTCGCTGCTGATCTTCACCTCGATCACCGCGAACTTCCCGTCCTCGCTGTGGTCCATCAAGCAGGGCTCGACCACCATGGACGGCTGGCCGGTGTTCTTCGGCGTGCTGCTGATGGGCATGGTCATGGTCGGTGCCGTGGTGTTCGTCGAGCAGGGACAGCGGCGCATTCCCGTGCAGTACGCCAAGCGCATGGTCGGACGGCGGATGTACGGCGGGTCCTCGACCTACATCCCGATGAAGGTGAACCAGGCCGGTGTCATCCCGGTCATCTTCGCCTCCTCGCTGCTACAGCTGCCGCTGATGGTCGCGAACTTCACGAACCCGAACGCCCAGAAGGGTTGGGCGCACTGGGTCAACAAGGAGTTCGGCATGACCACGAACGGCTACTCGCTGACCTACTCGATCACCTACTTCCTGCTGATCCTCGGCTTCGCCTTCTTCTACGTCTCGATCACCTTCGTGCCCGACGAGATCGCGGACAACATGAAGAAGTACGGCGGCTTCATCCCGGGCATCCGCGCCGGCAAGCCCACCGCCGAGTACCTGCAGTACGTCTCGACCCGCGTGACCTGGCCCGGCGCCCTGTACCTGGCGGTGATCGCGATCGTTCCGTTCATCGCCCTGGCCGAGCTGCACGCGAGCGGGAAGTTCCCGTTCGGCGGCACGACCATCCTGATCATGGTGGGCGTGGGCCTGGAGACGGTGAAGCAGATCGAGTCCCAGCTGCAGCAGCACAACTACGAAGGCTTCCTGAGGTGACGGCGGTGATGACAACGGCGTCGACGCGCCTCACCCGAAGCGGGCGGCACCGTGCCGCCCGTCCCATCGACGCCGAAGGGTTCCTCATCTAGTGCGTATCGTTCTCGTCGGTCCGCCGGGCGCGGGCAAGGGCACCCAAGCCTCGTTCATCGCCGGGCACCTGGACGTCCCGAAGATCAGCACGGGGGACATCTTCCGGGCCAACATCTCCCAGGGCACGCCCCTGGGAGTGAAGGCCAAGGAGTACCTGGATGCCGGGCAGTTGGTCCCGGACGAGCTCACCATAGACATCGTCCGCGACCGGCTCTCGCAGGCCGACGCGGCCGCCGGCTTCCTGCTCGACGGCTTTCCGCGCAACGTCGCGCAGGCCGAGGAGCTGGACAAGATCCTCGCCGACAACGGGGTCGCCCCCTCGGCCGGCAAGGCCTACCTGGACGTCGTGCTCGACCTGGAGGTCGACAACGGCGAGGTGATCAAGCGGATCTCCGGCCGGCGGCTGTGCCGCAACGACTCCGGGCACATCTTCCACGTGGACTACAGCCCGTCCAAGACCGGCACCACGTGCGACATCTGCGGCGGCGAGCTCTACCAGCGCTCCGACGACGCCGAGGACGTGGTGCGCACCCGCCTCGAGGTCTACGCGGCCGAGACCGCCCCGATCATCGACTACTACCGCGAGCAGGGTGTGCTGACCACGATCGACGCCACCGGCGAGGTCGACGTGATCACCCGGCGCGCCTTCGCGGCGGTCGACGCCGCCCGCGGCTGAACGACCCGCCGTATCCTCCCCAGCAGTCTCTAAGGAATTCCCAACATGCACGCCCACGGTGACGACGACGGCCTGATCGAGCTGAAGACCCCGGAGCAGTTCGAGGTCATGAAGCAGGCCGGAAAGGTCGTCTCACGAACCCTGGCGCTGCTGCGCTCGGCGGTCCGGCCGGGCATCACCACCGGTGAGCTGGACCGGATCGCCGAGGAATCGATTCGTTCGCTCGGCGCCGCGCCCTCGTTCCTGGGCTACGGCGACTTCCCGGGCTCGATCTGCGCCTCGGTCAACGAGGAGATCGTGCACGGCATCCCCGGCTCGCGCGTGCTGCGCGAGGGGGACCTGATCTCGATCGACTGCGGTGCGATCATCCCCGACGAGGCCGGCAAGGCCGCCGTCGGGCGCTGGAACACCAAGGGCTGGCACGCCGACGCGGCCATCACCGTCGCCGTCGGCGAGGTCGCCCCGGAACTCGCCGAGCTGTCCCGGGTCACCGAGCAGGCGATGTGGGCCGGCATCAAGGCGGTGAAGGAGGGGGCGGCGCTCAACGACGTCTCCACCGCGATCGACGAGTCCACCCGCTCGCACCCGCGCCGCTACGGCATCGTGCGCGACTACGGCGGCCACGGCATCGGCTCGGCGATGCACATGGCGCCGATGGTGTTCAACTACCCGGTGCGCGGCGAGCGCACGGTGCTGACCACCGGCATGGCCATCGCCATCGAGCCGATGCTGACCCTGGGCAAGAACAAGACCCGGGTACTGGCCGACGACTGGACGGTCGTGGCTAAGGACGGCTCCTACGCCGCACACTGGGAGCACACGGTCGCGCTGACACCGGACGGTGTCGTGGTGACCACTGCTCCGGAAGAGTGACCAGACGTGACCGACAGGGGTGAGCACGCCACGGGGTCCGTGGTGTCCGCCGCCTGGCGGCCCTGATTCCGGCGGACGATGAAGCATGGCTCGTGACCGATCGGCTGCCGCCCTGGCCGCCGCCGCGCTCCTGGCGCTCGGCGGCGTGGCCGGCTGCGGGGCCTCGAAGAGCTCCGCGAAGCCCGCGGCGGCGCCTGCCCCGGCGGCGTCCGTGCCGCCGACCCCGAGCCCGACTCCCGCGCCGCCGACCGCGGCCGATCTGAAGGCCCGGGTGCTGACCCAGGCCGACATGCCCTCCGGCTTCGTCGCCGACGACGACACCTCCGACGCCGACGGCGTCATGTCCTCGGCCGAGCCGGACTGCCGGTCGATGACCGATCTGATGAACAGCCAGGGCCACCCGGCCGGCGCCCGGGCCTGGGCCGAGGCCTCGTTCAGCCGCTCGCAGTTCGGCCCGAACATCGCCACCGGCCTGGCCGGCTTCGCCAGCCCCGAGGCCGCGCAGGAGCTGCTCGCCTCGGTCACGCAGGCGATGCGCAGCTGCACCAAGATCACCGAGACGGACAAGGACGGCAGCAGCTACGACTTCCTGGTGACGCCGCTGGCCTTCCCGCCGGCCGGGGACGCCAGCGCCGCGATCCGAGTGGTCGCCGATGTCGACGACCTGCCGGCCCAGGTGGACCTGGTGTTGGTGCGGGTCGGCGACACCCTGCTGTATGTGGCGGACACCAACTTCGGCAGTGCTGATCCGGACCTGACCCAGCAGGTGGTCACGCGGGCCGTGGCCAAGGCGGAGGACCCGGCGGAGCCGCGCTCCGCGCCGACCACGGTCTCAAGCCTCTAGTAAAGAGGGGCCGGGCGCGCACATCGCAGTGTCCTCGCACCTGCGGCATGCGCACCCGGCCGACGGCTGTTCTCCCGCTCAGACGCTCTGCAGCAGCTCCTCACGGGCCGGCTCCGGGGCTTCGGCGACCCCGAACCGGGCGTGCAGCCCGCGCAGTGCCCGTGGCGCCCACCAGGCGCGCTCGCCGAGCAGTGCCAGCACCGCGGGCACCAGCATCATGCGGACCAGGGTGGCGTCGATGAGCACTGCGAAGGTGAGTCCGAACCCGAACTCCAGGATCGGGGCCGCGCCGCCGGTCATGAAGCAGGCGAAGACGATCACCAGCAGCGCCGCCGCGCACGTCACCACCCGGCCGGTGTACCGCACGCCGGTGACCACCGCCTGCCGCGCCTCCTCGCCGGCCAGCCTGGCCTCCCGGATCCGGCCGAGGATGAAGATCTCGTAGTCCATCGACAGGCCGAAGGCGACGGCGATCATCAGCGGCGGGACCGTCACGTCCAGCGCGCCGAGGCCGCCCTTGAGCCCGGAGCCGAAGACCCCTGCGAAGTGCCCCTGCTGGAAGACCCACACCATCGCGCCCAGCGAGGCGCCGATGCTCAGCAGGTTCGTCAGCACCGCCTTGAGCGGGACCAGCAGCGAGCCGGTGAACAGGAACAGCAGGACGAACACCGACAGGAACACCACGCCGGCGGCGTAGGGGAGCCGGTCGACGAGCATCTGCCGGAAGTCCACCAGGTGCGCGCTGTCGCCGGTGACGGACGCGCCCTGGTGCTCGGCGCGGATGGTCTGCACCAGGCCGGTCGCGACCTTGCCGTCGACCGTTCCGGCGGGCGTCAGCTGGAGCACCGCGCTGCCGTCGGGCAGCATTTTCTGCGCGGACTGCACGACCCCCGGCAGCGACCGCAGGTGCGTCAGATAGGCCGGCTTCGTGGCGCCGCCGTCGACCAGCACGTACAGGGGGCCGGTCGCGCTCTGCCCGGGGAAGTGCGCCACGGTCAGGTCGTACACCTGCCGCGGCTCCGAGCTGGCCGGCAGCTCGCGGGCATCACCCGGGCTCAGCGACAGCGCGGTCACCGGCGCGGCCACGGTGACCAGGCCCGCGACGATGACCAGCAGGACCGGCAGCGGCCGGCGGGCCACGCCCGCCGCGAACTTCCCGAACCAGCGCCCCTCCGAGCGGTCGGCCTTCGCCGGCTTGATCCGGTGTCCGTACTTCGCCAGCAGGGCCGGCAGCAGAGTCACCGCGGCCAGCATGTCGACCGCCACCACGGCCGTGGCCGCCAGGCCCATGCTCCGCAGGAACGGCGCCGAGTAGACCACCAGGCCGACCAGGCTGACCGCGACGGTGAGCCCGGAGAAGAAGACGGTGCGGCCGGCCGCCGAGACCGTGCGGCGGACGCAGTCGGCGATGTCCGGGGTGGCCGCGCGCTCCTGCTTGAAGCGGGTCACCATCAGCAGCGCGTAGTCCACACCGAGGCCCAGGCCCAGCATCGTCGTGATCTGCACCGAGTACACCGACAAGTCGGTGGCGAAGCTGAAGCCGAACAGCACCAGCAGCGTGGAGGCGATGCCGCACACCGCCAGCACCAGCGGCAGCGACGCGGCCAGCAGCCCGCCGAACACCACGACCAGCAGCAACAGCACGATCGGCAGCGAGATCAGCTCGGCCTTGCTCGCGTCGGACTGCGCGATGCTGTTCAGCGCGTCGCCGGCCAGGGGTCCGCCGCCGACCTTGACCTGGAAGTCCGGGGTCGCGATCGCGTGCAGGCGGGCCTGGACCGCGAGGCTGGCGACGTGCTCGTCGTGCGCGGCGATCCCGCTTACGAAGGTCACCGGGATCGCGACCGCCTGGCCGTCGCCGGTGGCGCCAGGAGTCTGATACGGGTCCGGCACCTGCGCGACGCCCGGGATCGCGCGCAGGTCCCCGACGGCGGCGGTGACCCGGTCCCGCAGGCCCGGGTCCGCGGCGATCACCCGGCCCGGGGTCGCCGAGACCACCAGGGCGTCGATGGTGTCGGCACCGGGATCGATCTTGTCCAGGCGGTCGGCGGTCACCTGGGACTGACTGCCCGGCACGTTCGCGCCGAGCCCCCCGAGCCTGCCGAACACGGTCCCGCCCAGGCCCAGGCCGACCACCAGGACCACGGCCCACACGGCGACCACGGTCCTGGGTCGGCGGATGGCCAGTTCTGCGGCGTTTCTCAACATGCCACCACTGTCCGGCGGCGCGGGCGTCCTGTGATCCCGCGCGGGAGGGGATCGGCGGACTCGGTAGATCGGGTGAGTCATCCCTCCGGAGAGGGAGTCACCAGCCCGCTGTCGTAGGCGAAGATCACCGCGTGGACCCGGTCGCGCAGCCCCAGCTTCATCAGGATGTTGCTGACGTGGGTCTTCACCGTGTGCTCGGTGACGTACAGGCGGGCCGCGATCTCGGCGTTCGAAGCGCCGCGGGCGATCAGCAGCAGCGTCTCGCGCTCGCGCGGGGTGAGGGCGTCCAGGCGGGCCGAGGGCGCGGCCGCCGGCTCGCCGGCCCGGGCCGGGCGGCGGGAGGTGACGTCGGCGATCAGCCGCCGGGTCACCGAGGGCGCCAGCAGCGAGTCCCCGGCCGCGACCACGCGGACCGCGTGCACCAGGTCGTCGCGGCGGACGTCCTTGAGCAGGAAGCCGGACGCGCCGGCGTAGAGCGCGTCGTACACGTACTCGTCGACGTCGAAGGTGGTGAGCATGAGGATCCGGCTGTCGCCGTCGGCGGTGATCTGGCGCGCGGCCTCGATGCCGTCCATCACCGGCATCCGGACGTCCAGCAGCACCACGTCGGGGCGCAGCGCGCGGGCCAGCGCCACGGCCTCGGCGCCGTCGCCGGCCTCGCCGGCCACCTCGATGTCCGGCTGCGCGTCCAGGATCATCGCGAACCCGCTGCGCACCAGTTCCTGGTCGTCGGCCACCACTACCCGAATCGCCACGCCCGCTTTCTATCAGGCCCGTGTGAAGACTGTCCTCAGCCCGGCCCCGGCTGCGGCGCTGACACCGGCTCCGACACTGCTCCGGTCTCGTGCCGGCTGGCTTACTGCCCCGCGGGGATGACCGCGGTCAGCGCGAACCCGCCGGTGTCCGGCGGCGAGGTCCAGCTCAGCGCGCCGCCCACCGGGGCCAGCCGCTCCCGCAGGCCGGTCAGGCCGTGTCCGCCGCCGCCGTCGGCCGTGCCTTCGGACACGCCACGGCCGTTGTCCGCCACGGTGATCTCCAGCGCGCTCGGCACCCAGCTCAACCGGACCTCGGCGCGCGAGGCCCTGGCGTGCTTGAGGGTATTGGTGAGCGCTTCCTGCACCACGCGGTAGGCGGCGGTCTCGGCGCCCGGCGACAGCGGCGCGGCGTCGCCGGTCTGCTCCAGGCGCACGTGGAGTCCGGCCTTGCGGACCCGGTGCACCAGTTCGTCGAGGTCGGCCAGGGTGGGCAGCGGTTCCCGGCCGCCGGCGGCGTCCTGGCTGAGCGTGCCGAGCAGGCCCCGCAGCTGGGCCATCGCGTCGCGGCCGGCGGTGGAGATGGCCTCGAAGGCCGCCTCGGCCCGCTCCGGCTTGTCGCGTACCAGCAGCGGCCCGGCCTCGGCCTGCACCACCATCAGTGCGACGGCGTGGCCGACCACATCGTGCATGTCCCGCGCGATGCGGGCCCGCTCGGCCCGCAGCGCGCGGTCGCCGCGCACCGACAGCGAGTCGCGCTCGGACTGCATGAGCACCCCGAGGAAGAGCGCGGTCAGGCTCAGGGTGAAGGTGACCAGGAAGTCCTCGGGGTTGCCCCACTGCTGGTGCAGGGCCTCGGCGACGACGTTGCCGGCCATGAACACCCCGACCAGGAACGCCCGGGTCCGGCCGCGCAACACCGCCCCGATCGTGTACTGGGTGACCAGGACCGCGTACGGGAACGGCTGGGCCGGGTGCACGGTGGCGGTGACGATCAGCGTCAGCGCGCCGGTGGTCAGGGCCGAGGGGACCGGGAGGGACTCCCGCCACAGCAGCGGCACGATCGTCGCCGTCTCCATCATGTACCGCCACGGTCCCCACGGCACGATGCCGGGTATCAGGTACGTGCCGCTGTTCAGGAGCAGCACGATCAGGGCCACCATGACGTCGTTGCGCCGCGGCCGCTGCGGGCGGATCTGGAGTCGGGACAGCGCGTCCGTGCTTCGCACGTGATAGATCATGCTCCACCGGGAGTAGTCGTACCTCCCTCCAAGGGGGGATCCTGAGGCCGCGATCCTGCGGTACAGTCGAGATATGTCGCGAGTCAGTTGGGGAGTCACGGAGATGACGACGCAGGGTGGGGCCTCGTTCGATCCCGATATGCGCGCCGGCGACGCCGACCGCGAGCGCCTCGTGGAGCAGCTGCGCGAGCACCACGCCGCGGGCAGGCTCACGCTCGAGGAGTTCGACGAGCGCATGACCAAGGCCTATGAGGCCAAGACGTACGGCGAGCTGCGCACGCTCACCCGGGACCTGCCGGTGGACCTGGCGCAGCTGAACTTCCAGCAGGCCCAGCAGCGCACCGCGCAGTCCCAGCAGCGGCCGGTCGAGGTGCGCCGCGACGAGTCCGGCCGGATGCAGATCAACATCGACAACCAGGCCATCCAGGACCGCATCAACCACCACCTGGAGCGTCAGCAGGACCGCTGGGCGCGGCACCAGAACCGGCACCAGGCGCACCGGGCCCGCCAGGCCGAGCGCTGGCAGCAGGCCGCGGCCGGCCGCCGGGATCGCGGACGCGGCCTGGCCTCCTTCAGTGCCTGGCTGTCGCTGTCGGTGCTGCTCACCGGCATCTGGCTGGTCACCAATCTGGCCGGCGGCGGCGACTGGGGCCACTTCTGGCCGATCTGGCCGATCGGGATCTGGGGTGTGCTGATGGTGGCGCGGGGGATCAACCGGCGGAACTGAGGGTGCGGCGGGTACCGCCCGCCACCGACTGACCTCGCCAGACCGCGACCGGGTGCCCGGCCGCGGTCTGTTTCGGTCTCCGCGTCGCTCCCGGTGTCCGTTGGTGTCCGTGCGGCGAACGAGGTGGGAATTTTCGCCACCCGCCCCCGGTTTTATCTTTCGCGCGGACGGGGTAGAAAGCCTCGGTTTCGCGTTCTGCAAGTGTTCGGCGTACACTGGCGTGTCGGCTCCGTATGGAGTGGTTCACGTGCGCCCCCGCGGCTGGGTCTATGAGCGCATCACTGCTGGACCACCACTTGCTCCTGTTGCCGGAACCGACACGGCAGTAGACACCCTTCTGAAGGAGATTGAAGGAACTTGGCCAAAAAAGAAGGCGCCATCGAGATCGAGGGCACCATCATCGAGTCCCTGCCCAACGCGATGTTCCGCGTTGAGCTGGCGAACGGCCACAAGGTCCTCGCGCACATCTCCGGCAAGATGCGGATGCACTACATCCGGATCCTCCCGGACGACCGGGTCGTCGTCGAGCTGAGCCCGTACGACCTGACCCGTGGGCGCATCGTCTACCGCTACAAGTGACCAGTAGGACCCCTCCGGCTCGCCAGGGGTCCCGTGCTGTTCGCGTCCTATCGAGGCTCACCACGCTCATGGTGGTGGGCTGCCTTTCGGTGTTTCCGCACCGGACGACCGATACCAGTTAAGGAACCAAAATGAAGGTCAAGCCCAGCGTCAAGAAGATCTGCGACAAGTGCAAGGTGATCCGTCGCCACGGCCGCGTCATGGTGATCTGCGAGAACCTGCGCCACAAGCAGCGTCAGGGCTGAGCTCACTGCTCAAGGCCGGCTCCGCAACAAGCCGGCTGAGGTAACCCGCAGCGTCCCGACCCCGCGTGCTCCCGCCATAGGGCTCGCGGATGAAACCTTCGGCCCGGAGGCCGAAGACCTGGTCAGGCACCAGGACCGGCGCTGCATCGACACCTCCGGAATGAAACAGAAACAGGAGCCTGCCTGATGGCACGTCTCTCTGGTGTGGACATCCCGCGCGAAAAGCGTCTGGAGATCGCCCTCACCTACATCTACGGCATCGGCCGGACCCGCTCGCAGAAGACGTGCGCGGAGACCGGCATCAACCCCAACACGCGCGTGAAGGACCTGACGGAGGACGACCTCGTCAAGCTCCGCCAGTGGATCGACACGAACTACCGCGTCGAGGGCGACCTTCGCCGTGAGGTCCAGGCGGACATCCGCCGCAAGATCGAGATCGGCTGCTACCAGGGCGTCCGGCACCGCAAGGGCCTGCCGGTGCACGGTCAGCGCACCCACACCAACGCGCGTACGCGCAAGGGCCCGCGCAAGGCCATCGCCGGCAAGAAGAAGGCCGGCCGGAAGTAGTCCAGCCACGGACCGGAACCTAACTGGTTGTCAGTGGCCCGGACCGATCACCTCATTCAGGAGAACCCAGCACAATGCCTCCCCAGAGCCGTAAGGCCGGCGCCAAGGCTCCCAAGCTGCGCCGCAAGGAAAAGAAGAACGTCGCCCACGGGCACGCTCACATCAAGAGCACGTTCAACAACACCATCGTCTCCATCACCGACCCGCAGGGGAACGTGATCGCGTGGGCGAGTTCGGGTCAGGTGGGCTTCAAGGGCTCGCGCAAGTCGACCCCGTTCGCCGCTCAGATGACCGCCGAGGCCGCCGCCCGCCGCGCCATGGAGCACGGCATGAAGAAGGTCGACGTGTTCGTCAAGGGTCCCGGCTCCGGCCGTGAGACCGCCATCCGGTCGCTTCAGCAGACCGGCCTGGAGGTCGGATCCATCAACGACGTCACCCCTTCGCCGCACAACGGCTGCCGTCCGCCGAAGCGCCGGCGCGTCTGAGCTAGGAGAGAAGAACAAACATGGCCCGTTACACCGGCCCCGACTGCAAGCGCTGCCGCCGAGAGAAGACCAAGCTCTTCCTCAAGGGCAGCAAGTGCGATGGCCCCAAGTGCCCGATCGAGATCCGTCCCTACCCCCCGGGTGAGCACGGCCGCGGTCGCACCAAGGAGAACGAGTACCTGCTCCAGCTTCGCGAGAAGCAGAAGACCGCCCGTATCTACGGCGTTCTGGAGAAGCAGTTCCGCGGTTACTACGAGGAGGCCAACCGCAAGGGTGGCAAGACGGGTGAGAACCTGCTCCGCATCCTCGAGTCCCGCCTGGACAACGTGGTCTACCGCGCCGGCTTCGCCAAGTCCCGCGACCACGCGCGCCAGCTGGTGCGCCACGGCCACATCCTGATCAACGGCCACAAGGCGAACATCCCCTCGATGCGGGTCACCCCGAGCGACATCGTCGAGGTTCGCAAGGAGAGCCTGGAGCTCACCCCGTTCGTGGTCGCCCGTGCCGAGGCCGGCGAGCGTGCCGTCCCGGCGTGGATCGAGGTCATCCCGTCGAAGATGCGGATCCTCGTGCACTCCCTCCCGGAGCGTGCTGTCATTGACACGCAGGTCCAGGAGCAGCTGATCGTCGAGCTCTACTCCAAGTAATCGGCAGTAGTAGTTCGAAACCTATAGGGAGTCCCTGCGCGGGACTCCCTATAGGGGCATCACCCCCGTGGTCGGCAAATAGCGGCCGACCCAGGCAATGGAGGTTCCACCGTGCTTATCGCACAGCGCCCCACCCTCACCGAGGAAATCATCGATGAGTACCGCTCGCGGTTCCTCATCGAGCCGCTGGAGCCGGGCTTCGGCTACACCCTCGGCAACTCGCTGCGCCGGACGCTTCTGTCGTCCATCCCCGGCGCCGCGGTGACGTCCATCCGGATCGACGGCGTGCTCCACGAGTTCACCACGATCCCGGGTGTGAAGGAGGACGTCACCGACCTCATCCTGAACATCAAGCAGCTGGTCGTCTCCTCGGAGATCGACGAGCCGGTGACCATGTACCTGCGCAAGCAGGGCCCGGGCACCGTCACCGCCGCCGACATCGCCCCGCCGGCCGGCGTCGAGGTCCACAACCCCGAGCTGATCATCGCCACGCTCAACGGCAAGGGCAAGCTCGAGATGGAGCTCACCGTCGAGCGCGGCCGCGGCTACGTCAGCGCGGTGCAGAACAAGCAGGCGGGCCAGGAGATCGGGCGCATCCCGATCGACTCGATCTACTCGCCGGTGCTGAAGGTCAAGTACGACGTCGAGGCCACCCGCGTCGAGCAGCGGACCGACTTCGACCGCCTGGTGCTGGACGTGGAGACCAAGCAGTCGATGCGCCCGCGCGACGCCGTCGCCTCGGCCGGTAAGACCCTGGTCGAGCTGTTCGGCCTGGCGCGCGAGCTGAACATCGAGGCCGAGGGCATCGACATGGGCCCGTCCCCGACGGACGCCGCCCTGGCCGCCGACCTGGCGCTGCCGATCGAGGACCTGGAGCTGACGGTCCGCTCGTACAACTGCCTCAAGCGCGAGGGCATCCACACCGTGGGCGAGCTCGTCGCCCGCAGCGAGGCCGACCTGCTGGACATCCGCAACTTCGGTGCGAAGTCCATCGACGAGGTCAAGGTCAAGCTGATGAGCATGGGCCTGGCCCTGAAGGACAGCCCGCCCGGATTCGACCCCTCGCTCGTGGTGGACAACCAGTACGACGAGGAAGAGGACCTGGACTCCGGCTACGCGGAGACCGAGGAGCTGTAAGGCTCCCCAGCCGGGCCGCCCCGCCAGGGTCGGCCCGGTTTCCGGCGCCGGGCACCCCGCCCGGCACCGGCTCAAGTTCCCGGGTACCTGACACGGCCCGAGACACCAAGGAGAAGAAGCAATGCCCCAGCCGAAGAAGGGCGCCCGCCTCGGCGGCTCCCCGGCCCACCAGAAGCTGATCCTGGCGAACCTCGCCAAGTCGCTGTTCGAGCACGACAGGATCACCACCACCGAGGCCAAGGCGCGCCTGCTGCGCCCCTACGCCGAGCGGCTGATCACCAAGGCCAAGAAGGGCGACCTGCACAACCGTCGCCAGGTCCTGGCCGTGCTCCGCGACAAGGACATCGTCTTCCGCCTGTTCGACGAGATCGCGCCGAACTACGAGAACCGCCCCGGCGGCTACACCCGCATCATCAAGGCCGGCAACCGCAAGGGCGACAACGCCCCCATGGCCGTGATCGAGCTGGTCGAGGCCCTCACCGTGCAGCAGACCGCGGTCCGCGAGGCCGAGGCCGCGACGAAGCGCGCGAGCAAGAAGACCGCCGCCCCGGCACCGGCCAAGGCCGAGCCCGAGGCCGAGGTCGTCGAGGAGGCTCCGGCCGCCGAGGCCGAGACCACCGAGGCTGAGGCTGCTGAGAAGGAGTAAGTCTCCTTCTGATGTTCGTGAGAGCCCGCCGTCTCTTCGGAGGCGGCGGGCTTTCGCGTGGGCGGGGGTGTGGTCAGTCTCCGGAGACGCCCCAGAAGGCGACCTCGGTAACGGTGCCGCTGTCATCGTGGAGCTGGACGCAGGCGCCGCTCCATCGGCCCTCGACTTCGACCCACCGACCCTCGCCGACCCGGTCGAAGTCGGCACGCGTGGGCTGGGCGGTGCTGAACAAGGCTTCGGCCTCGCCTGCGGGCAGGGGTGTGATGGGGCCGCGCGCGCCTACAGCGGACATGTCCAGGATCGAGTGGGTGCCGCTCGACGCGATGTCCGCCAGCTGGATGATCCGGGGGTCCTCGTAGTCGATCTCGTCCGGCGTCAGCGCGGCGATCTCTGCGAAGAGTCCTTCGAGCTCAGCGAAGGTGGCAGGCTTCGGGATCGAGTCGAACCAGAAGTAGTCACCCTCGTCGAATACCCGGCGGCGCAGGTTCGCCAGGGTCGTCGCCAGATCCGTGTCGAAGGGCTCTATGTAGTCCCATCCCGAAGCTCCCATGGCAGGGCATCCTGCCAGCGCCGACCGACAACGCCGACCCACAACCGCCTGCGCCACAATGGACCGATGAGCACCGACCCCGCCCCCGGCCATCTTCGCGTCCGCCTCGACCTGGCCTACGACGGCACCGCGTTCTCCGGGTGGGCCATGCAGCCCGGGCGGCGGACGGTGTGCGGGGAGCTCACCTCGGCGCTGTCCACGGTGCTGCGGCAGGACGTGACGCTGGTCGTCGCCGGGCGTACGGACGCCGGGGTGCACGCCAGTGGGCAGGTCGCGCATCTGGACGTTCCCGACGCGCTGTGGGGCGAGCACGAGGAGCGGCTGCTGCGGCGCCTGGCCGCCGTGCTGCCGGGGGATGTGCGGGTCTGGTCGGCGGCGCCGGCGCCGGCGGGCTTCGACGCCCGGTTCGCGGCCAAGGGGCGCCGCTATGCCTACCGTGTCACCGACGTCCCCTATGGGCCGCATCCGCTGCGCCGGAACGACGTCACGTGGCATCCGCGGGCGTTGGATCCCGTGCTGATGAACGAGGCGGCGGCTGCGCTGCTCGGGGAGCATGACTTCGCCTCCTTCTGCAAGAAGCGCGAGGGTGCCACCACCATCCGCTGCCTGACCCGCCTGGAGTGGACGCGCGAGGCGCCGACGTCGCTGACGCCCGGCGGGCTGCTGGTCGCCGATGTGCGGGCCGACGCCTTCTGCCACTCCATGGTGCGTTCGCTGGTCGGCGCGCTGCTGGCGGTGGGGGAGGGGCGGCGGCCGGTGGGCGATCCGGGGCGCATCCTCGCCGAGGAGGTGCGCTCGCCCGAGGTGAAGGTCGCGCCGCCGCAGGGGCTGACGCTGGAGGAGGTCGTCTATCCCGCCGACTCCGAGCTGGCCGCTCAGCAGGAGAAGACGCGGCGGATCAGGGTGCTGGGGGCGGACTAGCCGCACCGGCCGCCGGGGCGGGCCGGGCGTTCCGGAGCCGGATCCCGCTGAATCCCAGGGTCGTGGTGATCACCTGGTCCCAGAACGGCAGCAGCGTCGGGAGGACCCGGAGCTGGATGTCCGCCTCATCGAACAGCTCGAACAGGTCGCGCACGCGCTCCGCCGGCCCGAGCGGCACGACATCTGCCTCCGCCACATGTGCGTTCACGGGATCGCCGAACGGCCGGAACTCCTTAGCGTCGAGCCGGTACGCGTACAACTCCGTTGTCCGCATCCGCTCCAGCCAGCCGTACTCCACAGCGTGCACCCGCAGCCCGCCCCCGGGACCGATGATCCGCTCCCGGTCCTCCTCCGTGGTCTCCGGTGTCACCCATGCCATAGCGCGCGGACACTGTCGCGGAAACCAGTAGTCGGGCGAACGGTCGTAGGCGACCGCCCACACATACGACTCCGGCTGCCGCGCCGTGGCGGCGACGTGGGGCGAGAAGCGGGTGATCGTCGGGTCTTCCGAGAAATGCAGGACTTGGCCTGGTTCCGGTCGCATCCGTCTGTTCTACCGCAAGGCCTTCAGGACCGCGCCAATACGTTTTCCCGCATCGGGATCCGCTAGAGCGATCCGTACACAGGCGTCCTCCACAATCGCGGCACCGGTGTACTCCAGAACCGTCCGCAAGGTGGCGATGGCACCCTCACCGCGCCCAGGGTTCGCGGCATTGATCCACCCCGTCGGCTTGTCACAGATCTCGGTCCCGCCGACGGTCCAGTCCAGCAAGTTCTTAAAGGAACCCGGCAGTGTGCCCGCGTACTCGGGCGTAGAGACGAGAACCGCATCCGCCTCCGCTATAGCGCGGCGTAGTTCAACGACGGACTCGGGAAGCGGATCGGCGTCCAGATCCGGGTTGAAGTGAGGAAGCTCTCCCAGACCGTCATAGAACACCGCACTGTCCGGTTCCCCTACGACCTCCTGCACCAGCCGTAGCATGGCCTCGTTCGAGGACCCCTTGCGCACCGACCCGCACAGCAGCAGCACCTGAACCATGCCCCGACGCTATAACCACTCGCGCGACTAAGAAGGCCTGAGCGAGACTGCCACCTATGGGCCATATCGACGTCAACAGCCTCCAGTACCACCTCCCGGACGGCCGCATCCTGCTCGAGGACGTGTCCTTCCGGATCGGTGACGGCGACAAGGCGGCCCTGGTCGGCGCCAACGGGGCGGGGAAGACCACCCTGCTGCGGCTGATCGCCGGCGACATCGAGCCGACCGGCGGCGCCGTGGTGCGCTCCGGCGGGCTCGGCGTGATGCGGCAGTTCGTGGACCGCAAGCCGCAGGACGGCGAAGAGCCGCCGACCGTGCGCACCCTTCTGCTGTCCGTCGCGCAGCCCGCGCTCCAGAAGGCCGCGGCGGAGCTGGAAGCCGCGGAGTTGGCCATGATGGAGGACGACTCCGAGCCCACGCAGATGCGGTACGCACAGGCGCTCGTCGACTGGGGCGACGCAGGCGGCTATGAGGCGGAAACGCTATGGGACACCTGTTGCACCATCGCTATCGGCGTTCCCTATATCCAGGCTCAGTTCCGCCACGCCTCCACGCTCTCCGGCGGTGAACAGAAACGCCTCGTCCTGGAAGCCCTCCTGCGCGGCCCGGATCAGGTCCTTCTGCTCGACGAGCCGGACAACTTCCTGGACGTCCCCGGCAAGCGCTGGCTGGAAGAGGCCATCAACGAGACCGTGAAGACGGTCCTGTTCGTCACCCACGACCGTGAACTCCTGGCGCGCACCGCCAAGAAGATCGTCACCGTGGAGATCGGGTCCGGCGGCGGCATCGGCGGCTCCGTCTGGATCCACGGCAGCGGCTTCGCGAACTACCACGAGGCCCGCAAGGCCCGCTTCGATCGCTTCGAAGAGGTGCTGCGCCGTTGGGAAGAAGAGCACCGCCGCCTCAAGGACCTGGTGAACACCCTTCGCCAGCAAGCGAAGATCAGCCCCGACATGGCTGCCAAGTACCGCGCCATGTGCACGCGCCTGGAGAAGTTCGAGCAGGCGGGTCCGCCTCCGGCGCCGCCGCGCGAGCAACAAGTGAAGATGCGCCTTAAGGGCGGCCGCACTGGTGTCCGTGCCTTCGAGTGCGTGGACCTGGAGCTGAGCGGCCTCATGAAGCCGTTCTCCGCGGAGGTCTTCTACGGGGAACGCGTAGCGGTTCTCGGAGGGAACGGCTCAGGGAAGTCCCACTTCCTCCGCCTCCTCGCCGGCGAGGACATCGCGCACACCGGCAGCTTCAAGCTCGGCGCGCGCGTCGTCCCTGGACACTTTCGCCAGACGCACCGCCAGCCGGCGCTGGAGCAGAAGACTCTCCTGGAGATCCTGTGGGAGGAGTTCTCCTTCCAGCGCGACAACGCGGCCCCGACGCTCTCGCGCTATGCGCTGAACCAACAGGCGGAGCAACGCTTTGGCAATCTCTCCGGCGGACAGCAGGCGCGGTTCCAGATCCTGCGGCTGGAGCTGACCGGCTCCACGATGCTTCTGCTGGACGAGCCGACCGACAACCTTGACCTGATGTCGGCCGACGCGCTGGAGGCCGGTCTGGAGGCGTACCAGGGGACCGTGATCGCCGTCACGCACGACCGGTGGTTCGCCCGCGGCTTCGACCGCTACCTGGTCTTCGGCTCCGACGGCCGGGTCTACGAGGCGCCCGAACCGGTCTGGGACGAGCGCCGGCCGGACCGCAGGCCGGTCAAGTCGGGTGCGAAGTCATAAGCACCTCCTGCCATCGGGTAAAGTGGTGGCTTGGTGCATTCGACCCGCGCCCGTACGAGACCTTGACCCTGGCGTTGCATCCGGGGAAGAGCGGCAAGGTACGGCGAGGCAATATGCGCCTTTAGGCATGCCTTGTACTCACGACGACGGCGTGCTTCTTCACCGCGTAAACGTCTACGACACACGCCAGGAGCATTTCCGTGCGTACGTTCAGCCCCAAGCCCACTGACGTGCAGCGTCAGTGGCACGTCATCGACGCCCGTGACATCGTTCTCGGCCGTCTCGCCTCGCACACCGCGCAGCTTCTGCGCGGGAAGCACAAGGCGATCTTCGCGCCGCACGTCGACACCGGCGACTTCGTCATCATCATCAACGCCGAGAAGGTCCACCTCTCCGGCAACAAGCGCGAGGACAAGCTCGCGTACCGGCACTCCGGCTACCCGGGTGGTCTGCGTTCCGTCAAGTACGGCGACCTGATCGACAAGGACCCGCGCAAGGCCATCGAGAAGGCCGTCCGCGGCATGCTGCCGAAGAACTCCCTGGGCCGCCAGCAGCTGTCGAAGCTGAAGGTGTACCGCGGCGCGGAGCACCCGCACGCCTCGCAGAAGCCCGAGCCGTTCGTCATCACCCAGGTCGCGCAGTAGTCCCGGCCACTCCACTCTTCTTAGATTTCCCAGAAAGGAACTGTGGCTGTGACCGAGGTCGACACCACCACCACCGAGACCACTGACGAGTTCGCCGGCGAGGCGGGCACCGAGGAGGAGCTCACCGAGTACACCTCCGAGACCCCCGCGAGCGCGGCCGCGCCGGTCGTGCGCCGCACGGCCAGCACCTCGGGGCAGGGCCTGGGCCGCCGCAAGGAGGCCATCGCCCGCGTCCGCATCGTGCCGGGCACCGGTCTGTGGAAGATCAACGGCCGTACTCTGGACTCCTACTTCCCGAACAAGGTCCACCAGCAGCTGGTGAACGACCCGTTCAAGATCCTGGAGCTGGACGGCGCCTACGACGTCGTCGCCCGCATCGACGGCGGCGGCATCTCCGGCCAGGCCGGCGCGCTGCGCCTGGGTGTGTCCCGCGCGCTGAACGCGGCGGACCTGGAGAACAACCGGGCGGCGTTGAAGAAGGCCGGATTCCTCACCCGGGACCCGCGCGCCACCGAGCGCAAGAAGGCCGGTCTGAAGAAGGCCCGTAAGGCCCCGCAGTACAGCAAGCGCTAAATCACCGCCCGTCCGCGAACGGCTGCGGACCGCGTTGTCTACGAACGCCCCGGGAGCATCCGCTTCCCGGGGCGTTCGTACGATGTTTTCCCGGGAATATCGTTCCCTAGGGTTCCACCCTCCTGCCCCCTCTAGGAGCGCGCGCATATGACCAGGCTTTTCGGCACCGACGGCGTTCGCGGCATGGCCAACCGGGATCTGACAGCGGAACTGGCGTTGGACCTTTCGGTGGCCGCCGCGCACGTGCTCGGCGAGGTGGGGGCCTTCGAGGGGCACCGGCCCAAGGCGGTCGTCGGCCGCGACCCCCGCGCCTCCGGGGAGTTCCTGGAGGGCGCCGTGGTCGCCGGGCTGGCCTCGGCCGGCGTGGACGTCCTGCGCCTGGGCGTGCTGCCCACCCCGGCGGTCGCCTACCTGACCGAGATTTTGGGCGCCGACCTCGGCGTGGTCCTGTCGGCCTCGCACAACCCGGCCCCGGACAACGGCATCAAGTTCCTCGCCCGCGGCGGCGTGAAGCTCGACGACGCCCTCGAGGACGCCATCGAGGCCCGGATGAACGAGCAGTGGACGCGCCCCGTCGGCGCCGCCGTCGGCCGGGTCCGGGACTACCCCGAGGGCGGCGAGCGCTACATCGAGCACCTGCTGGGCACCCTCCCCAACCGCCTGGACGGCCTGAAGGTGGTCGTCGACGAGGCCAACGGCGCCGCCTACCGCGTCTCCCCGGAGGTGCTGCGCCGCGCCGGCGCCGAGGTGATCGCCACCCACGTCGAGCCCGACGGCCTGAACATCAACGACGACTGCGGCTCCACCCACCTGGCCAAGCTGAAGGCGGCCGTGATCGAGCACGGCGCGCACGCCGGCATCGCCCACGACGGCGACGCGGACCGCTGCCTGGCCGTCGACGCGGCCGGCGAGGAGGTCGACGGCGACCAGATCCTGGCGGTCCTGGCGCTGTCCCTGCGCGCCCGGGGCAAGCTGGCCGGCGACACCGTGGTGGGCACCGTGATGGCCAACTTCGGCTTCAAGCAGGCGATGCAGCGCGAGGGGCTGAACTTCGTCGAGACCGCGGTCGGCGACCGCTACGTGCTGGAGGTCATGCGCGCCGGCGGCTACGTGCTCGGCGGCGAGCAGTCCGGCCACGTGATCCTCACCGAGCACGCCACCACCGGCGACGGCACCCTGACCGCGCTGCACCTGCTGGCGCGGGTCGCCGAGACCGGCAAGCCGCTGGCCGAGCTCGCCGCGGTGATGACCAAGCTGCCGCAGGTGATGATCAACGTGAAGGACGTGGACAAGGCCCGGGCCGCGACGAGCGCGGAGCTGGCGCAGGCGGTGAAGGAGGCCGAGGCCGAACTCGGCGACAGCGGCCGGGTGCTGCTGCGGCCCAGCGGGACCGAGCCGCTGGTGCGGGTGATGGTGGAGGCCGAGGACGGCGAGGTGGCGCGGCGGCTGGCCGAGCACCTGGCCGGGGTGGTCAAGGCCACGCTGGGCTGAGGCCCGGCGGCGCGCGGCGCCACTGACTCGCACAAGCGTGTCAGTGGCGCGCGCTATACACGTACATGGGGGTGAATCGCCCTAACACAATGCCGGATGCCGGATGCCGGCGTTGCCCGCCCCCGCCCCGGCAGCCCCCCTCACAGCATCCGCTTGGGCTGCCCCGTCGTCTCCAGCACGTTCATCCAGAGCTGCCCGTGCGGGTCCACCACGTTCCGGCTCGCCGTCGCCAGCTCGATCGGCAGGTGCACCATCCGCCCGCTCCACTGGCCGACCACCATCGACGTGAAGCCCGCCATGCCTGCGTGCGTCGCGGCCTGCGCCAGGCGCGTGCAGTACACCGCGTCGAAGGCGTTCGCCGGGACCGAGCGGATCTCGTAGCCGGGGTCCACGTACCGCACCGACAGCGGCTCGTCCCCGAACGACTCGACGATCCGCCGCTTCAGCAGCGCCCCGATGTCGTTCAGCTTCGAGTTCCCCGAGGCGTCGGTCTGGTCCGAGGCCGGGAAGTGCTCCTGGCCGGCGCCCTCGGCGACCACGACCACCGCGTGTCCCTGCTGCTCGACCTTCTTCTTCAGCCGCGACAGGAACACGTCGACGTCGAAGGGGACCTCGGGGATCAGCGTGAAGTCCACGTCGTGGCTGGCCAGGGTCGAGTAGCAGGCGATGAAGCCGCTGTGCCGCCCCATCAGCTTCACCAGGCCGACGCCGTTCTCCGTCGAGGACGCCTCGATGTGCGCCGCGCGTATGGACTGCGCGGCCTGGCCGAACGCGGTGTGGAAGCCGAAGGAGCGGTCGATCCAGGGGATGTCGTTGTCGATGGTCTTCGGGATGCCGACCACCGCGATGCGCTCGCCGCGGGCGCGGGCCTCGTCGGCCAGCTTCTGGGCGCCGCGCAGGGTGCCGTCGCCGCCGATCACGAACAGGATGTTGACCCCGAGCCGGACCATCGTGTCCACGCCCACCTTGGGGTCCTGGTTGCCGCGGGAGGTGCCCAGGATGGTGCCGCCGCGGTTCTGGATGTCGGCGACCGTCTGCTCGGTGAGCTCCATCGGCTCCGAGCCGTCGGTGAGGCCCTTGAAGCCGTTGCGGAAGCCCAGGACGCGCTTGACGCCGTAGGCCCGCCCCAGGTGCAGGACCAGGCCGCGGATCACGTTGTTCAGGCCGGGGCACAGGCCGCCGCAGGTGACGATGGCGGCGGTGACCTCGGACGGCTCGAAGAACAGCTTCCGGCGCGGGCCGCCGGGGTTGAAGGCCGGCAGGCCGGCCACGTCCACGTCGCGCTTGTTCGCTATGCCCTGGACCACGTCGAGCAGGACCCGGTCGGTCTCGGTGACGTAGTGCCACGTCTCCTCGCGCTCGCCGAGCAGGTCGGCCAGCGGCGTGTCGACGGTGCGGTCTCCCAGGCGCGTGATGGCCAGATCATCGGAAGTGATGGTGAGAAGATCGGCCGTGTTCATGAGTTCACGCTAACAAGACTCAGCGGATCCGCCGCGACCGGTCCACCATCCGGCCCGCGCAGGCCGCGACGCCGATCGGACGCCGACTGGACGTCGATCGGACGCCGATCGGAGGGGGTGCGGGGGCTCCGGGCTACTCCCGGCGGGCTATGCCGTCATCCTTATGGCCTACGGGCATCGGCGACTTCAAGCTGAAGCGCGGCGGGCCCTCGGCTCTCTACCGTTGACACCATGACCACAGCCACGGCACCAACGGCCTCGCGGGGCGTCCCGGCCGCCTCCGCCGCCGTGATCGAGGCCTCGGGCCTCACCAAGCGCTACAACGGCGCGGCCCGGGGCGCGGTGACGGCGCTGGACGGCCTGACCCTGTCCGTCCCGGCCGGCGTCATCGGGCTGGTCGGGGCGAACGGCGCGGGCAAGTCGACGCTGATCAAGATCCTGCTCGGGCTGCTGTCCCCGACCTCCGGGTCGGCCGCGGTCCTCGGGTACGACGTCGTCGACCAGGCCGAGCGCATCAGGACCCTGGTCGGCTACATGCCCGAGCACGACTGCCTGCCGCCCGACGTGACCGCCACCGAGTTCGTCACGCACATGGGCCGCATGGCCGGCCTGCCCCCGACCGCCGCCAAGGAGCGGGCCGCCGAGTCGCTGCGCCACGTCGGCCTGCACGAGGAGCGCTACCGCCTGATCGGCACCTACTCCACCGGCATGAAGCAGCGCGTGAAGCTGGCCCAGGCCCTGGTCGGCGACCCGCGCCTGCTGCTGCTGGACGAGCCCACCAACGGCCTGGACCCGGCCGGCCGCGAGGCGATGCTGGACCTCGTCGAGCGCATCGGCGCCGAGTTCGGCATCTCCATCCTGGTCGCCTCCCACCTGCTCGGCGAGATCGAGCAGATCTGCGACTCCCTGGTCGCCATCGAGTCCGGCAAGCTCCTGCGCGCGGCCTCCATGTCGGCCTTCACCAAGGCCAGCGCGGTGCTGGCGGTCGAGGTCGACGAGGGCGCGGCGAAGCTGGCCGCGGCGCTGCGCGGCGCCGGGCTCACGCCGCACCGCGACGGCCGGGCCCTGCTGGTCCGCCTCGGCGCGACCGACGAGGAGTCCGACCGGGTGTACGACGCGATCCGGGACGCGGTGGCCGACCTGGGGCTGCCGCTGAACCGGCTGGAGCGGCGGCGGCACCGGGTCGAGGAGCTGTTCGCCGACGAGGAGTTCGACGAGTTGGACGGTCCTGACGAACTGGACGGTCCCGACGAGCGCGACGAGCCCGGCCTCGCCGCCGCAGCCCAGGGCTCCGCAGCAAACCCGGGCCCGGTCGCCGCCGCTGGAGCTGCTGGAGCTGCTGGAGGTCCCGCAGCCGCAGCACCTCCGGCATCGGCACCTGTCGCCGCCGCCGAAGCCGCAGCACCCCCGGCCCCCGCCGCCACAGCCGCCGAAGCCGCCGAGAGCGAGACCGACCATGAGTAGCGAAACCGCCACCGCCGGCTCGCCGTCCGGCGTCATCCACGACATCGGCTACCGCACCTACACCGGCGACCGCGTCGGCCGGCTGGGCATCGTCCGCGCCCTGTACTGGCACAGCCTGCGCTCGGCCTGGGGCCTGGGCCGCGGCCCGCGCGCCAAGATCGTGCCCTTCATGGCCCTGGTCATCATGTGCCTGCCGGCCATCGCCAACGCCTTCGCGGTCTCCCGGACCGGCGTGCACGCCATCCGCTACGACGAGTACATGTACAGCTTCCAGCTGGTCCTCGTCCTGTACCTGGCGGCCGTGACCCCGGAGCTGATCTCCCGCGACATCCGCAACCGCACCCTGCCGCTGTACTTCTCGCGGCCGCTGCGCCGGACCGACTACCCGATCGCGAAGGTCAGCGCGCTGATCACCGCGATGCTGGTGCTCACCGCGATCCCCGAGCTGCTGCTCTACGTCGGCACCATCGGCTCGCTGCACGGCGGCTCCGCCGTCTGGGCCGAGACGCGGGCCTTCATCCCCGGTCTGGAGCTGGCGCTGCTGTACTCCGTCGTGTTCAGCGTGCTGGCCGCGGTGCTGTCCTGCTACACCGGCCGCCGTGCCTTCGCCACCGGCGCCGTCGCGGTGTTCTTCTTCGGCTCGTGGGTCATCTCCTCGGCGCTGGTCCACCTGACCGGGTTCCGGCCGCACTACCACCACAACGCCGACGGCAGCGGGTACTTCGTGAACCCGGACTCGGTCGGCGCCGGCCCCAAGGCCTCCGGCCTGTTGAGCCCCGCCAACCTGCTTGAGGGGCTGAAGGAGTGGATCGTCGGCCGGGCCCCGAAGAACCCTGACGTGCCCTACCCCGGCGGCTTCGGCGTCGCGTACCTGGCCGTGGTCGTGGTGCTGTGCGCGCTGGCCTTCCTCCTCCTGATTCGCCGCTACCAGAAGGCGAGCCTGCTGTGACCATCGACGACATCCCCGTGCAGCGCGAGACCGCGCCGGCCCCGGTGCCGCCACCGCCGGGCGGCCCGGCCGAGATCGTGCTGGACAACGTGACCCACTGGTACGGCAACGTGGTCGCGGTCAACGACATCACCATGACCATCGGCCCGGGCGTGACGGGCCTGCTCGGTCCGAACGGCGCCGGCAAGTCCACGCTGCTGCACCTGGTCTCCGGCTTCCTGTCGCCCTCGCGCGGCACCGTCACCGTGGCCGGACAGACCGCGTGGCGCAATCCCGGCATCTACAAGGTGATCGGCCTGGTGCCCGAGCGCGATTCGGTCTACGCCTTCCTGACCGGCCGGCAGTTCGTCACCGCGACGGCCAAGCTGCACAAGCTGCCCGACATCGACGCCGCCGTGGCCCGCGCGCTGCACATGGTCGAGATGGACACCGAGGCCGCCGACCGCCGCATCGACACCTACTCCAAGGGCATGCGCCAGCGCATCAAGGTGGCCGCCGCGCTCGTCCACGACCCGCGCGTGCTGCTGCTGGACGAGCCCTTCAACGGCATGGACCCGCGCCAGCGCATGCACATGATGGACCTGCTGCACCGGCTCGGCGAGGCCGGCCACACCATCGTGTTCTCCTCGCACATCCTGGAGGAGGTCGAGCGGCTGTCCGGCACGGTGCAGGTCATCGTGGCCGGCCGGCTGGCCGCCTCCGGCGACTACCGCACCATCCGCCGGCTGATGACCAGCCGTCCGCACGTGTTCCAGGTCGCCTCCAGCGACGACCGGCGGCTTGCCGCCGCGCTGATCGGCCGGCCCTCGGTGAACGGCGTGGAGCTGAACCCCGCCGGCGGCCTGGAGGTGCGGGCCGGCGACTACGGCGCGTTCAGCCGGGAGCTGGCGGCCGTGGCGCGCGAGCAGGGCGTGCGGCTGCGCACGGTGCTGCCCGCCGACGAGTCGCTGGAGTCCGTGTTCACCTATCTGGTGGCGTCGTAAGGAGCTGACACAGATGTCTACCGTCTTCAACCCCACGATCGCCGCCATCACTTTGCGCGGCCTGCTGGGCCGGCGCCGCTCGCTGCTGATCGCGCTGCCCCCGGCGATCCTGCTGGCCCTGACCATCGGGCTGCGCGCCGCCACGAACATCAACAGCTCGCACGACTTCGGCTGGCCCGGCGTCGTCCTCGGCCAGATCGGGCTGGTCACGCTGCTGCCGCTGACCGCGATGATCATCGGCACCTCGGTGCTGGGCACCGAGGTCGACGACGCCTCGATCCTGCACCTGCTGGCCACCCCGGTCAGCCGGGCCACGGTGATGTTCACCAAGTGGATCGTGGCCTCCGGCGCGACCCTGGTGTTCGCCGTGGTGCCGATAGCGGCCGCGGCCTTCATCGGCACCTCCGGCTACGTCGACAACCCCGGCCCGCTGGACATGACGTTCACGCCGATCAAGGGCGACGCCAACGAGGCGGTCGGCGTCATCGTCGCCGCCGCGGTCGGGGCCCTGGTCTACAGCGCGTTCTTCCTGTTCCTGTCGGTGGTGACCAAGCGGTCGGTGGCCGTGACCCTGATCTACATCCTGGTCTGGGAGAGCCTGCTCACCCGCTATGTCAGCGGCCTGCGTCTGCTGTCCATCGGCCAGTACGAACTGGGCCTGGCCGACAAGATCGGGCACCTGCCGAACCTCGGCGCGAACCTCTCGATGAGCACATCGGTGATCATGTCCGTCGCGTTCACGGTCGTGGCGCTGGGCTACGGCACACGGCGCCTGCAGTCCTTCCGTGTATCAGGTGAGGCGGCCTGACACACACCTGCGGGAATAGGCTCCGCGCATGGAAAGCGTGCGTCGCGAGCCTGTTCCCGTTCTGCGCGGCCTCGTGCACCACTACCACGGTTTCCGCTTCCCGGACGTCGTCGAGCGCTCGCGCCTGGAGCTGCCCTGCGGCGCCGTCACGGTGCTGATCGCCTTCGCCGAACCGATCCGGATCGGCCTGGCCTCGGACGGCGGGACGCGGACCTTCCAGCGGGCTTCCTTCCTGTCCGCGGGCCGCGCGGTGGCCGCGATCGGGCGGCACCGCGGGCACATCCACGGCCTCGAGCTGACCCTCAGCCACCCCGGCGCGCACCACGTCCTCGGCCTGCGCATGGCCGAGCTGGCCGCCGGCTTCCCGACGCTCGGCGAGGTGCTGGGCCGCGAGGGCGAGCTGCTCGTCGAGCAGCTCGCCGGCCTGCCGGGCTGGGAGGCGCGGTTCGCCCGGCTCGACGCCTATCTGACCCGACGCGCGGCCGACTCCCGCGTCCTGCCGGCCTGGCAGGTGACGCGGGCCGCGCATCTGGTCGCGGCCGGCTGGCCGCTGCGCGACATCCAGCGGGACGTCGGCTGGGGCGAGCGGCATCTGCGCTCGCGGTTCCTGGAGCAGGTCGGGATGTCGCCGAAGGCGATGGCGCGGGTGCTGCGGCTTCAGGCCGCGCTGCGCGCGTACCTGGCCGGGTGCGGCTGGTCGCAGGCCGCGGTCCTGGCGCGCTACCACGACCAGGCGCACCTCGGGCACGACGTCAAGGCGATCACCGGGCTGACGCCGGGACGGTTGGCGGAGTTGCGGCGCGGTGCCCCACCGGGCTCCGCACTCGATCGGCTCCCCGGACGGGTGACCAGCGTGTTGTTGGGCTGACGCCGCGCCCGCGGTACCGGACGCGTCCGCCCCCGGCCGCGTCCGCCCCCCGGCACTCACGGCCGTCGCACTCTGATCCGAACCGAACCCGGCGCGGAGACCCTCCGTCTGTTTCCCACCGCCCCGGCGGCGGCCCACGCGTCAGGATCGCCGCCGCCGCGCGGCCGTGTCTTGTAGAAAACGGAGACATCCAGCTCACCGCTTCCAACCGATCCGACGGCCACGGCATTGAGTACTGGTGAGTCGGCCATGAACGGGAGGGTGGATGAGCGACGAGGAGGACTTCCGACAGTTCGCCGCGAGCCGCCAGAAGCAACTGCTGCGCAGCGCGTATCTGTTGTGCGGGGACTGGCACGGCGCCGAGGACCTGGTGCAGACCGCCTTCGGGCAGATGTACCGGTCCTGGCGCCGGGTCAAGCGCGTCGAGCATCCGGACGCCTACGCCAAACAGGTGCTGTACCGATGTCACCTGTCGGCGACGCGCAAGAAGCGGTTCGCGACGGTGCCGATCGACTCGGTGGCCGAACCGCTCGCGCCGGGCGACGGCTTCGGCGACGGCACCACCGGCGTCCTGCTGGAGGCGCTCGCCGGGCTTCCGGACCGGGCCCGGGCCGTGGTGGTGCTGCGGTTCTGGGAGGACTACTCGGTCGCGCAGACCGCCGACGCTCTCGGCATCTCGGAGGGGACCGTTAAGAGTCAGAGTTCGCGGGCCTTGGCGATGCTGCGGTCCCGGATCGGCGACTCGCTCAGTGACACCCGTCGAGACTGACGAAGGAGGAATCCATGACGGAGCATGAGCGCGATGATGTCAGGGCCCTGTTCCGGGGCGTCGATCTGGAGGACGTCCCCAGCACGCGCGACCTGATCGGCCCCGCGGTGGCTTGGGGGGACGGACGCCGCCGGCGCGACCGGTGGGCGGCTGCCGGGGTGACCGGCGCCGTGGCCGCGGTGGCCGTTGCCGGGGTCGTGGCGCTGCGGCCCGGCGGCGGCGGACCGGGATCGGTCGCGCCGGGCCGGGCCGTGATTTCGAGCTCTTCGAAGCCGGCCGCACCACCGACGACCGCCATCCAGCCTGTGCTGCCCCCGCTGTTCGGGACGATCCGCCAGCGCCAGCAGGAACTGCTGGACTCGCTGGACTCGTATCTCCCGGCCGGAGTCCGGATCGCCTGCCGGCACTTCGGCAACGACGACAACCTTTGCACGAGCCTGATTCTCACCGGTCCGGCCGGGACCAACAACGGACAGTGGGCCCCGGGCAGCCACAACTATCAGCCGCCGCCCGCCGACGCGAAGTACGACCACCCCCACACGGCGACCGCGGCGATCCCCCTGGTCTCCGGAACGGTTCAGGTGCCCGGCGGGGCCGTCCTGGTCACCTCGACCGACACCGAGGCGCAGCAGCCCTTGTCCGACAAGACCATGGTGGCCAACCCCACAGCACTGACTTTCCACACCGCGGTGTACGAGTTCATCCCCTCCGGCATCGCCCCGGCGTTCAGCATGCAGCTGACGGAGTTGGTCCGGGACATGCCCTGGAAGCCCGGCGCCGAGGTTCCCGACTCGCACGCCTTGTGGGGCTTCGACCAGAACGGTCCGCTGTTGAGCCCGCAGCAGTTCGGGACACTGGCGACTTCGCCGACCTTCGGAATGGTCTGCCAGCAGCTCGCGGACCTGAACCTGGAGGCGGAGGCGACGTCGTCCGGGGTGCCGTCGACCCCGCCGTCCACCTCGTCGCGCTGAGTCGCGCTGAGTCGCGCTGAGTCGCGCTGAGTCGCACTGAGGCGCACTGAGAGCCCGATGCGCGGGCCGGAACTCGACTTCGACCCGCGCATCGCTCTGCCCGGCAAGGGGACCGGGGAGGGACCAGGGAGCGATCAGGGAGCGATCAGGGCTTGCGCAGCCGTACCCGCTCGACCCGGTGATCAGCACCCTTCAGCAGCACCAGCCGCGCCCGGCCGCGGGTCGGCAGGATGTTGTCCATCAGGTTCCGCTCGTTGATCGAGGTCCAGATCTCCAGCGCCAGTCCGCGCGCCGCCTCGTCGGACAGCGAGGCGAACTTGTGGAAGTAGGACTGCGGGTCGCTGAACGCCGTCGAGCGCAGCGCCAGGAACCGGTCGGTGTACCAGGTCTTCAGGTCCGAGCGGCGCGCGTCGAGGTAGATCGAGAAGTCCAGGAAGTCCGACACCGCCAGCGAGGTCCGGCCGTCGGCCCGGGTGCGGGCCGGCTGCAGCAGGTTCAGGCCCTCCACGAGCAGGATGTCCGGCCGCTTCACCTCCACGCACTCGCCCGGGACGATGTCGTAGACCAGGTGCGAGTACACCGGCGCCTCCACCGCCTCCTGGCCGGACTTCACCGCCGACAGGAAGCGCAGGAACGCGCGCTGGTCGTAGGACTCCGGGAAGCCCTTGCGCCCCATCAGGCCGCGCCGCTCCAGCTCCGTGTTCGGGTACAGGAAGCCGTCGGTGGTGATGAGGCCCACTTCGGGGTGCTCCGGGCTGCGGGCGAGAAGGTCGCGCAGGGTGCGGGAGAACGTGGACTTGCCCACCGACACCGAGCCGGCGATGCCGATGACGAAGGGCGGCGCGGTCTCCGGCGTCCACTGCCCCTGCCGGTCCCCGCCGCCTGCGCCCGCGGCGAAGGAGGCGATGGTGCCGCGCAGCTCCGACGTGGCGCGTACGTACAGGCTGAGCAGCTGTGTCAGCGGCAGATAGACATCGCGCACCTCGTCGATGTCGGTGACGTCGAGCAGGCCGCGCAGCCGCTCGATCTCGGGCTCGGTCAGCGGCATCGGGGTCAGGTCCCGCAGGGCGGCCCACTCTTCCCGGCTGAACTCCAGGAAGGGACTGGGAGCAGACGGCGCGCTATTGGTCACCCGCCTAACCCTACCGACTGGTAGGCATGCCCCGAGTGGTCTGTACCAATCCAGGTCACCGGGCATACCACTATGCTCTGGACCCATGTGCGGAATCGTGGGTTACGTAGGCTCCCAGCAAGCCCTGGGCATCGTGATAGAGGGTCTGCGTCGGATGGAGTACCGGGGCTACGACTCGGCGGGCATCGCCGTGGTCGACCGGTCCGGCGGCGAGGCCGTGCTGGCCGGGGCCAAGAAGGCCGGGAAGCTGGCGAACCTGGAGAAGGAACTCGACGTCCGCCCCCTCCCGGCGTCGACCACGGGCCTGGGCCACACCCGCTGGGCCACCCACGGCGGACCCACCGACGCCAACGCCCACCCGCACTTCAGCGCGACCGACGGCGCCTACAGCGCCACCACCGGCAAGGTCGCGGTGATCCACAACGGCATCATCGAGAACTTCGCGCGCCTGCGGGCCGAGCTGGCCGGCCAGGGCCTGGAGTTCCTGTCCGAGACCGACACCGAGGTCGTCGCACACCTGCTGGCCCGCGACTTCGACGCGGCCGGCGACGGCGACCTGGGCGCCGCGATGCGCCGGGTCGTGAACCGGCTGCAGGGCGCCTTCACCCTGGTCGCCGTGCACGCCGACGCCCCCGACGTGGTGGTCGGCGCCCGCCGCAACTCCCCGCTGGTGATCGGCGTCGGCGAGGGCGAGGCGTTCCTGGCCTCCGACGTCTCGGCGTTCATCGCGCACACCCGCGAGGCCATCGAGATGGGCCAGGACCAGGTCGCCGAGGTCTTCCGGGACGGCTCGGTGAAGATCACCACCTTCGACGGCGAGGTCGTCGAGGGCAAGCGGTTCCACGTCTCCTGGGACGCCTCGGCCGCCGAGAAGGGCGGCTACGACTGGTTCATGCAGAAGGAGATCGCCGAGCAGCCGCAGGCGGTCGCCGACACCCTGCTGGGCCGGGTCAACGCCGACGGCAAGCTGAAGCTCGACGAGATGCGGCTGTCCGAGGACGAGCTGCGCGCCGTCACGAAGATCATCGTGATCGCCTGCGGCACCGCCTACCACGCCGGCCTGATCGCCAAGTACGCCATCGAGCACTGGACCCGGATCCCGGTCGAGGTCGAGCTGGCCAGCGAGTTCCGCTACCGCGACCCGATCCTGACCAAGGACACGCTGGTGATAGCGATCTCGCAGTCCGGCGAGACCATGGACACCCTGATGGCCATCCGGCACGCCCGCGAGCAGCACTCCCGGGTCCTGGCGATCTGCAACACCAACGGCTCCACGATCCCGCGCGAGTCCGACGGCGTGGTCTACACCCACGGCGGCCCGGAGATCGGCGTGGCCTCCACCAAGGCGTTCCTGACCCAGCTCACCGCCTGCTACCTGGTCGGCCTGTACCTGGCGCAGGTCCGCGGGGTGAAGTTCAACGACGAGGTGGCCGAGGTCCTGACCCAGCTGTCGGACTCCCCGGCGGCGATCGCCGAGACCCTGAACCGCATGGAGCCGGTCCGCAAGCTGGCCCGCTCCATGGTCGGCGCGCGCACGGTGCTGTTCCTGGGCCGCCACGTCGGCTACCCGATGGCCTTGGAGGGCGCGCTCAAGCTGAAGGAGCTGGCCTACATCCACGCCGAGGGCTTCGCCGCCGGCGAGCTCAAGCACGGCCCGATCGCCCTGATCGAGCAGGACCTGCCGGTGGTGGTCGTGGTGCCCTCGCCGAAGCGGCCGCTGCTGCACGACAAGATCGTCTCCAACATCCAGGAGATCCGGGCCCGCGGCGCCAAGACCATCGTCATCGCCGAGGACGGCGATGACGTGGTCGCCCCCTACGCGGACTTCCTGTTCCACGTCCCGGAGCTGCCGATCCTGCTCCAGCCCCTGGTGGCCACCGTGCCGCTGCAGGTGTTCGCCGCCGAGCTGGCGGACGCCCTGGGCTACGACGTGGACCAGCCGCGTAACCTGGCGAAGTCGGTCACGGTGGAGTAGGTCGAGCAGGTCGGATAAGGACGCGCATGATCCTGGGTGTGGGCATCGACGTGGTGGACGTCGAAAGGTTCGCGGCCTCGCTGGCCCGCACCCCGGCTCTGCGGGAGAAGCTGTTCACCCCCGCCGAGCGCGAGCGCGGCACGGCCTCCCTGGCGGCCCGCTTCGCGGCCAAGGAGGCGCTGGCCAAGTCCCTCGGCGCACCCCGAGGCCTGCGCTGGCACGACGGCGAGGTGGTGACCCTGCCCGACGGCCGCCCGGAACTGCGCGTCACCGGGACGGTCGCGGCGCTGGCGGAGTCGCGTGGGATCCGGACGTTCCACGTGTCGCTGTCGCACGACGCCGGGATCGCTTCGGCGGTGGTGATCGCCGAGGGGTGAGCTGGGGCTCTGCACGACACCCGGGATGCCTCACCGCCCCTGCCCGCCGAGCGGCTCTACCGCCCCTGCCCGCCGAGCGGCGCCCCCGGCCGCCCCGCGGGCCGCGTCCCCGACCGTCCGCCGGGCCCGCGCCCGGCCGGCCCCGGCCTCATCGCGGCAGCGACTGCTGACGGGCCCGCTGCGCCAGCCGCTCGCGCCGCCGCTGCGCGAACCGCGAGAGCCGCCGGACCCGCAGGTTCGTGTGCTCGGCCTGGCCGCTGATGGTGAGCCGGATCGCGTCGGGCGCGGCCGGCCCGAAGGCGGGCTGGCCCAGGTTGGCGTGCCGGGTCGCCAGTCCCGTGGTGTCCATCACCGTCCCGGCGGGCACCAGGATGCGCAGGTTCGCGTGCCGCACGTCCAGCACCACCTCGACCTCGCGGGCGCCGCTGAACACCGCCTCGGTGAAGTCCAGCAGGACGTTGCCGTGCCGCACCGTCACGTTCAGCTGCCGGGGCACCAGCCACTCGCCGCGCTTGTGTGTGTTCCCGTGCGAGATGGTGATGTTCTGCGAAGCCTGCGCCTCGGTCCGGCGCGCCGGGCCCGCCTGCTGCGCCGAGGGCGGCAGGTCCTTGGTGAGCCGGTCCAGCTCGCCGTAGGTCCGGGCGCTCATCGCCGCCTCGATGCGCTGGTCGAGCTCGTCGCCGTCGATGCGGCCGTCGCCGGCGGCCACCCGCAGCTGGTCGACGATGATGTCGCGGTCTTCGTGCGAGGCACGCATCTCTGCTCGCGGCAGCTCTTCCTCCCCTGACATGGCGGAGATCCTATCGAGGCCTGCCGGGCCATGACAGGGTGGACGCATGCTGACGGCGCATTCGGTCGACCAGGTCCGGCACGCTGAGGCGGCGCTCATGGCGCGCCTGCCCGACGGCGAGCTGATGCAGCGTGCTGTCTCCGGCCTGACTGCGGAGTGCGTCAGGCTGCTGGGACGGGTGTACGGCGCGCGCGTCGTCGTGGTCGCCGGCAGTGGCGACAACGGCGGCGACGCCCTGTACGCCGCCGCCCGCCTGGCCCGGCGCGGCGCGAAGGTCGAAGCCGTGCTGCTCGACGAGGCGCGGGCCCACGCCGGCGCCCTGGCGGCCGTGCGAGCCGCCGGCGGACGGGTCAGCGCGGCGGGGGAGTGGCGCTACAGCGGAGCGGACCTGGTGCTGGACGGTGTCGTCGGCATCGGCGGACGCGGAGGCCTGCGACCGGACGCGGCAGCCGCCTTCGGCCAGATCCAGGCCGCCGAGAACTCCTTCATCGTCGCCGTCGACCTCCCCAGCGGCATCGACGCCGACACCGGCGAAGTCGCCGGCCCCGCGGTCCACGCCGACGTCACCGTCACCTTCGGCACCTACAAGCCCGGCCTGCTCATCTCTCCGGGCGCCGAACACGTCGGCGACCTCTGCTTCGTCGACATCGGCCTCGCGCCGTACCTGGAAGGCGGAGGCGACCCGGTCCTGGAGGCCCTGGAAGCCGCCGACGTCGAAGCGCTCCTGCCCACGGCCTCCGCCGAGAGCAACAAATACCGCCGCGGCGTCGTGGGCCTGGCCGCCGGCTCGCCCCGCTACCCGGGCGCGGCCGTCCTCGCGACCGGCGCGGCCCTGCGCAGCGGCGCGGGCGCCGTCCGCTTCGTCGGCGAACGCGAGGTCAGCGACGGCGTCCTGGCCCGATACCCGGAAGTGCTGATCGGCCAGGGCCGGGTCCAGGCCTGGGTCGTCGGCCCCGGCATCGGCCCGGACGGCGCCGACCGCGTCGCCGAGGCCCTGGCCGCCGAGGTCCCGGTCCTCGTCGACGCCGACGGCCTGGCCGCGCTGGCCGCTCTCAAGCCCCAGGACCGCGACCGGCCGACGCTGCTCACCCCGCATTCCGGCGAGGCGTCACGCCTGCTCGGCGAGCCCTGGAGCGCCGAGCGCATCGAGGCCAGCCGCCTGGCCGCCGTGCGCGAACTCGCCGACCGCTTCGGCTGCACGGTCCTGTTGAAGGGCTCGACCACGCTCGTCGCCGACCCCGGCAGCCCCACCGTCCGGGTCAACCGCACCGGCACCCCGGCGCTGGCCACCGCGGGCTCCGGCGACGTGCTGTCCGGGCTCGCGGGCGGCCTGCTCGCCTCCGGCCTGGCTGCGCGGGACGCCGCCAGCGTCGGCGCCTACCTGCACGGCGAGGCAGCCCGCGACGTCCAACGCCGGCACCCCGGCCGCCAGCTCATCGCCGGGGACCTGGTCGAAGCGCTCACCGCGGCGCCCGCGGCGCCCGTGGCGCCCGCTACGACCGAGACGTCTGCGGCGCCCGCACCGTCCGGAAACCCCGCGACAGCAGGCACGCCAACCCCAGCACCTCGACGGCCCCGCTGATCCCGAACGCCGCCCGCAGCCCCAGCGCCCCCACCATGAGGCCCATCAAGCCCATGGTCAGCGGCACGATCCCGAGCGTGATCAGCGTCGTGACACTCCCGACCCGCCCCCGGAACGCGTCGTCGCACTCCGCCTGCATGATCACCGTCGTGGGCACTCCCATGGCGCTCGACAGGACCCCGACCACCGCCGCTGCCGCGACCGCCACCCCCAACGCGGGAGCCAGCGCCATCGCCGCCCCCGCAGCACCCTGAGCCGCCCCGGCCCAGGCCAGCCAGACACCGAGCCCGCCGCGCACCCGCACCTTCGCCATCACCACCGCGCCCACGGCCGCCCCGACCCCGAACCCGGTCAGCAACAGCCCGATCCCGGGCGCGCCCCACCCGCGCCGCGTGGCCAGCAAGGCCGCGCCGACGTTCAGCGGCCCGACCATCCCGATGTTGGTCAGTGCCAGCCAGATCACAAACGGCCCCAGCACCGCGTGCCGCCGCAGATACCCGAGCCCTGCGACGAAGCTGCGCCCGAACGGCTCCTTGCGCGTCGCCCGCGCTTCCGTCGCGGCCTCACCGGAGCGCAGTCCCACCAGACTCGCCACCGACACCGCGAAACTCACCGCGTCCACCACCAGCGCCGCCGCCAGCCCCGCCGAGGCCGCGACCACCCCGCCCAACGGCGCCCCGACCGTCAGTGCCAGCCGCCCCGACAACGTCCACAGCACCGCGCCGCCCGAGTACTGATGCGGCTCCAACAGCCGAGGCCGCAGGGCCGTCGACGCCGGCATGAACAACGCGTCCACGATCCCGAACACCACCGCGACCGCCGCCAACAGCCCCAACCCCGGCGACGCCACCGCCGCGAACGACGCGGCCCCCAGACACACCGCCATGCGCAGCGCGTCGCTGCCGATCATCAGCTTCCGCGCGTCGAAGCGGTCGACGATCACCCCGCCGAACAGCACCAGCAGCAGCCGCGGGATCGCAGAGACCGACAACACCAGCCCCGCAGCCGCCGGCGAGGCCGACCGCACCGCCGCGTAGGACAGCGCGACGTACCAGACCTGATCCCCGAGGGCGCTCAGCGTGGCGCCGCCGAGCAACCGCAGGTACCGCGTGTTCCGCACGGCCGGTATCGGTCGCGAGACGGCCGGTGTGGCCGGTGTGGCTATGACAGCAGTCATGATGAATCCCCCTTGAGGCCGTCCGGATATCAGGGCTGTTCCGGGAAGGCGTGCAGGAACAGGAACACCTGTTCCCGCCCGTCCACCGGCTGCTCCTCAGGGCGCAGCGCGGGATCCCGCCGCCCGAGCGCCGCCCACTTGCGCAGCACCGAGTTCAGCTCCTCGCTGAGCCCGCGCACCTCGTCCGGCGTCAGCCGCAGGTTCGTGCTCGTCGAGGTCGCGGCGCCCTGCCACTCCGGCGACCACTCCGCCTTCCGAGTGACATACGCCTCCAGCCGCTCGAACTGGTCCCGCACGGTCTGCGCGAACGCGGCCTCGGCCACGGCCTGCCCCTCCGGCGTCCGGAAATCAGCACTCGACCAGCTGAAGGACCCCTGCGGCACCCGCCACCACCGCTCCCGCCGGTCCCGGGCCAGCTCCGGCACCTCCTCGATGAAGCCGCGCTTGCCCAACTCCCGCAGGTGGTAGCTGATCTGCCCGGGATCGGCGCCGTCCAGGTGCGCGGCCAGGATCGTCGTCGTCGACGGCCCGAGCTGCGTCAGCAGCCGGTACAGCCGCTGGCGCAGCGGGTGCGACAAGCCCTTGAGGACTTCGGGATCGGTGATGCGGCGCGGTTCGGTCACATCCGCCACCGTAGATACAGAAGAACTCTTCTGCAAGCTTTCTTCTGCATCTCGGCGAAGAAGAAGCGGGACCCATCAGAGTGAGATCCCGCTACTCCGAACGACTTACGTCCGCCGCCTCACGGCTTCCAGATGAACAGCATCTCCCCGAGGCTCCGGTACCCGATCGACGCGTACAGCCGCTCCTGCTCAGGACCTGCGGGCGACAGCCACACACAGTCCAGCCCCGCCACCTCCAGCAGATGCCGCGACAGCTCCGCGGTGACCGCGGCCCCGGCCCCGCGCCGCCGGAACGCCGGCCGCGTCCCGATCCCGCCGACCTCGGTCGTCCCGGCGATCGCCGGTCCGCAGCCGCCGGCGGCCATCGGTACGCCGGGGTGCGGGCTGTCGGCGGTACCGCGAGCCAGTACCGTGAACTTCCCGGCGTCCACCATCGTCCGCAGGCCCGCGATCTCGTCGGAGAGGTCGGCGTCGTCCAGCGGCTCGTCGCCGCGTTCCCCGAACGCCTCCTGCTGCGCTATCGCGACGCCGCGCAGCTCCTCGTCCGTCGCCGTTCTGTCCAGCACCTTCACCTCGATGCCGGCCAGCTCGGCCGGTGCGGCCAGCTCGGTGGAGGTCACCACCATGAACGGCAGCCGCTGCTGCACTTCGAACCCGGCCGCCAGTAGCGCCTCCTCGACGCCCGGCGCGCCACCCGGTGCGAACTCCAGCCGCGGAGTCCGCTCCCGCTTCGCGAAAGCCGCGAGCAACGCCTCGACGTCCTCGGACGTCACTACAGCGTTGGCCTCTGGAACCGCGTAGTTCATGAAGGGATGGGGGTTGCCGGCGTCGAAGCCGATGTGGAACGGCCCACACGCCTCGTTCACCGCCCGACTGCGCGCGTTGCCGTGCAGGTAGCCGTTGACCTTCGCTTCCAGCGATTCCAAAATCAAGAACCCCCACTGTTGAGCAGGGCCACGAGGGCCCTGGACCCGGCCCGTGGAGACGGCCGTCACCATCAAGACCGCGACAGCCTGGCAGACTACCGTCGATGACAGACCTGACCGCCACCGATTTTCCGTCCGGCGCCACGTTGCGCGCCGAGGCGCGGATCGACCTGGACGCGATCCGCGCGAACACCCGCCGCGTCGGCCAGATCGTCGCCGGATCCGGGGCCGGGGTCATGGCGGTCGTGAAGGCCGACGCCTACGGCCACGGCGCCGTCCCGTGCGCCCGCGCCGCCAAGCAGGCCGGCGCCGCCTGGCTCGGCACCGCCCTGCCGGAGGAGGCGCTGCAGCTGCGCGCCGCCGGGCTGACCGGCCCGATCCTGGCCTGGCTGCACCCGGCCGGCGGGCCCTGGGACGAGCTGATCGCCCACGAGATCGACGTCACCGCCTACGCCCCCTGGGTGCTGGAGGAGATCACCGCGGCCGCGCAGCGCCTGGGCATCCCGGCGCGCGTGCAGCTCAAGGCCGACACGGGCCTCGGCCGCGGCGGCACCCAGCCGCACGACTGGCTCGAGCTGGTCGAGCTGGCCGCCAAGGCCGAGGCCGCCGGGCACATCCGGGTCACCGGCGTGTGGTCGCACTTCGCCTGCGCCGACGAGCCCGGCCACCCCTCCATCCAGGCCCAGCTGGACGTTTTCCACCAGGCGCTGGCCATTGCGGACCACGCGGGCCTGCGCCCGGAGGTCCGGCACATCGCCAACAGCCCGGCCACCCTGAGCCTGCCGGAGTCGCACTTCGACCTGGTCCGGGTGGGCCTGGCGCTCTACGGCCTGACGCCCCTGCCGGACACCGCCCCCGAGGACTTCGGCCTGCGCCCGGCGATGACGCTGGCGGCGCGCGTCGCGCTGGTCAAGAACGCCCCGGCCGGGCACGGCGTGTCCTACGGCCACATCCACCACACCGCGGCGGCCACGACCCTGGCGCTGGTCCCGCTCGGCTACGCCGACGGCCTGCCCCGCAACTCCTCCAACGCCGGCGAGGTCCTGATCGGCGGCAAGCGCCACCGGGTCGCCGGGCGCATGGCGATGGACCAGTTCGTCGTCGACCTCGAAGACCCCGACGCCGTCCGCGACGTGCACGTCGGGGACGAGGTGGTGGTCTTCGGCCCGGGCGACCGGGGCGAGCCGACCGCCCAGGACTGGGCGCGGGCCACCGGCACGCTGAACTACGAGATCGTCACCCGCATCGGTCCGCGTGTCCCGCGGGTCTACCTCGGGAACTCGTGACGTAAGGGGCCGGGGGGTATCACCGCCGGGACCGTCGAGCGGAAGGGGCGTCATGGCAGCGAGCACCGCGAAGAAGGCGAGCATCGCCGGGGCCGCGGTCGGCGTGATCGCCGCCGGGGCGGCCGCCGGCTTCGCCATCGAGCGCGCCACCATCGGCCGCGCGGTCCGCCGGCTGGCCGAGCCGCGCCGCCTGGCAGAGCCCTACGGCACCCTGCGCGGCAGGCCCCTGACGGTCCGCGCCGAGGACGGCGTCGGGCTCTACGTCGAGGTCGACGGCCCGCAGATGTTCAGCAGCGGCGCCGGCTGGGCCCGCCGCCGCCCGGCCGGCCGCGCCGACGCCGGCCCCACCCTGGTGTTCTGCCACGGCTACGCCCTGCACCAGGACACCTGGCACTACCAGCGCGCGGAGTTCACCGCGACGCACCGCTGCGTGTTCTGGGACCAGCGCGGCCACGGCCGCTCCGAGCGCGGCACGGCCGCCTCGCACACCATCGACCAGATAGGGCGTGACCTGTACACCGTCCTGGAGGCGGTGTGCCCGGACGGCGACGTGGTCCTGGTCGGCCACTCCATGGGCGGTATGACGATCATGGCGCTGGCCGCCGAGCACCCCGAGCTGTTCGGCGGCCCGGAGGCCGGCGAGCACGCCCGGGTGCGCGGCGTCGTGCTGTGCTCCACCACCGACGGCCACTGGAACGAGATGACGCTCGGCCTGCCCGCGCGGGCCGCACAGCTGTTCCAGCGCACCGCCCCCGGCGTGTTCGCGCTGCTGGGGCGCGGCCACACGCTGGTGGACCGGACCCGCCGCGCCGGCACGGACCTGGCGCAGCTGCTGACCCGCCGCTACGCCTTCGCCTCCGACGTGCCTCCGGCCCTGGTCCGCTTCACCGACGAGATGCTCTCCAGCACCCCGATGGACGTCATCGCCGACTTCTTCCCGACCTTCTCCATGCACCAGAAGGACATCTCGCTGCCCACGCTGGGCCGGGTGCCCGTGGAGATCATCGTCGGCGACCACGACCTGCTGACCCCGGCGTTCCACAGCGAGCGGATGGCCGCCGCGATCGACGCCGCCGCGCCGGACGATGCCGGGCATGCCGGCCTGGAGATCGTCCCGGCCGGCGGCCACGTGCTGCCGCTGGAACACCCCGACGCCGTGGACAGCGCGATCCGGCGGGTTCTGGCCCGCGCGGACACATCAAGTCATTAGGCCCATGAGGACCAGTAGGCCCATTAGGCCTAATCACCCTGCGCGTCGTGCGTTGACCGCACAATCTGGGAGCTGTGCAGACAGCGGAGGCCGCCGGCCCGCCCGGGACTTCGGAGTTCGACGACGTCTGGGTCGTCATCCCCGTCTACAACGAGGGCTCGGTGATCGCCGACGTCGTCGCCGGAGTGCTGCCCACGTTCCCGAATGTGGTGTGCGTGGACGACGGTTCGCGCGACAACTCCGCCGAGCACATCGTCGGCACTGCCGCGCACCTGGTCACCCATCCGGTGAACCTGGGCCAGGGTGCCGCGTTGCAGACCGGCCTGGAGTACGCGCTGCTGCAGGACGGCTCGGAGTACTTCGTCACCTTCGACGCCGACGGCCAGCACCGGGTCGAGGACGCCGCCGAACTGGTGCGGGCCGTCCGTGACGGCGGCGCCGACGTGGCCCTGGGCTCCCGCTTCCTCAGCGGCACCGTCCACGTGCCGTGGCTCAAGCGCGCGCTGCTGAAGACCGTCGCCGCGATCAGCCCCGCGGCCCGCCGCCTGCAGCTGACCGACGCGCACAACGGCCTGCGGGTCCTGAACCGGGCCGCCGCCTCGCAGCTGAAGATCACCATGAACGGCATGGCGCACGCCTCGGAGATCGTGGACTACTTGGCACGCTCGGAGCTGGCGGTCACCGAGGTGCCGGTGACCGTGCTCTACACCGACTACTCCAAGGCCAAGGGGCAGTCCCTGATCAACGGCGTCAACATCCTGTTCGACCTGTCCCTGCGGTCCCGGAGGACGCCATGATCATTCAGGCCATCCTGCTGGTGGTCTCGGCGGTCTTCCTGCTGCTGTTCATCCGGAACTGGTACTCGGTGCAGACCAGGGCCCTGAAGCGGCTGGCGTTCCTGATCTTCATCGGCATGATGGTGGTCGCGATCCTGCGGCCCAACTGGGTGAACTCCCTGGCCCACAAGGTCGGCGTGGGCCGCGGTACCGACCTGGTGGTCTACGTGCTGGCGGTGGCCTTCGTCTTCGTCTCGGTGAACACCTACTTCAGGCTGAAGACCCAGGAGGCGCGGTTCACCGAGCTGGCCCGGGCCATCGCGGTGCGGGACGCGACCGAGCTGAACGCGCGGCGGCTCGGCCGCCCTCCGGTGCGCGAGGTGCGGCGATGAGCGCGGCGACGGACGCGGCGATGAGCGGCGCCAATGGGCTGACCGGCGGCGACAAGGTCCTGATCACCGGCGGCGCCGGCTTCCTAGGCTCCGCCGTCGCCTCGGCCTGCCTGGAGGCCGGCCTGGTCCCGGTGGTCCTGGACAACCTGTCCACCGGCCGCCGCGAGCTCACCGAGGGCCGGCTCTTCTACGAGGGCGACATCGCCGACCCCGCCCTGCTCGACCAGGTCTTCGCCGAGCACCCGGACATCACCGCGGCCGTGCACTGCGCCGCGCTGACGATCGTGCCGGAGTCGGTCGCCAACCCGATCCGGCACTACCGCGAGAACGTCACCAAGACCCTGGAACTGATCGAGGGCCTGGTCCGCAACGGTTGCCGCCGCCTGCTGTTCTCCTCCTCCGCCTCCGTTTACGCCGCCGGATCGGCGAGTCCCTACGCGCGCACCAAGGCCATCACCGAGTGGGTCCTGGAGGACGTGGCGCGCACCGGGGACCTGCACGCCATCGCGCTGCGCTACTTCAACCCGATCGGCACCGATCCCGAACCGCCGCACGACCTGGGAAAGGCGGGCACCGCCTACCGGAGCGACGCGCCCTTCCACCTCGCCGGCGTGGACTGGCTGAACCGCGACACGGTTCCCGTCCGCGACGCCATCCGGGTGGGGGAGCTGGCCGAGGTGCACGTCGCGGCATTGGTGGACTTCGATGCGATCGTGGCGCGCCACGAGTCCGGCACGGTCCCCTACGAGGTGATCAACTTCGGCGCCGGCGACGGTACGACAGTCAACTCCGCCAAAGACCGACGGCTCCTCGGCTGGACGCCGAAGTACACCGTCGGCGTGGGCATCCGCGACGCGCTCACCTGGGCCCGCGTGCGTGCCGGCCTGCCCGCGCCGACCCGGTCGGCCGCCGCCCGGCCTGCTTCGATCGTCGACGTCCTGATGCCCTACTACGGCGACGTCGCCATGATGCAGGAGGCCGTGCGCAGCGTCCTGGCCCAGCGCGACCCGCACTGGCGCCTGACCGTGGTCGACGACGGCACCGAGCCCGGCGTCCCGGAGTGGTTCGCCGGCCTGATCGCCGAACACGGCCCCGACAAGATCCGCTACCAGCGCAACGAGGCCAACCTCGGCATCACCGGGAACTTCCAGAAATGCCTGAGTCTGGTCACCCATCCGCTGGTCACCATGATCGGCTGCGACGACCGCATGCTCCCGGACTACATCGGCACGGTCCGGGCCCTGATGCGCGACTACCCCCGCGTCTCGCTGGCCCAGCCCGGCGTCGAGGTCATCGACGGCGACGGGCAGGTCGTCGAACCCTGGGTCGACAAGGTCAAGCGCCGGGTCTACGCCCCGCGCGTGCACGGCGCCCTCGTGCTGGGCGGCGAATCCCTGGCCGTGAGCCTGCTGCGCGGCAACTGGATGTACTTCCCGGCCATCTGCTGGCGCGCCGAGGTCATCACCGAGGTCGGGTTCAACCCGGACCTGCGCGTGGTCCAGGACCTCGCGCTCACCCTGGAGTGGGTGCGTGCCGGCGCGCAGATCGTGGTCAGCGACACCGTCTGCTTCCAGTACCGGCGACACGCCGTCAGCGTCTCCAGCGAACGGGCCTTCAGCGGCGAACGCTTCGCCGAGGAGCGCGACTTCTTCCTCGACGAGGCCGTCCGGATGGAGGGCCTGGGCTGGCGGCACGCGGCGCGCGCGGCCCGGGTGCACCTGTCCTCGCGGCTGCACGCGGCGACGCTGCTGCCCGGCGCGGTGCGGCGGGGCAGCCGCGACGGAGTGCGGGCGCTGGCCGGCTACGCGTTCGGGCCGAACCGGCGCGGTGGGCCGCCCGGAGGACCGGCTGGGGGGACAGCTGGGGGCCCGGCCGGGGGAGCGGCCCGGTGAGCGGACCTGGAGCGCTGGAGCCGCCGTTGCCGCCCCTGCCTCCACCTTCCCTGCCTCCGCCCCCGCCGCCTCCCCCTCCGCCGCCGTCAGGACCGGAGCCGGCGCCGATCCTTCCTGCCGAGCCGCCTCAGCGCCGCGGAGCGAAGGTGCGGCGGCGCCTCGCCTCTGTCCTCGGCCGTCCCTGGCTGCTGGCGCTGGTCGGCTTCTTCATGGTCTCCGCCGGCTGGGCCTTCGCCTCGCCGATGTCCACCTCGCCGGACGAGCCGTCGCACATGGTGAAGGCGGTCGCGACCGCGCGCGGCGAGTTCGTGAACTCCACCACGCGCCACGAGATCACCAACGGATTCGAGAAGACCTGGCTCGGCTATCCGTTGCCGGCCAAGTACGGGACCCTCGACGCGATGTCGGGCTGTTTCCGCTTCCAGCTGCTGTCCGCGGCTTGTGGACAGAAGTTCGGGACCGACAACTCCACCGCGATCGTGGAGACCTCCGCGGGTAACTACAACCCTCTGTACTACTTCCCTGTAGGACTGCCCAGCTTGTTCCTCCCGGGAGTCTCAGCGCTATATGGAATGCGCCTGGCCTCGGCGCTACTGAACTCGGCACTGCTCGCCGCGGCGGTGGGCCTGGCCGCCGGTTGGCGCCGTCCCGGCTGGCCGGTGCTCGGCGTCGTGGCGTGCGGTACCCCGATGGCGCTCTTCCTGAGCGGCACGGTGAACCCCAACGGGATGGAGGCCAGCGCCGCCGTCCTGGCCTGGACCGCCGCCATGTCCCTGGCGCTGGACGACGACCCGAAACCTGGCCAGGTGACGCGGCGCGCGATCGGGCTGGCCGTCGGCGGCGCGCTGCTGGCGAACACCAGGAGTCTGGGCATCGCCTTCGTGGCCTCCGTGCTGATCGCGCTGGTGATCATCGCCGGCCCGCGCAAGCTGGTCTGGCTGGCGCGGTTCCGCGCGGTGCAGGCCATGATGGCGGTGCTGGTGCTGGGAGGCGTCGCGGCGTTCCTGTGGAACCGCTACGCCGACACCCTCACGCCCTCGAGCCTGTCCTTCCCGGACCTGAAGGCCGGGACGGTGTTCAACGAGGTGTTCTGGAGCTCGGGGACCTACATCATCCAGGTGGTCGGCACCCTCGGCTGGCTCGATGTGGCGCTGCCGCCGGGCACCACGATCGCCTGGTTCGCCGTGGCCGGGCTGCTCGTCCTGTGCGCCTTCGGCGTCGCCCGATGGCGGGAGGCGGTGGTGATCGCGCTCCTGATCATCGGCACCGTGGCGATCCCGCTGGTCGCGCAGGTCCTGGAGGCCAAGCGCTTCGGCATCGGCTGGCAGGGCCGCTACATCCTGGCCTGGGTGCTCGGCCTGCCGGTGCTGGCCGGACTGCTCATGGCCCGCCGGATCGGGGCCGACCTGCCGAACGCGCTGGAGCGGCGGGCCCCTGTCGTGGCCACGGTCGTGCTGGGACTGGCCGGCCTCGGCGCCTTCTACTGGTCGATGACGCGGTACGCCCACGGCGGCTGGCGGAAGTACGCGATCGCGCCGATCGAGTGGAGCCCGCCCGGCGGGTGGGTCCTGTGGTGGATCGTCTACGCGGCCGGACTCGCGGCGCTGGTCGCCGCTGTCGCGGTCCGTCGGCGGGACGCGCTGTGGCGTCCGCCGCCGGCCCCACCGGCTCCCTGAGTGCGGGTTTCGCTTAGCGTTCCCGCAGTGCGATTCCCTTAGCAGCTACTTCGGCGGATCCCTCAGTGGTTCCGCGGCCCGGCGAAGTTATTCATCCAGGACTGGTCCCCGGTGGCCGAGCACTCGTGGTCCGGCGCGTACTTCGGGCAGCTGCCGTCGGGCTTGCGCATCGTCTGCGCCACATAGGCGAGGATCTTGTAGCTGTTCGTCTTAGCGGGCATCCAGTAGTCGGACACCGACGACGCGGCGCTCCCCAGCACCAGCAGCACCGCCGCCAGCACCCCGACATGCGCCCCGAGCCGTGACGGAAGCGGCGGCCAGGCCCCCAGCCGCGACGCGGCGAAGGCCGTCGCCGCCGCGCCCAGCACGAGGATGCAGTACAGCAGCTGGTTTCCGGTCCGCGGCCACAGCTGCACGGTCCCGGTCGCCCACATCCGCGAGGCGACCTCCATCCGCCACAGCCAGGTCCCGGCGAACACGCACGCCACCGTCACCGCCAACGGCCGCCGCCACCCCAGCCACAGCGCCACGCCGAGCCCGGCGAACGTCAAGACGCTGAACAGCCCCACCCCGGCCAACTCGCCCGGCGGTGGCCACTGCCCCACATCCCCGGGCATGTCGGTCCGCCACATGGAGAAGAACGCCGGGTCCGTATAAGCGTCGAAGCCATAAGCGCGGTCCACGTTCCCGGACCCTGTGAGGTCCTTGACGTACCAGCCGCATAGCACCCCGAACACCGCCACGGTCACCCCGACGAACGCCAGCAGCTTCCAGACCCGCTCCTTCGCCCAGGGGAACAGCAGGAGCACAGCGGCGACCAACCCCGGCGCGCTCCACAAGGAGGACCCCGGGTAGATCAGGAACAGGACGGAGTACAGCAACCCGAACAGCACCGCGCTGACCAACACGCGGCGCCACGCCATGTCCCCTACCCGCATGGTGTGCCGCACCGAGACCACGAACACCGGCAAAAGCACGATCATCACAATGGCGCCGTACGGCTTGTAGGGATCGATGATCGCGTAGGCGGGCACCACCCCCACCACCAGAGCCCACACCGGACTGAGCACGAAGCGCCACGCCACATAAGCCGCCGGCCCGGTGGCCGCGGCACCCCCGATCTCCATGTCCCGGAACGCCGAAGCGGTGTCGCCGTGATGGAACAGCTGAGCCCACCACGCCAGCGCATGCAGCGTCAGCGGCGGATACGTCGGATTCGGATTGCCGCGCCCATGCACGATCGACGCCGACCACTCCACCAACCGCCCGGTATCCCCGGACAAACCGAACAGCGGCCACGGCGTCCCCTTCAACGCCACCACAATCCCCCCGGCCAGGAACCCCGACGCCAACCCCGCCAAAGCGGCGCACACCACATGCTTCACCGCCCGATACCGCCGCCCCCCACGCCACCGATGCGCACCCATGAGCACCGCCAACAGCACCACCCCCAGCACGGTGAACCGCACCTGCAACGCCGCCAACGCACTGACCTGCCCAGTCCGCGCCAGCGGATCCACGTCGATGAAGCGCGCCAGCACCGGCATCACCGCCGCACCGGCCAACGCGGCGACGACCTCGCCGACCGGCACCGCCGCACGCCGCAGGGTCGGGCGGACCGCCGACCAGCGCCCCGCTGTTCCTGGCCCGCCGGTCATCCTGCTCTGCCCTCGCCAGCCAGGACCGGGGCAAGCCGCACCGCCGAGCGCCCCGCCGCCCGCCGCCCCGCCATTCCTGTCCCGCCGGTCATCCCGCTCCACTCTTCCGCGCCCGCTCGGCCCCGCTGCCGGGGGAACGACCGAGATCGCCGCCGGTCACGGCCGGATCGATCATCGAACCCTGTCTTCATCGAACCCGGCCCTTGCGCACGTGCCGCGCCGCCCCGCCGCCCCACCGGCCGCCCATGGCCCGCACCGGCTCCGGCACGCCCTCCGGCGCCCCCTCCGTCGGCCCCTCGGGCGCCCCCTCCACCGTCCGCAGCGCGTGCGCCAGCCCCCACGCCATGACCAGCACCACCGTCACCGGCCCCCCGACCCCGCCGGCGGCGGCCGCGTGCAGCGGATCCACCGGCAGCTCCACCAGGACCGCCAGGACCGCCGCCCCCGCGCCCCAGGCGATCGGCACCAGTCGGTGCCGGTCCATCGCCACCAGCGTCGGCTGCAGGATCGCCGCCGCCATCAGGAAGACCGTCCCGATCCCCAGGACCGCCAGCAGCTCGTGCGACAGCACCGCCTTCGTCCCGAAGAACACCCGCAGCAACCACGGTCCGGCCAGCGCGAGTACCGCCGTGCCGGCCACCCCCAGCGCCGCCACCGCTCCCAGCGCCACCCGCACCCGGGCGCGCAGTGCCGCGTGGTTCCCGCGTGCCGCCGAACGGGTGAGGTCGGGCAGCAGCATCGCCTGGATCGGCGAGATCAGCAGCAGCGGGATCCGCACCAGCACGAACGCCTGCCCGAACGCCGCCGCGACCGCGTCGGAGTGCGTCAGCCGCGTACTGGCGACCAGCGGCGGCAGGTTCGCCACCAGCTGGGTCAGCAGACTGCCGGCCACCAGCAGCGCCAGCCCGCCGGCCGCCGAACGCTCCCCGGTCTCGAACGAGGAGACCTCGACGTCCATCCGGTCCCGCGCGCCGTCCTCGAACCCCTCGCGCAGCCACCACAGTCCGGCCAGCGTCGCGAACCCCTGCGCCGCGGCGAACGCCAGCGCGTACGCCCACGCCGGCCCGCTCCGCGCGGTGAGCACGAACACCGCCACGCACGGCACCAGCCGCCCCAGCCCCTCGGTCGCGAGCGTCGCCGCGTACCCGTGGAATTCCTGCCGCCCGCCCAGGATCCCGCGCACCCAATAACAGGCCGATCCCACCCCCGTCGCGAGGACGAGCGCGCCGAACAGGTCCCACTGCCCCCGCAGCGGACCGGACACCAGTACCGGAGACAGCGCCAGGAGCGCCACCAGCGTCACAGCGAACAGACACGCCGCGTGCAGCCGCGCCGTCCGCGCCACCGGCGCCACCGGCCGCCGCTCCGCGATCGCCCGGCTCGTCGCCCGGCTGGTCTCCTGCTCCAGCCCGACGAACACCCCGAGCGTCACCAGCCCGGCCAGGAAGTACAGCGAGGACAGTGCGGCGGCTTCGGAGGGCGTCGAGGAGTGCCCGGTGACCGCCAGGAACACATACCCTGACAAACCCACCAGCAGCAGCCCCGCCGCCATGCCGACGGAGGCCCTCATGCTCACCTCCGGTGCGGGAGTCCTCGGCGCCGATCATGCCCTGTCCGGAACATGGGTAATCAGAGCTGAAAGCGGTATATGTCCGCAACGCTAAGAGTTGCCACCCTGTGGCACCGCGACCTGCGCGACTCCTGAGATCCGCACGGCCCGGTACGGTGGACCCATGTCGGTGATCCCTGACCAAGTCGGACCCGGGCTGCCCGGACCCGTCCTGGAGACCCCGGTCGCGACCGCGGGCGAGATGAAGGACCTCGGCCGCCGCCTCGGCGCGCGGCTGCGCCGCGGCGACCTCGTGGTGCTCACCGGCGGCCTCGGGGCCGGCAAGACGACCTTCACCCAGGGGCTCGGCGAGGGCCTGGGCGTCCGCGGCCCGATCACCTCGCCGACGTTCGTCATCGCCCGCGTGCACCCCTCGGCCGCCGGCGGCGGGATCCCGCTGGTGCACGTCGACGCCTACCGGCTCGGCTCCCTGGACGAGCTCGACGACCTGGACCTGGACGCCTCGGTCGAGCAGTCGGTGACCGTCGTGGAGTGGGGCGAGGGCAAGGCCGAGGTCCTGACCGACGACCGGCTCGACATCGTCATCTCGCGGGAGTTCGCCGAGGAGCTCGACGAGCCCGGCGACTCCGACGTGCGCTGGGTCGTGATGCGCGGCATCGGGGAGCGGTGGACCGACCGCGACCTGGCCGCGCTCGAGGACGCGGCCGGCTGACCGGAGGAGCGTGCAGAGCTCTTAGAGGTCTGCCCTACGCCACCGAGGTCTGCCCTACGCCACCACGACCACCTGCGTCTGCAGCTGCGCGAACTGCCACACCGCCAGTGCGTCGTTCTGCGTCAGCCGCACCCCGCCGGTCTTCGCCTCCGGCTTCGGCGGCAGCTGGTCGCCGCCCAGCGAGGCGACCGCCTCCATGGCGAACTTCGTGGTGTCGCTCTTCGGGCCCCACAGCACCTCGTACTGCACGGCGACCCGGTCGGCGGACTGGTTGTTGGAGATCCGCTTCGACACCGCGTAGGTGCCCGCCGGCGGCGTCACCGTGCCCGGCACCACCTGCGCCGTCATCTGGACCTTCTCATCGGCGCCGACCAGCCAGATCCGCGCCTTGGACAGGCTGTACACCATGCGCTTGCCGGTGCCGCTCGAAGCCGGCAGCGCCAGCGCCGGGTCCGGAGCCGGGGTCACCGTCTGGCCGGCCGAGTTCGTCGAGGCCGGCGCCTGCGGCTGGGCGGCGGCCGCCACCGGGGGCTTCGCCGGCGCCGAACCATTCGCCTGCATGGCCAGCACGCCCACCCCGACCAGGGCCGCGGCCGTGATCAAGACGACCGAGGCCATCGGGTTCACGCGGCCGCGCGTCGCCCGCGCAGGTGAGCGCGGGGCGTTCTGCTGCTGGCTGGTCATGGGTCGTATGGTGCCAGAAAGATAGGCTGTGCGGGTGCTCCTGCTCGCGTTCGACACCGCAACCCCGGCCATCACCGTCGCCCTGCACGACGGCGCGGACGTCCTCGCCGAATCCACCACCGTGGACGCGCGGCGTACCGGAGAACTGCTGGCCCCCGGCATCTCCGCGGTCCTGACCGCCGCTGGGCGCAAACCGGGCGAGCTCACCGGAATCTCCGTCGGAGTCGGGCCCGGCCCGTTCACCGGACTGCGCGTGGGATTGGTCACGGCGCGCGCCCTCGGCGACGCCCTCGGCATCCCGGTACACGGCGTCTGCACCCTCGACGTGGTCGCTTATCAGTCCGGCAGCACGGAGCCCTTCGCCGTCGCCACCGACGCGCGCCGCAAAGAGGTCTACTGGGCGCAGTACACGGACCACCTGACCCGCTCCACAGAGCCGGACGTGGCGCACCCCGCCCTCATCGCCGAACGCCTCACCGGACTCCCGGTCGCGGGGGAGGGCGCGCGCCTCTACCCGGACGCGTTCCCCACAGCGATCGAGCCCCGCCACCCCTCTGCCGCGGCTCTGGCAGAACTCACTATCAAGCGTCTGCAAAGCGATCCCGGCTCCCTGCTCTTCCCCGAGCCGCTCTACCTGCGCCGCCCGGACGCCGTCGAACCAGGCACCCGCAAGCGTGTCTCCACAGGCTGACGGCACTATGTCCACGATGGCGCCGACGCTGCGTCCGTTCCGCTGGTGGGACATCGAGGCGGTTCGGCGGATGGAGCAGGACCTGTTCCCCGAGGACCCCTGGTCCGTGGAGATGTTCTGGTCCGAGCTCGCGGACGTCCCGCACTCCCGCTACTACGTCATCGCGGATGCCGACGGGGACATCGCCGGCTACGCGGGCCTGATGTCCCAACCCGGCGCCGCACAGGGCACGGTCGAGGGCTGGGTCCAGAACATCGCGGTGGCCCGCGCGCACCAGGGCCGGGGACTCGGGACGGTCCTCCTGGAGGCGCTTCTGGAGGAGGCACTGCGCAGGAAGTGCGTAGACGTCTGGCTGGAAGTGCGCACAGACAACGACTCCGCGAAGCGCCTGTACACCCGCCACGGCTTCGAGTCCGTGGGCATCCGCCGCGGCTACTACCAGCCCGGCAACCACGACGCGCTGATCATGAGGAAGGCACTGGCGTGACGGCACTGCACCGATCGAAGAACCCGACCGACGAACCGTTGGTCCTCGGCTTCGAGACCTCCTGCGACGAGACCGGCGTCGGCATCGTGCGGGGCAACACCCTGCTCGCCGACGCGGTGGCCTCCAGCGTGGACGAGCACGCGCGCTTCGGCGGCGTCGTGCCCGAGGTCGCCAGCCGGGCGCACTTGGAGGCCATGGTGCCCACCGTGCAGCGCGCGCTGAGCGAGGCCGGCGTGACCCTGGCCGACATCGACGCCATCGCCGTCACCGCCGGCCCGGGCCTGGCCGGCGCCCTGCTGGTCGGCGCGGCCGCGGCCAAGGGCTACGCGCTGGCGCTGGACAAGCCCATCTACGGCGTCAACCACCTCGCCGCGCACATCTGCGTGGACCAGCTCGAACACGGCCCCCTGCCCGAGGGCTGCGTCGCCATGCTCGTCTCCGGCGGCCACTCCTCGCTCCTGTTCGTCCCCGACGTCACCGGCGACGTCCAGCCCCTGGGCCAGACCATCGACGACGCGGCCGGCGAGGCCTTCGACAAGGTGGCGCGCGTCCTGGGCCTCGGCTTCCCCGGCGGCCCGCTGATCGACAAGGCGGCCCGCGACGGCGACCCGGACGCGATCGCCTTCCCCCGCGGCCTCACCGGTCCCCGCGACGCGCCCCTGGACTTCTCCTTCTCCGGGCTGAAGACCTCGGTCGCCCGCTGGGTCGAGAAGCGCGAACGCGCCGGGGAGAAGGTCCCGATCGCCGACGTCGCCGCCTCCTTCCAGGAAGCGGTCGTGGACGTCCTCACCCGCAAGGCCATCCTGGCCTGCAAGGAGCGGGGCGCGGACCACCTGCTCATCGGAGGCGGCGTCGCCGCCAACTCCCGCCTGCGCGTCCTGGCCGAGGAACGCGCCGCCAAGGCCGGCATCCGCGTCCGCGTCCCGCGCCCCGGGCTGTGCACCGACAACGGCGCCATGGTCGCCGCGCTCGGTTCCGAACTGGTCCGCCGCGGCCGCACGCCTTCCGAGCTCGACTTCCCCGCAGACTCCTCCCAGCCAGTAGTGGAAGTGATCGCCCGATGACCGGTCCCGGCGGCAAGACCGCGAAGAACCAGACCCTGATGTGGGAAGTCCGCTGCGAGCCGGGTAAAGCGCCGGCCGTGGAGGAGTGGGTCCGCGCGATCATCGTCCCCCCGCTATGGGAGGACGAAGAGGTCGCCTCCTACAACGCGTACAGCGCAGTGGGGCAGGACGGAGAACGGGTCGTGGTGGTCATCGACTACCTCGGCGCGGCCCCCGCCACCCTGGCGGCCGACCCGCCGGAGCGGCTGATCGCCCGCCCTCCCCATGCCTGGGTCTTCCAACGCCTCGACGTGTGAATGTCCCTGGATTGGCTCTCTTAAGCAACTCTTCAGGTTCTGAAAACGTCCTTCCTCGGTAGTGAAACGAGGTGGGCTCCGGGGGCCCGCCGGACTGAACCGAGGCATGAGCGTGACGTACGAGGACCAGGACCTTCCCATAGGCTGCGGCTGCGAAGACCACGATCTGACCCCGTCCCCAGGCGGGGCGTTCGCCAACGCCTCCCGTCGGCGCTTCCTGCGAAGCGCCGCAGGCCTGGCGGTGGCCGCGCCCGCCCTCCTGGCCGCCGCCTGCGGTTCGAACAGTTCCTCCGCGTCAGGCGCGAAGCAGAACAGCGGAGGCGGCGCGCCAGCCACCACCGGCAGCAGCAGCGGGTCCCCGGGCGCCCCCTCGCAGCCCTCCACCGGCTCCTCCAGCAACAGCTCGGGCCTGCCGGGCCCCGAGACCGCAGACGCGGCCCTGCTGGCCTCCCGCTACGACGGCCTCAAGCCCTTCGCGCCGGCCCCGCCGCCCCCGGCGACCAAGCCGGTGAACACCAACGTGGACCTCCCGCCGGTGATCAGCCGCATCCCGACGGACCAGAAAATCTGCTTCCTCACCATCGACGACGGGGCGGAGAAGGATCCTGCCTTCCTCCAGATGGTCAAGGACTTCCGCGTACCCATCACGATGTTCCTGGCCGACTGCTTCATCCAGGACGACTACAGCTACTTCACCCAGCTCCGCGACACCGGGTACTGCACCATCCAGAACCACACCCTCCACCACCCCGACATGACGACCCTCAGCGCTCAGCGCCAACTGGCGGAGGTCACCGGGCAGCAGCAGAAGCTCGTCAAGAACTACGACGCGCACCCCTACCTCTTCCGGGCGCCCTTCGGGAACTCCAACAAGGCCACCCAGCAAGCCTGCAAGCAGAACGGCCTCAAAGCCATCTGCTACTGGCGGGCCACCTTTCAGAAGCAGGGCTTCCAGTGGCAGGCGGCCGACAAGAAGCTCCGCCCCGGCGACATCCTGCTGGCGCACTTCCGCGGCCCCAAGGCCAACGGCAAGGGCTGGCCGGAGATGCACGAACTGATGACCAACCTCTTCCGCATCGTCCAGGAGCAGGGCTACACCTTCGCCCGCCTGGAGGACTACGTCTGAGGCGGTGCTCGGCGCCGCCCCGACGCGCCCCCTGGCACTCCACTTGACCGAGTGCTAAACGCGCGCCTAGTCTCGCTTTGGCACCCTCGCACCGAGAGTGCCAGCGCGATACGGCCGGACCCTGGCACCCGCGACGACAGGTTCCGCAACCAGTTCACCATCGCCGATCCGTCACGCGAACGAAAGGTCACACATCGTGGCTACCGTTGCCATCAAGCCGCTCGAGGACCGCGTCGTCGTCAAGCCGCTCGACGCCGAGCAGACCACCGCCTCCGGCCTCGTCATCCCGGACACCGCCAAGGAGAAGCCGCAGGAGGGCGTCGTCCTGGCCGTGGGCCCGGGCCGCTGGGAGGACGGCAAGCGCGTCGAGCTCGACGTCAAGGAGGGCGACATCGTCCTCTACAGCAAGTACGGCGGCACCGAGGTCAAGTACAACAACGAGGAGTACCTCGTCCTGTCGGCGCGCGACCTGCTCGCGATCGTCAACAAGTAAGACTCTCAAGCTGCGTTTCCGCCCCGGGCGGCCGGGGTCCCGGCCTTCATGCCGGGGCGGATTTTTCTCTTAAAGACAAGGAACGTACTCGCTCATGGCGAAGATGCTCGAATTCGACGAGGACGCCCGCCGCGCGCTCGAGCGCGGCGTCAACGCGCTCGCCGACGCGGTCAAGGTGACCATCGGCCCCAAGGGCCGCAACGTCGTCATCGACAAGAAGTTCGGCGCCCCGACCATCACCAACGACGGCGTGACCATCGCCCGCGAGGTGGAGCTCGAGGACCCGTACGAGAACCTCGGCGCGCAGCTGGCGAAGGAAGTCGCCACCAAGACCAACGACATCGCGGGCGACGGCACCACCACCGCCACCGTGCTGGCCCAGGCGATGGTCCGCGAGGGCCTGCGCAACGTCGCGGCCGGCGCCCAGCCGATCGCGCTCAAGCGCGGTATCGACAAGGCCGTGGCGGCCGTGGCCGAGCAGCTGCTGTCCACCGCCAAGCAGGTGGAGAGCAAGGAGTCGATCGCCCAGGTCGGCGCGATCTCCGCGCAGGACAAGGCGATCGGCGACCTGATCGCCGAGGCCATGGACAAGGTCGGCAAGGACGGCGTCATCACCGTCGAAGAGTCGAACACCATGGGCCTGGAGCTCGAGTTCACCGAGGGCATGCAGTTCGACAAGGGTTACCTGTCGCCCTACATGGTGACCGACCAGGAGCGCATGGAGGCGATCCTGGAGGACCCCTACATCCTGATCAACCAGGGCAAGATCAGCTCCCTGAACGAGCTGCTGCCGCTGCTGGAGAAGGTCGCGCAGTCCCGCAAGCCGCTGCTGATCATCGCCGAGGACGTCGACGGCGAGGCGCTGTCCACGCTGGTCGTGAACAAGATCCGCGGCACCTTCACCTCGGTCGCGATCAAGGCCCCGGCCTTCGGCGACCGCCGCAAGGCGATCCTGGAGGACCTGGCGATCCTCACCGGCGCGCAGGTCGTGGCGCCCGAGGTCGGCCTGAAGCTGGACCAGGTCGGCGTCGAGGTGCTGGGCACCGCCCGCCGCGTGACCGTCACCAAGGACGACACCACCGTCGTCGACGGTGCCGGCGACACGGCGGCCGTGAGCGACCGCGTGAAGCAGATCAAGGCCGCGATCGAGACCACCGACTCGGACTGGGACCGCGAGAAGCTGCAGGAGCGCCTGGCCAAGCTGGCCGGCGGCGTCTGCGTCATCCGCGTCGGCGCGGCCACCGAGGTCGAGCTGAAGGAGAAGAAGCACCGTCTGGAGGACGCCATCTCCGCGACCCGCGCCGCGGTCGAGGAGGGCATCGTCTCCGGCGGCGGCTCCGCGCTGGTGCACGCCGTGTCGGTGCTGGACGGCGACCTGGGCCTGACCGGCGACGAGGCGACCGGCGTGCGCGTCGTGCGCAAGGCCGCGGTCGAGCCGCTGCGCTGGATCGCCGAGAACGCGGGCCTCGAGGGCTACGTCGTGACCGACAAGGTCTCGAACCTGCCCGTCGGCTCCGGCCTGAACGCCGCCACCGGCGAGTACGTCGACCTGGTCGCGGCCGGCGTCATCGACCCGGTCAAGGTCACCCGCTCCGCGCTGGCCAACGCCGCCTCCATCGCCTCGATGCTGCTCACGACCGAGACCCTGGTCGTCGAGAAGCCGGAGTCCAAGGACGACGAGGGCCACGGCCACTCGCACGGCGGCCACGGCCACTCTCACTAAGGGCTCGCCCGCGCTATAGCGGACGCCTATAAGAGAGCGCGCTTAAAGAGAGCGCAGCGGGCGGCACTGTACGGAATCCGTACAGTGCCGCCCGCTGTTCAATGCCCGGCTCGCGTGCAGCCGCCTACGGCTTCGTCTTCGCCTTGGCGTGCATCCCGGCCGAGACGGTGTTCGCCGGCCGCGTCATCGTCATCCCGTTGCTCGGTGCGGTGGCCGGCGCGCCCGAGGGCTTGGCCTGCAGCTTCACCGGCACCTTCGTCGGCGGCTTGCGCGTCGGCTTGGTGTTCTTCGCCGACGCCAGCGCGGCGAGCTTCGCAGCCCGCGCAGCCGACTTCTCCCGTGCGTAGTACTCGTCGCGCTCTTCCTCGGTCATGCCGCCCCACACCCCGTAGGGCTCGTGGACCCGCAGGGCGTGTTCCCGGCACGGCTTGCATACCGGGCAGTGCAGACACACCTCTTTCGCGGCCTCTTCCCGTGAGGTCCGCGCCTGGCCCCGCTCGCCTTCCGGGTGGAAGAACAGGTCGCTGTCGGTACCGCGGCACGAGCCGCGCAGCTGCCAGTCCCAGAAGTCCGCGTTCGGACCCGGGAGACGGGAGACGTCGGCCATGGCAAACCCTTCCTTCCGCCGACCTTCCCCACCGGTGAACCCGCAGGTCAGTCGTCCTGTTGTCGGACGACCGACGGCGAGTCGCTGGATGGAGTGGTCTTCGGCTGCATCGTGTTGGCCGCAGCCGCAGCGGGTGCATGATCCCGGTGAGAGTGAGTCGGGACATGCATCGGTGCCGCGGCGGCGGCCCTACCTCGTGGTGAACCAGGTGTCAGTTGTCCAATACCTGATCCGGCGAGCGGTCATACCGATCATGCCCCGAACCGTGCTCGATTGTCACTGAGTTGTCGCAATCGACTACGGACTGTGAGCAACGGTGAGCGGGTGGACCGCTCACCGGAACGAGAGGCGCGGCGACGTGAGCGGGCTCCCCGTGGATGACGGTGGCTGGGAAGGCTGGGACGGTTGGGACAGCAGGGGCGGCAGAGACGGTAGAGACGGCAGGGACGAAGACGGGTGGGTGCGGGCCTTGGACGCCGGCCGGCTCCCCGAGAGCGGTGGCGGTGGCGGTGGCGGACGCGGCGGACGCGGCGACAGCAGGGGCAGCCGGGGCGCACGGGACGACGGTGACAGCCGGGACAAGGTGGACGAGACCCCCGCGGGGGCCCCGGAGGACCGGCCCTGGACCCCGATCCCGCGTCAGGCGAAGGCGGCCGAGCCGGGCCTGATCCCGAAGCAACGCCGTCTGAAAAAAACATCGCGGAGCGCGTAACGCTTTCGGGTGAAGCTCGTTTTCCATCTCGGAGTGACGATGGCCCGCGCTTCAGCCCGCCGCCCGGCGGCCTCCCACGGAGGCGCTTCGCGCAGCGGTCCGCACTTGGGCGGGTGGCGAAGCGGTGCGAACCATCGACTACGGGGACCTGTCCGCCATAAGCTCAATAGGTGTCACAACCTCACGAATGTGGAGGCTTGACCAATGACGTCCATCCTAGTCTGCGACGACTCCCCGCTGGCCCGGGAGACGCTGCGACGCGCCGTGGCGACCGTGCCCGGCGTCGACAAGGTCACCACCGCCAACAGCGGCGAGGAAGTGCTGCGCCGGTGGACGGCCGACCGCTCCGACCTGGTCCTGATGGACGTGCGGATGCCGGGCCTGGGCGGCGTGGAGACCGTGCGCCGGCTGCTGTCCAACGACCCCAACGCCCGGGTGATCATGCTCACCATGGCCGAGGACCTGGACGGCGTGGCGCTCGCGGTGGCCACCGGGGCCCGCGGCTACCTGCACAAGGACGCCTCGCGCGCCGAGCTGCGGGCCACCGTCAGCCAGGCCCTGGCCGACCCGACCTGGCGGCTGGCCCCGCGCCGGCTGCGCCCGGCCGAGATCGGCGCCGTCCCCACCCTGACCGCCCGGGAGATCCAGGTGCTGGAGGGCATGAGCCACGGCCGCTCCAACGCCGAGATCGGCCGGGACCTGTTCCTCTCGGAAGACACGGTGAAGACCCATGCGCGCAGGCTGTTCAAGAAGCTCGGCGCCTCCGACCGGGCGCACGCCGTGGCGCTCGGGTTCCGCTGGGGCCTGGTCCGCTGAGGGCGGACCGGCCGGCCCGGCCCCGGCCGGACCGGGGAGCGGGTACGGCGCGCTGTGCCGGTGTGATTCCGAGCACGCCGGAGGCGATCATCCGTTGATCGGTTTGGTCGGGCCGGATTCCTGGGGGAAGATTGCTTATCGGTCCCCCTTGACATTCGGATGGTGACATGTCTGACGCCGGCCTGCCCGCCAAGTTCGCGACTCTCGGCCTGACCTACGACGACGTCCTGCTGGTCCCGGCCTACTCCGAAGTGGTGCCGACCGAGCTGAACACCGGGACCCGGCTGTCGCGCAACATCACCTTGAACGTGCCGCTGATCTCGGCGGCCATGGACACCGTCACCGAGGCGCGCATGGCCATCGCCATGGCCCGCCAGGGCGGCGTCGGCGTCCTGCACCGCAACCTGTCGATCGAGGCCCAGGCCGCGCAGGTGGACCTGGTCAAGCGCTCGGAGTCGGGCATGGTCACCCAGCCGGTGACCGTCGCGCCGGACGCCACCTTGGCCGAGGTGGACGCGCTGTGCGCCAAGTACCGCATCTCCGGCCTGCCGGTGACCGCCCCCGACGGCACCCTGCTGGGCATCATCACCAACCGCGACCTGCGCTTCGAGGTGGACAAGTCGCGCCGGGTGGACGATGTCATGACGCGCATGCCGCTGGTCACGGGCCCCGCCGGGATAAGCGGCGAGGACGCGATGAAGCTGCTGGCCCAGCACAAGATCGAGAAGCTCCCGCTGGTCACCGGCGATGGCAAGCTGTCCGGCCTGATCACCGTCAAGGACTTCGACAAGAGCGAGAAGTACCCGCTGGCCACCAAGGACGACAACGGCCGGCTGCGGGTCGGCGCCGCGATCGGCTTCCTCGGCGACTCCTTCGAGCGCGCCCAGGCCCTGGTGCACGCCGGCGTGGACTTCCTGGTCATCGACAGCGCGCACGGCCACTCCAAGGTCGAGCTGGACATGATCGCCAAGGTCAAGGCCGAGGCCCCGCACATCGACGTGATCGCCGGCAACGTGGTCACCGGCGCGGGCGGCCGGGCGCTGATCGAGGCCGGCGCGGACGCGATCAAGGTCGGCGTGGGCCCGGGCTCCATCTGCACCACCCGCGTGGTGGCCGGCGTCGGCATGCCGCAGGTGACCGCGGTCTACGAGGTCGCCGAGGCGGCCAGGGAGCACGGCGTCCCGGTGATCGCCGACGGCGGCCTGCAGTACTCCGGCGACATCGGCAAGGCGATCGCCGCCGGCGCCGACTCGGTGATGCTCGGCTCGCTGCTGGCCGGCTGCGAGGAGTCCCCCGGCGAGCTGCTGTTCATCAACGGCAAGCAGTTCAAGTCCTACCGCGGCATGGGGTCGCTGGCCGCCATGCAGTCCCGCGGGGAGAGCAAGTCCTACTCCAAGGACCGCTACTTCCAGGGCGACGTGGAGTCCGACGAGAAGCTGATCGCCGAGGGCATCGAGGGCCAGGTCCCCTACCGCGGCCCGCTGGCCTCCGTGGTGCTGCAGCTGATCGGCGGCCTGCGCCAGTCGATGCTCTACTGCGGCGCGCACACCATCCCGCAGCTGCAGGACGCGCAGCTGGTCCGGATCACCGCCGCGGGCCTGCGCGAGAGCCACCCCCACGACATCCAGATGACGGTCGAGGCGCCGAACTACTCCAAGCGCTGACCACATAGAGCACCGCACGGCCCGACGCTGTAGCGTCGGGCCGTAAGTACGTCCGCAGGACGTCCGAAGGAAAGAGTTGAGGTACTCCAGGTGACCGAGGTCGAGATCGGCCGGGCCAAGCGTGGCCGCCGCGCCTACGGGTTCGACGATGTGGCAGTCGTTCCGTCGCGTCGCACCCGGGACCCCGAAGAGGTCTCCATCGCCTGGCAGATCGACGCCTACCGCTTCGACACGCCCTTCATGGCCGCGCCGATGGACAGCGTCGTGTCCCCGGCGACCGCCATCCAGATCGGCAAGCTCGGCGGCGTGGGAGTCCTCAACCTGGAAGGTCTGTGGACCCGCTACGAGAACCCTGAGCCGCTGCTCCAGGAGATCGCGGACCTTCCGGCCGACGCTTTCACCAAGCGCATGCAAGAGATCTACAGTGCGCCGGTCCAGGCCGAGCTGATCTCCGCGCGCATCAAGGAGATCCGCGCCGCCGGCGTCACTGTGGCGGGAGCACTGTCGCCGCAACTCACAGCGGAGTTCCACTCCGTGGCCGTGGCCGCGGGTCTGGACCTGCTGGTCATCCGCGGGACCACGGTGTCCGCCGAGCACGTGTCGGCCAACGCCGAGCCGCTGAACCTCAAGCAGTTCATCTACGAGCTCGAGATCCCCGTCGTGGTCGGCGGCTGCGCGACCTACCAGGCGGCGCTGCACCTGATGCGCGCCGGCGCCGCGGGCATCCTGGTCGGCTTCGGCGGCGGCTCGACCCAGACCACCCGCGACGTCCTGGGCATCGCGGTGCCGATGGCCTCCGCGGTCTCCGACGTCGCCGCCGCGCGCCGCGACTACCTGGACGAGTCCGGCGGCCGCTATGTGCACGTCATCGCGGACGGCGCCATGGGCGTCTCCGGCGACGTCACCAAGGCGATCGCCTGCGGTGCCGACGGGGTGATGATCGGCTCGCCGCTGGCCCGCGCCGCCGAGGCGCCGGGGCGCGGCTTCCACTGGGGCGCGGAGGCGTACCACGGTTCGGTCCCGCGCGGGCACCGTACAGCGGTCGGCACTGTGGGGACGCTGGAGGAGATCCTCGTTGGTCCCTCCTACTCCCCGGACGGCACCATGAACCTGGCCGGCGCGTTGCGCCGGGCGATGGGGACGTGCGGCTACACCGAGCTCAAGGGCTTCCAGCGCGTCGAGGTCACCATCGCCACCTGAGTCGTTCCGCACCTTGTGATCGGCTTCACGGGTGATGTGGCACAACTGATCGCGTGTAGTGCCCTGTTCTGGGGCACGCTTGTAGCGTGCGTAGTTTGCGGTTGGGTCCAGTAGAGCGGGAGGCGGCGCTGACCGCCATGGCCGAGCGCGAGCTCGACGTCGTGGTGATCGGCGGCGGCGTGGTCGGAACCGGCACGGCGTTGGACGCCGCGACCCGGGGTCTGAGTGTGGGTCTGTTGGAGGCGCGGGACTGGGCGTCGGGAACGTCCTCCCGCTCCTCCAAACTCATCCACGGCGGGCTCCGCTATCTGGAGATGCTTGACTTCGGCTTGGTGCGCGAAGCGCTGACCGAGCGCGGTCTCCTGTTGGAACGGCTGGCTCCGCACCTGGTGCGCCCTGTGCCGTTCCTGTATCCCTTGACGGGCCGTATGTGGGAACGCCTTTACGCCGGCTCCGGTGTGGCTCTGTACGACGGGATGGCTACGTCGTCGAGCCACGGCAGAGGTCTGCCTCTGCACCGCCAGCTGACGCGCCGCAGTGCCTTGCGCATCGCGCCCGCGCTTAAGCGTTCCTCGCTTGTGGGGGCGATCCAGTACTACGACGCACAGGTCGACGACGCGCGCTACGTCACCTTCCTGGCGCGTACCGCGGCGAGCTACGGCGCGCACGTGGCGTCCCGGGCTCGCGTCACCGGCTTCTTGCGCGAAGGGGAACGCGTCACCGGCGTCATCGTCAAGGACCTGGAGACTGGCAGGACGCTGGAGATCCGCGCCAAGCAGGTCGTGAACGCCACCGGTGTGTGGACCGACGAGACGCAGGCATTGGTGGGGGAGCGCGGACGCTTCCATGTGCGCGCCTCCAAGGGCATCCACCTGGTTGTCCCCAAAGACCGCATCCACTCCTCGACCGGACTCATCCTGCGCACGGAGAAGTCCGTGCTCTTCGTCATCCCGTGGGGCCGGCACTGGATCATCGGGACCACCGACACCGACTGGACCCTCGACAAAGCGCACCCGGCTGCTTCGCAGACCGACATCCAGTACCTGCTGGACCATGTGAACGCGGTGCTTAACGTTCCTCTGTCTCGGGCCGACGTGGAGGGTGTGTACGCCGGGCTCCGTCCGTTGCTCGCGGGGGAGTCGGATGAGACCTCGCAGCTGTCCCGGGAGCACGTCGTCGCGCACGTCGTCCCCGGCTTGGTGGTGGTCGCCGGCGGCAAGTACACGACCTACCGCGTGATGGCCCAGGACGCCGTCGACGCGGCCGTCCACGGCCTCGGAGGCGGCGTGCCGGCCTCCATCACCGAGAACGTCCCGCTGCTCGGAGCGGACGGCTACAAGGCCGTGTGGAACAACCGCGGACGCATCGCCGAGCGCAGCGGACTGCACGTGGCACGCGTGGAGCACCTCCTGCGCCGCTACGGCTCGCTGATCGACGAGGTCCTGGAGCTGATGACCGAGAAGCCCGAGCTGGCCGAGCCGCTTCCCGGCGCCGAGGACTACCTGAAGGCGGAGGTCGTGTACGCGGCCGCGGCCGAGGGCGCGCTGCACCTGGACGACGTCCTGGCGCGCCGCTTACGGGTCTCCATCGAGACCTTCGACCGGGGCGTCGGCGCCGCCGAGCCCACCGCGCGTCTCATCGCGCCGGTCTTGGGCTGGACCGAGGAGCAGGTCAAGCGCGAGGTGGAGCACTACGTGACGCGAGTGGCCGCGGAGCGGGAGTCGCAGGAGCAGCCGGACGACGCCACCGCGGACGCCGCGCGGCTCGGCGCCCCGGACATCGTGCCGGTGCAGTAATCGGGGCACGCGCGCGGGAATCCGTTCAAGCTCGCGTGCTTTGATACCGGCATGAGCCTTTACGACATCCCGATCAACACCCTCGACGGCAAGCCGGCCTCTCTGAAGGACTACGAGGGCAAGGCCGTCCTGCTCGTCAACGTCGCCTCGCGCTGCGGCCTCACGCCGCAGTACGAGGGTCTGGAGCGCATCCACGAGCGCTACGCCGACCGCGGCTTCACGGTCCTCGGCGTCCCCTGCAACCAGTTCGGCGGGCAGGAGCCGGGCACCTCCGAGGAGATCCAGGAGTTCTGCTCCGCGACCTACGGCGTGACCTTCCCGCTCACGGAGAAGATCGAAGTCAACGGCGACGCCCGGCACCCCCTTTACACCGAGCTCACCCAGACGACCGACGCCGAGGGCAACAACGGCGACATCCAGTGGAACTTTGAAAAGTTCCTGATCGGTTCGGACGGGACGGTCCTCAAGCGCTTCCGTCCGCGCACCGAGCCGGAGGCGCCGGAAGTGACCGAGGCCATCGAAGCCGCGCTCCCGGCGTAGTTACAGGTAGTGACATACGCGGCTGATCACGCCAGGATGGCGCTATGCCGCATTGGACTCCGGAGGAAATGCCGGATCTGACGGGGCGAGTCGCCATGGTCACGGGGGCCAGCAGCGGTATCGGGTTCCACACGGCCTTGGAACTCGCGCGTCACGGAGCCCGGACCCTGCTCGCCGTCCGTGATCCGGGCAGGGGAGAGTACGCGCGCGAGCGGATCACCGCGGTGATCCCCTCCGCGCGCGGACTCGTCGAGGTCGTCCACGTCGACCTGGCGAGCCTGGACTCGATCGAGGACGCGGCCGCGGACCTGGCCGACCGCACGGCGGCGGTGGACGTCCTGGTGAACAACGCCGGCGTGATGGTCCCGGACGGCCGCACCACCTCCGACGGTTTCGAGCTCCAGTTCGGGACCAACCACCTGGGCCACTTCGCGCTCACCGGCCGGGTGCTGCCGCTGCTGCTGGCCGCCGAGTCCCCGCGGGTCGTCACCGTCTCCAGCCTCACGCACCGCCGCGCCCGGCCGGTCTGGGATTTCGAGCCCGCGGCGGAGAACGCTAAGGAGTCCTACAGCGAGGCCGAGTGGCACCGCCACCGGGTCTCCGCTTATGGCCGCTCCAAGCTCGCCAACCTCCTCTTCGCACGAGAGCTGGACCGGAGAGCCAAAGGCGCGCGGTTCAGCTTGGCCAGCGTCGCCGCGCACCCCGGCTATACGGCTACCGGCCTGTTCACCAAGACCTCCTTCAGCCGGCACCACCGCGTCGTGTCCGGACTGTCGCATTTGGTGACCTGGGCGACCGGCCAGAGCTCTGCCACCGGCGCGTGGCCCTCGCTGTACGCCGCGACTCATGTGGACCTCTTCGGCGGCGAGTACATAGGACCGCGCGGGCCTGGGGAGATGCGCGGGGCGCCCGCACAGGCGGTCATGAGCGCGATAGCTCAGGACGAGACTGTGGCCGCCGCCTTGTGGGACCAGTCCGTGGCCGCGACCGGCGTGGGATACGAGGAACTGTCCCGCTGAGCGGCCCCGAAAGATCCGCGAAGAAGCGGGGAACCGGCGCGACAGTCGCTGCGTCCAAATGCCAGTGACAATGTCGTCGGCTAGGAGATGGAGCGAAATGAAGCCCCTGGTGAAGTCCGTGGCGACCACCGCCGTCGTGCTCGCGGCGCTGGCCGGGTGCGCATCCCGCAGCTCGGGAGGTACCGACGCGTCCGGCCCCGGTGCGGGTGGCGGGTCCACCTCCTCGGCGTCGTCGCCGGTGTCGCCGCCCTCGTCGTCGTCCGCCAACCCGAGCGCCCCGTCGAGCACCGGCGCCGGCCAGACCGGCGGCTCGAGCTCGTCCGGCTCCTCGAACCCGTCCAACCCCTCGGACCCCGGCACGGTGAAGTACGTCCCGCTGCAGGGCCTGTCCCTGGACAAGGACGGCGTCACCCTGGTCACCGAGGTGAGCTGGGGCGGCTGCAACGACCAGCCGCAGCTGGTGATCAAGAGCCAGGACGCGTCCAAGGTCGTGGTCGAGCTGAAGACCGTCTCTCACTACCGCGTCGGGATCATGTGCCCGGACTTCTCCCGCGACGGCCAGTCCACCGTGAAGCTGGACGCCCCCCTGGGCTCCCGCCAGGTGATCGACGGCGTCAAGAACGCGGCCATCAGCGTCAGCTGACGTCCGCCCCGATAACGTCGGGCCCCTTCCGTAGTGCCTGGGACGACGGAAGGGGCCCGACGTCATGCCGGTCTCCACGTGTTGCCATCGATGGCTGACACCGGCGGGTTTTTCTGGGAGGCTCGTCGCCATGACCGCCGACACCATCGATCCCGGCAACGGCATATCCGAGGACGCTCAGGACGTGCCGGCCGGCGCTGGTCCCCAGGAGGCCACCCGCCTCGACAGCATCCACACCCGACTGTCCGCCGACCTGGTCGAGCGGCTCATCGGGAAAGTGGCCATCCACGGGGCGGTGGGCGGTCGGACGCAGTCCTACAGTCCGCTCACCGGTGAACTCATCGCCGACTTCCCCGCCAGCGCGCCGCAGGACGTCCGCGCCGCCTACGCCAAGGCCCGCGCCGCACAGCTGGAGTGGGGCCGCACCGCCATCACGCACCGGACCAAGGTCGCCGCCCGCCTGCACGACCTGATCCTGGAGCGCTCCGACCAGCTGCTGGACCTCGTCCAGATAGAAACCGGCAAGGCCCGCAAGCACGCCCTGGACGAGATCCTCTCGGCCGCCGCCGCGACACGCCACTATGCGTACGCCTCCCGCGGCTACATCCGCAGCAAGCGCCGCCGCGGCGTCCTCCCGGTCCTGACGAAGGTCACCGAGAACCGCGTCCCCAAGGGCGTCATCGGCATCATCACGCCGTGGAACTATCCGCTGGCGCTCGCCGTCTCCGACGTCATACCGGCGCTCATCGCGGGCAACGCCGTGGTGCACAAGCCGGACACCCAGACCGCGCTCACCGGTCTGCGGCTGCGCGAACTGGCCGTGCAGGCCGGGCTGCCGGAGGACCTGTGGCAGGTGGTCGTCGGCGACGGACCGGTCGTCGGTCCCGCGGTCGTCGCGGACGCCGACTACGTCGCCTTCACCGGTTCCACCGCCACCGGGCGCACTGTGGCCCAGGCCGCCGCTTCCCGGCTGATCGGCTGCTCGCTGGAGCTCGGCGGCAAGAACGCCATGCTGGTGCTCGACGACGCCGACATAGAGAAGGCGGTGTCCGGCGCGGTGCGTGGCTGCTTCTCCTCCGCCGGACAGCTCTGCATATCCATAGAGCGCATATACGTGCACTACACCAAGTACGACGAGTTCCTGTCGCGGTTCCTTACAGAGGTCCGCGCTATGCGTTTGGGCTCCGGCCTCGACTACTCCGCGGACATGGGTTCTCTGACGAACACCAAGCAGCTCGAGAACGTGACGCTGCATGTGGAGGACGCCAAGGCGAAGGGCGCGAAGGTGCTCTCCGGTGGCCGACGCCGTGCGGAGATCGGTCCGCTGTTCTACGAGCCGACAGTGCTCGGAGACGTCAAGACCACCATGCGCGTCTACGGCGAGGAGACCTTCGGACCGGTGGTGTCCGTGTACTCCTTCAAGAGCGAGGGCGAGGCGGTGGCGGACGCGAACAACACGCCGTACGGCCTGAACGCCTCGATGTGGACCCGCGACCATAAGCGCGCCCGCGAGATCGCCCGCCAGCTGCACGCCGGCACCGTGAACGTCAACGAGGCGTACGCCGCGGCCTGGGGCTCGGTCGACTCTCCGATGGGCGGCATGGGCCAGTCCGGGCTCGGGCGGCGCCACGGCGCCGAGGGCATCCTGCGCTTCACCGAGGCCCAGACCGCGGCCCGGCAGCGACTGCTGCCGATCGCGCCCTGGTTCGGGATGCCGGAGGAGCGCTGGGGCGCCCTGATGCTGCGCTCGCTGAAGATTCTCAAGGTCTTGCGGATGAAGTAAGAGCGTGCGCGGGTCGGTGGCCGGGCGGAAAATCGTCGGAGCTCCGAGCCTGGCCGCACCGGTGCCTTGCCGTGCGCTGCGCTTACGGCAAGCCCATCGCCCACGACGCTCGTGCCAAAAGCGCCTTCGGCGCGGGCCGGGTCGAGGGCGATGGTCCGGCGCGCCCAGCCTCGTTCCCGACGAGTTTTCCGTTCGCTACGGCGGCGCTGCCGCCTCGCCAGACCGGCCACCGACCCGCGCACGCTCTTCCCGTTCCGCAGAACGGGTGACGCCACGGCCGATCGGTTCCGCTCGTCGGCGCCGGACGCTACGGTGGTGATCCGGCGTCACCCAAGGTCACCGACCGCCTCCTCTGTGACGTCACCGCATCGCACCAGAGGGGATGGTGATCCGCATGACGGAACCCGCCTCGTCCGCGTTCGTCCCCGCGCCCGGCGGCGCGGCGTCCACCGGGCCGGCCCAGTTCGGCGCGACCCTGGACGTGATGGCGCAGGCCGCCGCGCACGTCGCCACGGTCAACGAGGAGATCGCGGCCCTGCTGGCCACCCTGCTGGCCCAGCTGGAACCGATCGCCTCCACCTGGAAGGGCGCCGCCTCGGGCGCCTTCCAGAACCTGCACCAGCGCTGGAACGCCGACGCCCGCAAGCTCAACGCCGCGCTCGGCGGCATCGCCGAGTCCCTGTCCGGCACCCATCGCCGCTACTCGGCGGCCGAGGAGTCGAACACCACCGCCGTCAACCGCGTCGCCGGCCTGATCGGCTGAGGGAGGAACCGCCCATGGGCTACGGAGGCGAACTGCTCGTCCACGCCGAGACGCTGTCCTCGGCGTCGCAGAATGTGGCGTCGGCGCACAACGAGCTGAACAGCAAGCTGCACGACCTGCGCACCCTGCTGCAGCCGCTGACCCAGACCTGGAGCGGCCAGGCGGCCGCGGACTACCAGGAGCGGCAGCGGCAGTGGGACCAGGCGCAGGCGGACCTGAACGAGGTCCTGCAGCAGATCGGGAAGGTCCTGGAGGTCGCCCAGCAGCAGTACGGCGACGCCGAGCGGGCGAACATCGACGTGTGGGGCTGAGCCGGCCGGTCCGCATCGCGGGACCGGCTGGACCGCGCGCCGGACACCGTGGCACCATGACGGCATGCTCGCCAACCGCCGATTTTTCTATGGCTACGGACCAGGGTCCCTAGCCATCGTCGGCTGCTGAGCAGAACAAGCCAACGAGCGCCTCGGACCCCTTCCGGTCCGGGGCGCTCGCTTTTTGGCGGGGGCCGCCGGGCCGGTCGGAGCCCGGGTGCGAGCCCCGAGGAGCCCCGCCCATGACTGCCAGCGCCAGCGCCACCGCCGAACCGACCTCCCCCGACGCCGCCTCCGACTCTGTCCCGCCCGGCTCTGTCCAGCCCGATTCTGTCTCGCCGGGCCAGCCGACCCCGGCCGGCGTCCGCACCGGCCGCGCCCAGATCGACGACCTGGACGCCCGGATCCTGGCCCTGATCACCGAACGCGTCAGCACCGCCGCCGACATCCAGGCCGCGCGCATCGCCGAGGGCGGCCGCCGCCTGGACCTCAAGCGCGAGACGGAGATCATCGCCCGCTACCGGACCGCGCTGGGCCGTCCCGGCGTGACCGTCGCGATGGCGGTCCTGGAGCTGTGCCGGGGGCGCGTCTGAGGCATGTGAGGCCTGTCCGAGCCGCCGCGGGGTGCCTGCCGGTCACCTCCCGGGCGCTTTCCCCCAGACCCCCACGAACCTCGCGCGCGGGCCTTGCACGAACCTTGCTCGCGGGCCGTAACCGCCGGGTCCCCGGCTCGTTGAACCGCTCGAATCACCGGTGCGGATCGCGGAGCCCGGTCGGCGCTCCACGCTCATGCGCCCGGCCGGTGAAGGCGATGTGGGACACCTCGCCGGTGCCAGTGGTCCAACCGCAGGGGACAGCGGGCCGGCCACCAGGGAAAAAGCGGCGGCTGCCCCGGGGACGCCCGGGACAGCCGCCGCGGCACCGCACAATCAGGCGGTGTACTTCTCGACGATCTTGCCCAGCTTCGGCAGCGCCTTCTCGATGTTGTCCTGCCCCTTGGGCCGAACCTGCTCGTAGGCCTTGCGCAGCGTGGCACGGTCGGACTGAGCAGCCCGCTCGTCCGTCACCCCGAGCAGCGCGTTCGACACCTCCGGCCCCCTCCCGGCCAGGTAGTCGCCGAACGAACCGCCACCGGCGGAAACGAAGTCCGCGTGGAACGGCTCCAGCCGCGCCACGAAGTCGTCGACCAGAGTGTCCACGGCATCCGGCACGATGTCGGACTTGAACGCGGTGACGACCTTGTAAGCGCCCTTCACCATCAGCCCCGAGTCCTTGACCTGCTCTTCGACCAGCTGCGCGCAGTCATTGACGACCTGCGGCCGGTTGGTCGGATTGAGGAGGCTCTCCTGCAGAGTCTGTCCCATTGTTTATGTCCTCGAACGCGGTAGAGGGTAGACCGCACCGGACCGGACACACAGCCCGGGGCCCGACATACGGCCGAGTAGTGAGCGCTTAGGTTACCGTAACCAGCCCGGCCGCCAAGACGCCTTCCACCACCTCGCCCTCAGACATCTGACAGCACCACCCCGCCCAGGCATAGCAACAGAAATTCCCACCAGAACACCCCCAAGCCCTCCACCCCACCCCCACGCCCCGCCCTAAGGTGTGAAGGTGAGCAACCCCCACACCCCACCACCCCTCACCGAAGCCGAAGCCGCCAAAATCCTGGCCGAAAACTTCGCCCCCTGGATCCAAACCCTCAACCTCACCGTCGAGAAAACAACCCCCACCACAACAACCCTCCGCCTCCCCTGGAACAAAGCCCTAGCCCGCGAAGGCGGCACCCTCTGCGGCCAAGCCCTCATGGCAGCGGCAGACACAGCAACAGTCATCGCCATCAGCGCAGCCCGAGGCACCTTCTGCCCCATGACCACGGTCCAGCAGAACACGACCTTCCAACGCCCAATCAAGGACGCAGACGTCCTGATCACGGCCCAGGTCACAAAGCTCGGCCGCAGCCTGGCCTTCGCAGACATCACAATGACGGCGGCAGCGAAGGAGGCGGGAGCGGGAACGACCGCGGAGCCGACGGGCGCACCCCCAGCCCCACCAGCAGCACACGCCACAACCGTCTACGCACTCCTCACCTGACACCCCAGCCCCGCCGCACCCACCGAAACAATGGCGCAACCCCCACCGCGGACCTGATATCGTTTCTACGTCCCGAGCCCCCGTAGCTCAGGGGATAGAGCACCGCCCTCCGGAGGCGGGTGCGTAGGTTCGAATCCTACCGGGGGCACCCTGTTTCACCAGCCGCAGCGCATCTGAGCTGCGGCTTTCTGATTTCCGCTATCGAGCACGTGTGCGACCGTGTGTCGCCGAAAGCGGCTCTGTGTCGGTACTCCCGGTCTATTTGCGGTCTGAAGATCGGAACGTTTTCCGAGGTCGGCCCCGACAGCAGAGAACCCCCGACCGAAGCCGGGGGCTGCCAGACCGGAGTCACTTTCAGACGTGCGGATCGCCGCCCAATGCATCTTCGATCGCCTTGTTAGCGATCTTGTCCTGGTCGTCGAGGACCCATGCGTACGTCGACATCATGACCTCGACGCTGTGTCCCGCGCGCTCAGCGATAAGCGCTGGATCGCGGGTGCTCCGCAGGCCGAGCGAGACGCCGGCGTGTCGGAGGTCGTAGGGAACGGCCGCCATCAGCGAGTCGACGCGATCGGGTGTCATCGCGAACGACCGCGCCTCACGCCACACGCGCGAGTAGGTAGACGCCACGATTCGCCCGCCGCGTTCGTTGCCGAACACCCGACCGCCGGTGTTCTTTGCCGAGAACTCGCGGATGTGTTGTTTCAGGTACACGACCAGAACCGGCGGGATCGGAACCGGCCGGATCTCGTCTTCAGCGCGTTGCTTAAGCCCCTTCTCGTCGTGCAGCTTCCCCGAGTCAGTCCATGCCTTCCCAGCGGTCGGAGTGGCCTTCTCCAGCGTTAGCAGACCCCATCCCTTGTCAGGCAGATGACAGTCCGAAACACGGAGCGCTATGACCTCCTCCGGCCGCATCATCGCGTAGTACATGCACGCGAAGAACGCGACCAAGCGCCGGCCTCGCCCACGCTCCCATGACCCGACGTACGAGACTGCTGTCAGCAGCTCCGTGATCTGCGCTGGATTCGGAACTCGTCTCCGGTCGAGCCGCTTGGAAGCCTTCGGCGGCGTCCACGTGATCCGCTTGAACGGGTCGTCGTCGAGGTGCCCCACCTCGATCGCGTACTTCATCACGTTCCCGACGACGCGACGACGCCGCAATACGGTGTTGGCCTTCCCGGGCGTGCCATCCATCGTCAGCAACATTGCGTCCAGGACTGCGCGAGCAGTCGCCGCGTCTTTGATGGCGGTCACCGGCAGCGAAGCTCGCCGCAGCCAATGAAGCGCCTTCCAGTTGACCGGCGGAGGCTCCGGAGCGTCCGACTTACGGGCAGCCGGCGGGAGGTACCAGCGCCGCAACGTCTGACGCATTGTGCGCATGTCCGGCTGCCCCGGAAGGTCGTCGACGAGCGCGGGAAGCATTGCCGCCAGGCTCTCAACCGTCGTCTCGCGCGATCGTGCTGCGAGGCCCTTCCACTTCATGTCGACGTAGTCGGCCGCGAACTCAAGCCACGTCGCCACTTTCTCTGGCTCCGCTTCAACCATCGATGCTGGCAGGCCGGACTTCGTGTCGAAGCCTTCCCCGTCTCTTGCGGCCTTGAGCAGGCTTGATCGGAAGGAATCGGCGAGGGCAGTGGTCGTGAACGTCTTCGTGAATTCCTCGCCCTCGACCCTCCACCGCACCTGGTACGAATAACGGGCCTTCCCGTTCTTGTCCTTGGACAGTTCGCGCTTACGGATCGTCTGAATCCGCACGTTGTAACTGATCACGCCGCACGCTCCTGCAATCCGTCGAGCCACCGCTCGAAGTCCCGACGCCGGAAGCGCAGCTCACCGTTGGGGAGCTTGTACGCCTTCGGCCCGTTTCCCAGTTCCCGCCAGCGGTAGAACGTCCGCCGGGAGACGCCGCCGAGCTCTTCGAGGACTTGCGGGACCGTCAGCCATTCCTCGCCGCGCCCACTCATGACGTCCTCCCCGCGGTTGCCGAAATTGCGTGGCTACTTGGCCCATGGCGTGCAGCGTCGAGCTGTCTGCGCCACTCGATCCGCTCCGCGATGCGATGCATGAGCCGCACGGTTAGAGGCTTGAGTCGCGCGTCATCACGCGAGACGTACTCGAACGAGTACCGGCCGGTCGCCGGCTGCGAGGGCTCGACGCCCAGGACTTCGGTCACCCAGTTCTTGCGGTCCGTCTTGTGGTCCCTGAGCGTCTTTCCGGACCACTTGCGGGAGACCAGGACACGACGGCCGCCGTAGCCCAGGTGCGTCGCCTTGTGCGCCTTGCCACGACATGCGCCCGGATACAGGCCCGGACGAGCGTTCTTCGGCTGAACGCCGTAGCGGAGCCAGTTCGCGCATGTTGGAGAGCAAGGCTCGTAGCGCAGTGCTTCCACCAGGCGAGAGGCATGCTCTCGCTGATCGTCCGTCGCCGCCTCATGACACTGGTCGACGCTCTTCGTCAGGTACTTGGCGAGGTAGCCGATCGCGCGGTTCGCATCCTTCGTACCAGCCAACACGCCTTGCGCGTCGAATTGCCTCCCGAACCGGGCCACGTGCGACGGCTCGTCGTCCGGGCCGATCGCGTCGAGTGCCTGATCCCAGGTGGGCAGGATCTCGCCGGTATTCGCGTCGACGTAGGCGCCGATGCCGTCGTGCCACTCGGGCAGCTGGTCGACGTATGCCGGCTCGTCGGTCGACGGCCACCACACCTGGTGATAGGTCGCGGCGATGACTTCGCGGAGTTCGGCGCGTGAGATCGTGCCGCGGATTGCCATGTGCAGGTGCGGGGCTAACCGGCGCTGCGGTTCGACGGCCGCGAAGTACTGCACATCAAAGCCGACGAACCGGCGCAGGTTCTGAACGAATCGGTCGACGAGCCGAGCGAAGTGGATCGCGTCGCGGGCAGCTCGTTGGTAGTCGTAGGTGGCCGGCTGGATGGGTGTCCCGTCCTTGCTCACTCGGCCGTAGCTGTCGAGCGTGAGGGTCAGGAACATCGACGGACGGAACTTCTTCCCGCCTGTCGCCTCGTAGACCTTGCCGATAGTTCGCGCGCTCACGGGTCGCTTTGGGAGCTCCGATGCGTCCTGTCGACGGCGTGTGGTGCGGACCCGCCGGGCCGCTTTCTCAACTCCCAATCGGCCGCGGACGCCGGTCGCTGCCAGTTCCGCGTTGATCTCGGAGATGGTCTCTTCCCACTCGGACACCTCCGAGTCGTCCGAGTCGTCGAGGGACTTCTGAGCTTGCGACCGCAGTTGGACGAGAAGCTTCTGATCCTCGGTCGCCGGATCGGGGGTGAAGTCAGGTTCCTGTTCCAGGTGCCAGCCGGTACGGCACTGGTCGATCCGGAGCTGTCGCTTGGCCTCCGCACACGGCGGGCAGACACTCGAAAGCGTTGCACCGCAAGGGATGTCTATGATCTTTTCCTCGCCGGTCGCGAGGTCGTAGCGCCGCAGCGGAATTGGTCGGATGCAGACGCCATGTTGGATGGCCGACTCTTCCAGGACCTTGCGAGCCAGCGGCATCCGGGCACGTTCGGCACGGCTTCCCGTGATTCCGGACGGCGCTACTGGCTTGAGCTGTTCCGAAGTCACAGTGTGTCGACCTCCATCTCATCGGAGTCGTGCGAGCGCTGCGCCGGAATCTCGTCATGGACGCGTGGCTTGAACCGCTCGACCATCGCGGCGATGTCCTGGTCACTGTGGTAGGTCGCTCGGACTCGAACCGGCTCGCGGACGCCGGCAACGGTCACGAAGCCAACGCCGGCAAGCGTCGGGTCGATCAGATCGCACGTCGCACCCCGGTCCCTGGCGCCGTCGCCGAGCACCATGTCCACGTGAGACGCCTCAGTCACCCGGAGGCAGATGCGGATGGGGAACAGATCGCGGAACGGAAGTACGTCTTTGCGCGGGTCTTGCAGTGCTGCGACCACATGCACCGCCGCCGCGCGTCCCTTGGACAGCAGGCGCGACAACGCCGAGGCGATGCGCTGACGGATGGCGCGGTCAGGGCAGTACGCCGTCAGGTCAGCCATTTCGTCGACGACCACCAGGACCAAGGGCTCATCGGGCGTCGGGATGTGCTGACGTGCGACGCCGCGGAGCCGACGCGTCCGAACGTCCATGAGGTCGGCCGCGTCTTCGAGCATGCACGCCATGCCTTCGTACGAGTCCGCCTCAAAGCGCCGGAACAGCGGCTCGCCGAAGGAGAGCTCCATCCCGCCTTTGGGGTCGAGGACCCAAGGTGCGACGTAGCCGGCCTGTATCGCCGGTCCCAGCGCACGCAGCAATGCCCAAACGACCGAGCCCTTGCCAGCCTCCGATGCGCCAGCAACCAGGACATGCGTAGTCAGTCGCAGCGTCCAGGGCTCGCCGTCAGCGCGGACGCCGAGCGGGAGCGCGGACAGGTTCACCGGCATGCGATCCGCCGCATGCGGCTCGTCGTCGGAGTCGAGCCGATCCGGCTTCACAGTCGCCGCGAGCGGATCGGCGTGCATGAACTCCAGCGCGATCCGCCGAGGCTTCACCGCGCGCACCCGACAGGACAGGGCCCCGAAGGTGTGCGCGAGCGCGGGAGCCTGGTTCTCCCACTGCTCAGGGACCTGGCCCGAGACCATGTCGACGATCACGCGATCGATGAAGCGGGTTGAACGGACCTGGCGGAGGGTCGGGACGTACTCCAGGTCCCCGTACAGGATCGCCAGGCCGCAGACAGCCATGGTTGCGTGCCAGCGCCGCTCATAGACGAACCAACGCCGCCAAGCGCTCACCGCCGGGAAGCGAATCGCACGCTCGAAGCTGGTCCAGTGCAGAACGGCCCAGGCGCACATCGCTACCAGCACGCCGACCATGAGCCACCCGAACGCCGACGACCCGAGGGCGATGCGCAGCCACACGGCGAGCGCGACCAGGCCCGAGAGGACCGGGTGCTTGGCCGCCTTGTGACCGAGCAGCCCGAAGAACCCGAAGAAGCGCCGGATCGCGAGCCACCACACCGGCACCTCGAACACCGGCTCACGAACGTAGACGCCGCCGACCTTGCGCGTCGCCTTGTCAGTCGAGGAAGCATCCCCATGCACCGTGCGGAACATCAGCGGGACCCCCGCTCGGCCATCGCATGCAGGTGGTCGACCTGGGCCCGCGCCGACTTCGCGACTTCCTGCCGATCGGCGTTTTCCGGTTCCTCGGCCGCCAGCGCTTCGAACAGCCGGGCCTTGCGTTCGTGGAACGCGAGCAGCGCCGACGCCGGAGCGGCGTTCGTGTGGATCAGGTAGGTAGCTTCCTCGATCAGCTGACTGACCTGGGATATTTCGACCGGCACCGGGACCGGTTCGGGGTTGTGCTGACGATCGCTCGTCGTGGCCATTAGCCTGGACTCCTCTTCTCGGATCGCACCCTGGAGAGACACAAGGGGAGGCCGGGGCCTAATCCGGCCTCCCCTGCTATGTGGTGGCGCTGTGCTTCAGAAGGGCTGTCGGTTAGCCCGCGTTCTTGGACCCGTTCACGGCTGCCGCCGGCTTCCCGCCCGCGTTCGGTCCGCGCATCGCGGAGGCGTTGAACGAGTACGCCAACCGCCCCTGACCGTTGACGTACGGCCGCACCCGCAGTCCCTCGAACTCGACCGGACGGAACGGCGTCCCCGCCATCAGGTCCGGCATCACCGGCTCCTGATCCGCCGCGATCTTCACCTTCACCGACCGCTCCGCCGCCCGAGCCTCCGGGTCCGCGTCGAGCACTTCGACCGCCCACACCAGCACGCCGGACTCCTTGTCCCGCGCCTGCACGGGACGCTCCCGCGTGGACTTGTCGAAGTCCCGCACGGCCTCCACCGCCACGGCGAACGCGCCATGCGGGAAGACGTCGCCGAACTGGACCCGGATCGCACCCTGGATCGCCATCTCATACCTCTCGTTTACTTATCGTGCTAAGTCGCATCACTTAGCCCTACAAGTTTGACTATGGATGCGTCGCAGAGGACTGTCAAGTTGATTGGGATCGTGGCTGGTCAGTGCCGAGGCGAGGTCGTTGCTAGCCTTCGGCCATGAATGATCCTTATGGCGTCAACGACATAGAGGCAACCACCATCGACTCACGCGAGAAGCTGGCCGCCTTCATCAAGTTGCTTGCACGTGACTTCGACGTCAACGCCGAAACGTGGGAGAACGCTTCGGTCGGTTCCTTCTTGGACGCACTGGCTAGATGGCTTGAGTCTGCCGAGAGCTGGGCGAACAACATGAAGACGTACCGCCCGGATCTGTGGACAGACGTCAACACCCCTTCGTGGCCACTCGTAGCCCGCGCTCTTCGGGTGGCCCGGACCTACCAGTAGCCGCGACGACGAATCAGACGAGGGGGTAGGTGTCTTCGAGCTCGTGACGATCGCCGGGCAAGACGAGCTCGGCGAGCTGAACGGGTCGGCCGGATGCTTCGAAAGCCGTCACTGTCACCGTGAGCACGGGCGTGCGCTTGCTCGGCAGGCCGAGCAGCAACGCCTCCTCGCCGGACGGGAGCCGTGCGGCAATCCGTTCGATGACGTGGTCGTACCGGATCTTGTTCCGTGACTCGATCAGTTGCCGGGCGCCTTCGCTCATCAGGGCCTCGTTACCAAGCGCCGTACCGTGCGCGAGGTCCAGCGGAAAATACGCGGTGACGAGTTCGTCTGGCTCGTCGTCGCGGACGACCAGGCGCCGGCGCATGAGCACTGCTTCGTTCTTCTTCAAGTTCAATGCCGCTGCCACGGTATTGGGAGCGATGACGTGGCCGACGTCGACCAGCCGGCTACCGCTGGTCTCGCTCTGCTCCAAGGCGTTCCGGCTGGGTCGGAACCGCTGATCCATCGCAGCGGGCCGGCCGCGGACGAACCGGCCCCTTCCCTGCTGCGATTCGATCCAGCCATCGCGACTCAAAATTTGTAGAGCCCTGATGACCGTCGTTCGGGACATGCCCCACTCGTTGACGAGCTGGTCCTCACTGGGCAGCATCGAGCCGGCTGGGTACGTGCCGTCCAGGATCCGCTCTTGGAGTCCCGCGACAACCTGCGCGTACTTCGGTGGCGCTGACTCGAAAGGCATCACTTACCGCCTTAACCCGACATGACTTGACCCATCAACAGGACCTATCTCTTTGGGCAGCGTAGCGTCTGACACGACGTGTCGCTACGCCCGAGGTGGGAGTCCCATCGTTCGGGTGACCTGCCGGGGCGCCAGCAAGATGGGCACCCTGACCGCGTCACGGCGTGGTCTCCTGTCCGACATGGCGATCGGCCGTAGCGCAATTGAGTACCCCAGACTCTGAGCCCAAACAACGTGCGCGATGGGCCGCGGGGCCACGCGCGCCAGCTCCCATCGCTGTATTGAGTCACGTGTGACGCCGACGAGTTCACAGAGCTTCCCTTGGGACATGCCCAAGGCTTGGCGACGATTTCTCAGCGGCGAAGCCAGCCGCCGCCGCTCAAAGATCTCAAGTGCTTCGCCGGGACGCTGGCGCTGCGGACCGTAACGCAGTTCGCCGTCCGAGCCGACGATCACCAGTCGTAGACTCAGCTCGCGTGACCACAGGATCAGATGCCCGAGGGTGGGTTCGATTGCGCCTGTCTCCCACTCGGAGATAGCCCTTCCCCGGACCGGAAGACCCTCCGACACAGCGTTCTGGGTGAGCTCGGCATTCAGGCGTGCGGACCGCAGCGCACCGATGATCCGCATGAGCGTCCGTTCCGCCGTGTAGTCAACATGCAGCGGCATCGGTGCCCCTGTTTCCATCCACGACGGCGGCAGTCAGGTCCTTCAGCTCAACCCATCGGAGGATCCCGATGCCCACTGGGGTGCGCACCAGAGCGACCGGCGCGCAGCAGATGAGCAGTTCCGGCAGATCGTCGCTTGGGAGCTCGCACTTGCGTGTGGCCGGCAAGACGACCTCGCTCAGCATGGTTTCTGCCTTCACCCGCACCACCGCGCCCGGCTCGAAGTCCGGGTTCGCGGCGCTCATCGCTCGTCACCATTGCCGGCCGAGGAGCGGCGACGAGTCCCGCGGTAGGGCTTGCGTTCCGTCATCGCCGCCAGGGCGAAGGGCCGCACCGGTGACACGGGGACCGATTCGAGCCGGCGATATGAAGCAGTCGGCAGTGGGACACCAGCCGGACGGTAGGTCGTAGAGCTGACCGGGTGGTAGGACTTCGTGCCCGCGTCGTACTCGATCACGGTGATGGTGATCCCGATGGTGCCGGGCATCAGCCCGTTCTTTCTGTTGGCGGCCCAGGTGGCCATTGCACGCATCCCTTCCGCGAGGGGGCAGGCCGACTAAGCAGCGAAGCCGGTTCCAGAGCACAGGCCGCACGGCTGCTTGTCGGAGATGTCAGCGGCGTCGTCGATGACCTCATGCACGATCGCGAGTCGCGACGTGACGTGCTTCCAACCGCGCCCGCGACAGGATTCGCAGGGCTCGTTGTTGGGTCCGATTGTTTCCCGCGGGTCCTTGGTGTGCTGGTGTTCGTTGCGGGGCACTGACGACATGGTGTGAACGTAAGGTCACTGCTGAAAGGGAACCCGGAAAAACCTTCCGGGGTCCGGCGGGGGAGTGCGGTGAGGCTAGGGCCATGAGAGGAATGACTGAGACCCTGAGCATCGGTGAGCGCGTCGCTTGGTACAGGCGGCGGCGTGGCATGTCGCAAGAGGTGCTGGCTGGCCTGGTCGGCCGAACGGCCGATTGGCTGGGCAAGGTCGAGAACAACCGCATCGATCTCGACCGGCTGTCGGTCATCAAGGCGCTAGCCGATGCCCTGGACGTGCAGTTCGGTGACCTGTTGGCGGAGCCATCGTTGCTCGACTGGACCCACGACGTTAAGGGCCGCACGGTGTTCGCGCTGCGCGAAGCGCTGATGGACTACCGGCAGTTGTCGCCGTTGTTGAGCGGCGACGCGAACGGCTTCCGCCCGGATCTTGAAGTACTCCGGCAGGAAGTCGGGGAGGCATGGACGGCGTACCAGGAGGGGCGGTTCGCTCGCGCGGCCCACGTGGTCCCGTCGCTGCTCTCTCTTGCGCAGGCCGCCACACGTTCTTACAGCGGCGATCAGCAGCTACAGGCGTACGCGCTACTCGCCATGGCCTATCAGAGCGCGGCGCAGGTGCTCACAAAGATCGGGGAGACCGAGCTTGCTTGGATTGCCGCTGACCGTGGACTGACCGCCGCGCAGGTCTCGGGAGATCCGATCATCATCGGATCGCTATTCCGATCTGTCACGCACTGCCTACTGGCCAACGGTCGGTTCGACGCGGCGAAGCACCTCACTGCGGACGCTGCCGGCTTCCTTCAGCCGCACGTGGCTAATGCCTCGCCTGAGTTCCTGTCGATCTACGGGACGCTGTTCCTTACTGGCTCGGTCGCCGCGTCTCGATCTGACGACCGTGCGACCACGCGGACGTTTCTCGCCGAAGCTGAGGAATCGGCCCGCCGTCTCGGCCAGGACGCAAACCACATGTGGACCGCGTTCGGGCCCACCAACGTCACCATTCACCGGGTCGGCGCGGCTATGGAGCTCGGCGACGTACAGCTTGCCCTTGACCAAGGGCCGCAGCTCGACACGTCGCAGATGCCGACCGAGCGCCGTGTCCGCCACGCCCTTGAGGTCGCCCGCGCCTTCGCTGCGCGGAACCAGATCGACGAGGCTCTGTCGTTGATCCTCGACGCTGAGAAACTCGCACCCGAGCAAGTCCGCTACCACTTCATCTCGCGTCAGCTGGTCACTGCATGGGTTCGGCGCCAGCACGGTAAGCCGAGCCTGGCTCTTTCGGATCTCGCCCAGCGGATTCACGTGATCGAGTCCCGCTGACCTGTTCCCGGCTCGGGCTAGAGTCGACTCATGACCGAGCCGAACCCAGCCGAGTCGTTCGCAAATGCCCGTGCCGCCTCAGGCGTCCTCTTCTTCGACGCCGAGGGCCGCATCCTGCTAGTTCGGCCGTCGTACAAGCCCGGTTGGGATCTGCCAGGTGGGTACGTCGAGTCTGGCGAGACCCCCACCGAAGCCGCGGTGCGCGAGGTCCAGGAGGAACTAGGCATCAAGCCGCCGATCGGCGCGCTGTTGGTGGCCGACTGGGCGCCGGCCGAAAGCGAGGGCGACAAGATGCTGTTCGTCTTTGACGGCGGCGAGCTCGCCGCCGAGTACCGCGACCGCATCGAACTCGAAGCTGCCGAAATCGCCGGCTACGCCTTTCACGATCCTGAGCTCGTCGACACGCTGCTGATCCCGCGTCTCGCACGTCGCGTCAAAGCGGCCATTGAGGCCCGCTCGCAGTCCGCCGCCCTGTACCTGGAACACGGCGAGACGTACCGCGGCGCATTGCCGAATTGAGCTGTATCAGATCAAGGCGGCGCTACCGCGCCGCCGCCGGCTCGCCGCATCCCGGGCGTGCGGCCTGGCGGCCGGTCCCGGGTGCGGCGGCCGGCTCGGTGTGAAGGCCGTCTTCTGGTCGCTCTTGGTCTGTCGGGTCGACGCCGGACCTGTTGGCGTACCCCACTCGTGAGGTCGTCTTGCGCTCCGTACAGACTGGAAGCGTGGTCACCCTTGTCGGAGCTCACCTTGCTGTCCCCCAGCCCGAGCGCCCGCGTGCGAGCGGCGTATGCCTCGCTCGCGTGTTGTCGCCTGCCGTAGACGGACGGCATATCGGCGGCAGACTTCAGGGCACGATCTGAATCTTTGCTATGGCAACACCTAGTCCGCGTCGCCGAACCTCGCGAGCCTGTGCAACGAGATTGACCTTGCTAAAGAAGAACAACGAGTCGTGCGCTGAACCTGGCAGGTCCGTGCCAATTGCGTAAACGATGACTGGCGTATCTGGCTCTGGGGTTCCAGGTGGAAGTGCGGGCGCCTTAGCGTGTACCCGCTCACGATAGATCGGCTCACCGCGGTAAAGGTCGGCGGAGACGGCTCCTTGCGCGAAGAGGTGAGATAGGGTCGCTGACTTCGTCCTCTTCTTAACGCAAATCATCTCCAGGCGTGGGGTAAGCAGATCACAGATCTCGTTTCTTTGGTTAGGGCCCCCGATGCGGAATTGTTCTTTCTCTGTGTCTAGTAGGGTCCAGTGCCTCGCCTTGGCTACCCGCTCATTGTAGGTGCCCTCATCTTCCGTCTTGCGCCAGTCAGGAAGCGCGATAACTGAGGTAATGTCGTCGATGAGTCGAACGTCGGCGTTTATTTTCTCTACGTAGTCACGGTTTACTTCGAACCAGTTTCCAAGCGATAGTACGAAGACTTTTCGGCTCAGCTCCAGTTCGCATACTAAGAACGCGTCAAGAGCTTGCCGTTTTCCAACCGCGTCGCCAGAGTCGTTGATGGGAACGATCTGAACTTGCTTCAGTGGGTTAGGAACAGGACGCTCACCCAGGATCTGATATAGGCCGTCGAGCGAAAGGTCGTCTAGATCGACGACATGGTTTCGTACTGAGAAGCGAACGTAGGCCAGATCTTCGTCGTCGATGATCTCGGGAAAAGCGAGAGCAATCTTGTCGCGATCACCGTCGACAAGCTTTTGCGTCAACTTCTCGTTAAGGGTCCGCGTGAGCGGGTCATCTTTCCTGAGCGGATGGTAGTTATCGATGAAACTGAACTCTTTCTTGTATGAGCCATCCGCGTGAAGTTCGAGGATCTTCGTCAGAACCTCGGGGAGATCTTCTAGTTTCAAGTCAAGGTTGATCGAGAGTGAGTCTGAGCCCGACATGCTACGAGCCAGGCCCATGTCTGATGACTTGCCGGAAAGCCGCCTCACCCATTCCTGGTCTAGATCGAGCTCGAACGCTACGAGCTTGCTGCCGACGCTGACTTGTGTCCGCTGTTGACGTGTCACAGTGTCTAGATTTCGAGTATCAATCGTCTTAAGACTTTCGCTGTCCAACGCATTTGCTACTACGCGAAGGCCGAAGTTTGGCTCGAACAGGCTTCTCTCGATCGTGTGAAAGCCTTGTCCAAACGTAAGGGAAAAGATCCGATTCTTGATCGTCGCGAGCAGCACAAAAGCGGTGTGCGAGTTGACCATCTGATCGACGTCGAAGTACGCGCGCAGGAATGCGATCCACTTTGGCTCCGTTTCCTTAGAGCGCTGAACGTACGCACGGAGAGGGAAGCCAAGCGGTTCGCGCGGCTCTATGCTTTCGAAGCTGTCTTGGCTGAGATACTTTTCTCTGATTAGGGCGTCGAAGTCAGTGATCTCCTGCCGGGCCAAGTTGACTGTCAGCTTCATCGCAGCTCCCTCATGCCTTGAGCAGGTTCTGTTCGCTGGCTGTAGCGCCTTGCCTGTTACCCGGCGTGCGTAGCCGTGCTGCCAGTGCCGAGTGATATCCGTAGTATCAGCGGTTAAGCGTTGTGGCAACTGAATGAAGGTTGGCAACTGCTAGAGATCAACGCTCGTGGTGGGTGGATGAAAGAAGCCAATCCTATCCACGTGATCCAAGTTGTTGATGTTTAAGTGTCGGCGTGGATCAGCAGGAGATCGTGCTGTATGGCGGGCGACGTGAAGGCTCGTGTACCGTTGTCGAACTTTTGCACGAATGGTTTGCTCGATAAAGCCGACTGAGGACCATGGGCGACTACCACAAGAGCGAGCGGCCGTGAGCGTGCGAGGCGCCTGTCTGACAAGCGCGATCCTTGCCACCTTTGATCTGCCCAAAGGCGGTTGGGTGTGGGTTGCGCGACCGTGCCCGTTGCGTGCCCGTACGGAGCCGATCTCGCGGTCACTGGCGGATACTCACGGGCATCAGGACGTCAGCGGGTAGGTCAGAAGCCTTCATGCTCAGCCAAAGGATCTACTTCGGCATAGTCAGGGCTTTGCAAGCAGGGGGTCACTCGCGGTAGATGCGACCATCTGCGGCCGTGGCATATTTGTGGCCTAGTCTACGCCGGCTATGTGCGTCGAAACTCTCTGAAATGCGGAGATGCTCCGAACCTTTGATCCGTTTCCGGAGGCGGGTGCGCAGGTTCGAATCCTGCCGGAGGTGCCTAGTTTGACCAGCGGCGGAGCATCTCAGGATGTTCCGCCGCTAGCGTTCTGCCCATTACGTTGCTCACGAGTGGATCGGTGGCGACGTAGCTGTCGCCGACCTCCTGTGGTGCCGTTGAAGGGTTCCGCCACTAATTCTTGCACTAGCCCAGCGCGTTGGGCATCTCTAAGGTCCGAGGAGTCGATCTTCTCGATCAGATCTACTGCGAAGTTCAGACGCTCCTGATGGAGGATCGCGTACCGCTTCTCTCGTGTCACTTCACGTAGCTGTTCTACCTGGGTTGCCATCATTCTCTGCGCCAGATTGGACTGTCGGAAGAGCAGGAGGGCCAAGACGTTTGGGACAACGCCGGCAGCGCTTGTGACGATGGCGGCGTATCTCTGTCCAGAGGTATTCGCGTGGAAGACTGCCAGGCTGATCCCGGTGAGCAGGATGACGGATCCGATGAAGCCGAAGAAGACAGAGCAGATGAACCACGTTCGCGCTTGCCCGAGACGCTCGCTGTACATCTGAATCAAGAGCTTCTGCTCCGCGTCGTCGTGTAGGGCTTCCTGCTGGCCACTACTCAAGCGCCCGCTGGTATCTAGTTGATCGTCTTTCTGGTCGAAATTAAAAGTTGGGCGTGCCGCGTTTCCATGAAAGTGGATAACGTACCCCGGCTCACTGCCAAGCGCGTGGGTTAGCTGGTTCCTGGTCTTGGTGCTCGCCCGTTCACTTGTGCGACGCAGCTGCCAGTAAGCGGCGCCGAAGGCGGTCAGCGCCAGAGCGCCGGTATAAAACCATTGCTCCCATGGGTAGTCAAAGACCTCCGTGCCCATTACTTCGACGATCAAGGCCTGAGTAATGATGTATGCAAGCCAGCCTGCGATGCCGATACGTAGCAATATCGGCCGCAGCTTGCGTGTCGCCTGCCGAACCCAGTTGCCAGCCTGTTTCGGTTCGGGCGAGCCTTGAACGGGTTCGGAGTTGACGGGCTCCGTTCCGACGTCTTCAGCGCCGCTCTGCATGTGGTCGGCAGAGTGATTGGTGGACTGGTCGGCATCAGCTTGCTTGTCTCCAGGCTCCTGGGCAAAGGTGCTTGGCCCAACCACGGATCCCCCTGAGGTTGCGTGCGGTGACTACTATGTGTATACGAATACTGGCAGAATCGAGACGAGCGCGGTAGCCCAGGATTGCAGCAGATGCTTCCCAAATTGGCTCGCGGTAGCGGAGCTCCATGTCGCGTTGTAACAAGCAAGTACGTTCTGGGCTTGCGCTGGCGAATAGGCGCGGGTACTTCGTCGGTCGGTTGCCATCTGAAAAACTCTCAGGATCTTGTGGGTAGGGGTATCTCGGGTGGCGCGACGCCTGTGTGCTGAGGTCTATTCACGGTCTGGCTCACGGCGGCTGGGAAGATCGAAGCTCGCTGTGATGCGCAGACACCTCGAACCTCTAATCCACTCCGGAGGCGGGTGCGTAGGTTCGAATCCTACCGGGGGCACATACCTTTCATGCATTTCTACAGGTCATGGCCTGTATGGGCCCAAAGTTCATCTCGATTGTGCGTTCGAATTGTTGGGTTTCGCCTGGTAGGGGTCTGCGTAGGTGGGTGCCCTCCTAGGGTTCTGTCTAGATGGGCACGCTCACGAGGTAGACCTGACCAAGAATCACCTCTCCTTGGCTGACCAGCTCCGGCCGCTCGGCGAGCTGGACTCGCGCGGCGATGCTCGCGTATCTCGCAATCGGGTAGGCGGGTCGGTCACCCGACCCGCCTCCCACACCACCGGACATGCGGGCCACGCATCCGGCGGTTCGTCAGGCTGATCTCAACTTCT
>NZ_JBGCCP010000031.1:0-112461 GCF_041262705.1 Catenulispora sp. MAP12-49 | reverse complement strand
CTGGCGCCGTCATCATCAAAAACGCGCTCAACGCAGCCACTTCCGACGACGCGGCCAGACCCCACCCTAACCACCAAGTGCGGCTGCAGTACTAGCCGATGCCGCGGTCGCCATGTCTTCTCAGGAGTGGCACAACGCGATCATCCGGAACCGGACCGAGGGGCCCTGACGCAGTCTGGCGAATCAGGCGTCCGGAGTCACGGCCGGCAAGGCCGACGACGAGGGATGGCATGCCACCGATGATCGTCGACCTGGTGGTCTCGAAGATCCCGAAGATGTCGACGATCGACACGGGCTGGGCCGGTCGAGCAGGCCCGGGACCAGAACTGGTCCCACGAGGCGCACCAGCCGCGCCGCCGAGCCCCGAGCCCGCTCAGGCCATCAGCATGCTGATGAGCTCCAGCGGCGCCGGGCGCCCGTGCATCTCGTCGCGGGCCGTGCGGGCTGAGGTCGTGTAGCTGTCGTCGGCCAGGAGGTCGTCGACGGCTTTGCGGATCGCGGAGGCGTCGGCCAAGTGGCCCGGTAGCTGGATACCGCCTCCGGCGTCGGCCACTCGGGCCGCTGAGGCGGCTTGTTCGGAGGCGAATGTCGGGAGCAGTTGGGGCACGCCCGCCCAGAGTGCGGTCAGTGTGGACCATCGACAAGATCGATTCTCTCGAGGAAACACTCGACGTGCTCATGGCCACGGTGCGGACCTTCGAGGATCGTTTCGGCAGCCGCTGGGACATGACCGAGTCGGTGGGTTACTTCCGCCGCATCGCTCCCGGGGTCGGTGCCTTCCGCGTCGAGGTGACCGGCGCTGAGGGAATGTTCAAGCTGAGCCAGGAGCAGAGCGGTCCGGTCCGGGCTCAGGTGGAGCGATCATTCCGCGCTCACTCGGATACCAGGCGCCAGGCCGTGGGGGACTGGATGAACCGGCTGACTTGATCGCCCGGCGAGCCTACGGCCGGCGAATGTGGCCGCGGCGCCTGTCGGGCTGCCCCGGCCGGTTCGCGGTCACGGCTTGAACCCCGTTGAACAGCGGTGATCTTCCGGTGGATCAGCGGCTCAGAAGGCGGTCGTCGTCGACGCCCTGATGTCGGCCAGGGCGTCGCAAAGGTCCGCCAGCAGCGCGTCTTCGGCGGCCCTGAGGTAGAAGTGCCCGCCGGGCATCACCACCAGCCTGAAGGGCCCTCTGGTCAGCTCCGCCCAGTGCTCCATCTGCCGCGGGGTCACCTCGGTGTCCACGTCGCCGGTGTAGCCGTAGACCGGGCAGTCCAGCAGCGGGCGGTCGCCGCCGTCGAAGCCGTCCACCAATCGGTAGTCCGCGCGGATCGCGGGGAGCACCAGCTCGCGCAGGGCCTCGTCATCGAAGACGGCGGCCCGGCTGTCGTCGAAGCTGGTGATGTGTTCGATCATCTGCTCGTCCGAGCCGGCGATCATCCTGCGTCCGGTCAATGCGTGGGTCGGCCGGCGCCCGGACACGCACAGCGCGGCCGGCGGGTTTCCCTGCTCCCGCAGACGCAGCGCGACCTCGTGCGCGATGGTGGCGCCCATACTGTGGCCGAACAGCACCAGCCGGTGCTCCGTCGGACCGCCGATCCCGTCGGCGATGGCGTCCGCGAGGTCTTCCAACCGGGCCGGCATCGGGTCGCGCAGGCGGTTGGGGTAGCCGTAGGCCGGGACGATCGCGTGCAGCCGGGCGTGCGGGAGCTCGTCGTAGAGGAATCTGGTGATCTCCGCGGCGCTCTGGCCGGCCCCGGCCACCGCGACTCGGCGCAGCTCCCGCGGGTCCATCGCCCGGTACTCCGGCCGGCAGTGTCTGGCGGCCTACGTGGTCCCGGCAGCCGGCCAGGCCGCTCCGGCCGGCGAGGACCTGCGCCACTTCGCCGCCGAGCGGCTGCCGGAGTACCTGGTCCCGTCCGTCTTCGTCGTCCTGGACGCCCTCCCGCTGACCCCCGGCGGCCGGCTGGACCCGGCCGCGCTGCCCGAGCCGGAGTTCGGCGGCCCGGCCTACCGGGCGCCGCGCAACGACACCGAGCGGATCCTGGCCGAGGTCTTCGCCGAGGCGCTGGACGTGGAGCGGGTGGGTATCGACGAGGACTTCTTCGACCTCGGCGGCAACTCGCTGCGGGCGATCCGGCTGGTCGGGCTGATCCGCTCGGAGCTGAACCAGGAGCTGTCCATCCGCACGCTGTTCGCGGTCCGGACGGTCACCGGCCTGGCGGAGATGTGGAGCAGCCTGGCCCAGTCCACCAGGCCCGCTCTGCGCAGGCGGACGAAGGACGGCGAAGTCCTGTAGCGCGAGGTCGGCGGGAGGGGCGCGCTGCCGGCTTCCGCCGCCCACTACTCCGTGATACTTTGTAGTGGTACTCAGCGCTACTCAGTACTGGGAGGAGGGCTCGCGATGGACGATCTGACAGAGATGCTGAAGGGCACGCTCGAGGGCTGTGTTCTTCAGATCATCGGCAACGAGGAGACGTACGGCTACGCCATCACCCGTCGGCTGAACGATCTCGGCTTCCCCGACGTCGTCGAGGGGACGACCTACACGATCCTGGTCCGCCTGGAGAGGAACGGGCTCGTGGACGTGGCGAAACGGCCATCGGCGCAGGGCCCCCCGCGGAAGTTCTTCGCGCTCAACGAGGCCGGACGTGAAGAACTTGCGAGGTTCTGGGCGAAATGGGAGTACCTCTCGTCGCGCATCAACGATCTGAAGGAGGGCAGCCGATGACGTTCTGGGAGAACATCACGGGTAGCGACCTAACGAAGGAGTGGAAGGGTTTCGAGGCCCGGGCCACGGCGCTGCCGGCCGAATACCAGGCGGCGTGGGAGCGGATCAGGGCGGACCTGCTGCCCTCGGCGGACTTCTCGGGCCGCAACCTGATGCCGATCCTCGACGGCGTCCTGGGCCTGCTCGAGGAGTCGGCCGGGGAAGGGCTGGGCATCGCGGAGGTGCTCGGGGAGGACATCGACGGTTTCGCCGCGGCCCTGGTGGACGGCGGGGATCAGGCCCGGAGCTACCGCGACAAGTGGCGCGAGCAGCTGAACCGGGACGTCGCCAAGAAGCTGGGCCGGCAGGGAGGCTGAGATGGGAATCCAGGACATCATCGCGGGCAAGAAGCAGTGGCGGGAGCACGTGGCCCGGGTCGATGCGCTGCCGCCGGACTACCGCATCGTCTACAAGGAGATGCAGAAGTACCTCTTCAAGGTGGGGCCGGTCGATCTGGAGGGGGGGAACCTGCTCTCCCGGATCGTGGACTTCTTCGAGGAGGGGGTCGCCGAGGGCAAGGGAGTCCTCGAACTCACCGGCACCGACGTCGCGGCCTTCGCCGACAGCCTGATCAAGGACTCGGAGACCAACGCCCACGTCTACCGCAAGTCCCAGGGCGGCCGGTAACACCCGCCGACCAGACCTCGGGTCTGCGCGCTGCTCGTCGCAACCGGGCAGCGCGGCCTCGGCGTGCAAACAGAGTTCCGCAGGACCTGGAGCCCCCTGCCAGAACACGGGTCGAACGCTCCGACGAGGAGGGGTCCACGACATGGCCACAGCACGTGGACAGAACAAACCGTACCTGATGACCGGCACCGGTGACAGCAGCGGGAGCGTGGAGGGGGCCGACCGATGACGACAGAACAAGTCCTGCCGATCCGCGTCCAGGGCGTGGAGAAGTCGTACAAGAACCTGAAGGTCCTGCGCGGCGTGGACTTCGAGGTGCAGCCGGGCAGCATCTTCGCCCTGCTGGGCTCGAACGGCGCCGGCAAGACCACCCTGGTGAAGATCCTGTCCACGCTGCTGCGGCCGGACGCCGGGACCGCCAGCGTCAACGGCTTCGACGTGGTCGGCCAGGCCGGGCAGGTGCGCGAGTCCATCAGCCTCACCGGCCAGTTCACAGCCGTGGACGACATCCTCACCGGGCGGGAGAACCTGGTCCTGGTCGCCAAGCTGCGGCACCTGCCGCACCCCGGGCGGGTCGCGGACGAGATGCTCGAGCGGTTCGCGCTGACCGAGGCCGGCGCGCGGCGCGCGATGACCTACTCCGGCGGCATGCGCCGCCGCCTCGACGTGGCCATGAGCCTGATCGGCAGCCCGGCGGTGATCTTCCTCGACGAGCCGACCACCGGGCTGGACCCCGAGGGCCGCCAGGAGGTGTGGTCGACCGTCAAGGAGCTGGCCGGGCGCGGGACCACGGTGCTGCTCACCACCCAGTACCTGGATGAGGCCGAACAGCTCGCCGACCGGATCGCCATCCTGCACGAGGGCCGCATCATCGTGAACGGCACGCTGGCCGAGCTCCAGGAACTGCTCGGACCGCCGAAGGTCGAGTACGTGGAGAAGAAGCCGACCCTGGAGGACGTCTACTTCGCCGTCGTCGGCGGGGCCGGCAAGGACGGCGCGGCCGTCCCGGGCCAGGCTGTCGACAACCAGCCCGTCGAGACCCTGAGCAAGGAGCAGTGATGAGCCGTTTCCTGCGCGACAGCTCTGTGATGATGGGCCGCGCCATGCGCCACATCATGCGCAGCCCGGACACCATCATCACCACCGCGATCACGCCGATCGCGATGATGCTGCTGTTCCTGTACGTGCTCGGCGGGGCGGTGGACCCCGGCGGGCGGGCGGCGTACGTGAAGTACATCCTGCCCGGCATCCTGCTGATCACCATCGCCTCCGGCATCTCCTACACCAACCTGCGGCTGTTCACGGACCGGCGCAGCGGTATCTTCGAACGCTTCCACTCCATGCCGATCGCGCGCTCCAGCGTGCTGTGGGCGCACGTGCTGACCGCGCTGGTCGCCAACGCGATCTCGCTGGTGATCGTGGTGGCCGTGGCCCTGCTCGTGGGCTTCCGGTCCGGCGCCGGGTTGGTCTCCTGGGTCGGCATCGCCGGCATCCTGGCGCTGTTCACCGTGGCGCTGAGCTGGATCGCGGTGCTGGCCGCGCTGGCCGCCAAGACGGCCGAGGGCGCGGGCGCGTTCGCCTACCCGCTGATCTTCCTGCCGTTCCTGAGCTCGGCGATGGTGCCCACCAAGACCATGCCCGGGCCGCTGCAGGCCTTCGCGAACAACCAGCCGGTGACCCCGGTGGTGAACTCGATCCGGTCCCTGATCAACGAGCAGTCGGTGGGCAGCCAGGGCTGGCTCGCCGCGGTGTGGTGCGTCGGCGTCCTGGTGGTCGCGTACCTGCTGTCCATGGTCGCCTACCGCCGCCAGATCGCCTGAGCGCGCGCTTTCCGCTCTCCGCCGTGACGCCGGGTCCTGTCGAAAGGACCCGGCGTCGCTGCTTTTCCTTGCGGCGATGCCGGGCGGGATCTAGCTAATTTTGACTTGAGCTTGATATCCAGTATCGGCCGCGAGCGTTTCAGCATTCTTGTCCTCCCCTTTAATCTTCTGTCCGTGTTCGGCACTCTCCCCGCCAGGGATCCGGTCGTGGTGAGGGTCGGTGTGACCGTGGACAGTTCGTGCAGACCGTGCGGCCGCCCCGTAAGGCAGGGCGCCTCGCCGTTGCCGTCGATCAGTTCTCCACGGTGCCGGGAGTCGAGCTGCTGCGGGCAGACCTCCTGCACGACGGCAGCGACCGAGCGCTGGAGCGCCTACTGGCCGACAGCGATGTCGTCGTCAACGCGGCGGGGTCCGGCTGGCGCGGGACGTTGGAGCAGATGCTTGATGCGTACGCGGTCCTGGTGGAACGGCTGCTGCGCCTCATACCGCCACATATCCGACTGGTGCAGCTCGGCACCGTCCACGAGTAGGGCGAGATCTCCCCGCACGAGGCCGCCGACGAGGACCACCCCGAACAGCCGTCGACGCCGTATGGGCAGGCCAAGTTGATGGGCAGCAGATCCATCCTGGCAGCCGCCGCCGAAGGCCGGACCGACGCCGTGGTCCTGCGGGTCACCAACGTGTGCGGCCCCGGTGCGCCGGCCGGCAGCCTTCTTGGCTCGCTGACCAAGCGATTGCAGGAGCTGCCTCCTGGAGGGCGATTGGACCTGGCGGTCACTCCCGACATGCGGGACTTCATCGACATCCGAGATATCGCCGACGCTGTCGTGCGGGCCGCTGCCGCGCCGGCGGCCGGTCTGGTCGTCAACATCGGCCGCGGCGAGGTGCACGCTGTGTCGGATGTGGTCGAGATGATGGCCGACGTAGCCGGCCTCCCGCGCAGTCGACTCCTGATGAACGTGGCGGCCGGCCCCGAAAGCCCGGGAGGCAGCAGTTGTACGAACGTGGTCGTACGCCGTGCCCAGGCCGTGCTCGGCTGGTCGCATGTCACCCGTCTCCGGGACTCGCTTCGCGACCAGTGGGAGGCGGCTTTGCCGCCCGGCGCGCAGGTGGCAGACGCTTGAGAAAGGGCTGGTTGCCTTTCTGTGAAATGGCGTAAGGGTTTGTCGCTGGTAGGGCGTGTCTCCGGATGTGAGATGGCCATCGGGCCCGTGAAAGCGCCGTTCAACGCGGCGCTGACCGACTCGCTGTACTTAACGGCAGCTCTGCTGGTGGTCTACACGATCGCAGCGGCATTCTTCACGACGCGCGAGCCGTCTGCTGCTCCCGGCGTGCCTCCCTCGACGTCTTCACAGAGCCCTGCGACGCTCGGCGATCTCCTCCGGATCCCACCCCGCGTGCGGCACCGAGGCCAGCAGCAGCTTGGTGTACCCCTCGCGGGGGTCGCGGAGCAGTTCCTCCATGCCGCGGTGTTCGACGACGACGCCCCGGTGCAGGACCAGGGCCTCGTCGCACAGGTAGCGGACGACGGCGAGGTCGTGGCTGACGAAGACGATGCCGATCCTGCTTTCGCGGCGGATGTCGGCCAGCAGGTTGAGGATCTGGGCCTGGATGGAGACATCGAGTGCTGATACCGCCTCGTCCAGGACCAGGACGTCCGGCTCGACCGCCAGGGCCCGGGCGATCGCCGCGCGCTGGCGTTGGCCGCCGGACAGGGCGCGGGGGAGGGCTCCGGCTTCGCGCTCTCCGAGCCCGACCTGGTCGAGCAGCTCGCGGACGCGGGCTGGGCGGTCCGGGTGGCCGTGCAGGCGCAGGACGTCGTCCAGTGCGGCACGGACGGTCAGTCGCGGGTCCAGGGAGAGATAGGGGTCCTGGAAGACGATCTGCACGGCCTTGGCGCGGGCCAGGCGGGCCGGGCGTCCTCGCGGCGCCTCGGTGAGCGGACGGCCGCAGACCTGGATGTCGCCGCTGTCCGGCTTCTCCAGGCCGAGCAGCATGCGCGCGGTCGTCGTCTTGCCCGAGCCGGACTCGCCGACCAGCCCGAGGGCGCCGCCGGGCGCGAGGGTGAAGGAGAGGTCGGCGACGGCCACGGTCTTTCCGTACGTCTTGCGCAGGTGCGCGACCTCCAGCACCGGGGTCATCGGGCCTCCAGGATCTGTCCGGCGCGCAGGCACGCCGTTTCGGAATCGCCGTACTTCTGCAGGGCCGGAACTGTCACGTCGCAGACCCCTGGCTCGGCGAATGTGCAGCGGGCCGCGAACGGGCATCCGTCGACGCCGTGGGCCAAGCTCAGCGGCGAACCGGGAATCGGGGTCAGCCGACGCGGTTCGCCGCTCAACGGCGGCGCGGAGCCGAGCAGGCCGGCGGTGTACGGGTGACGGGGGTGCGCCACGAGCGCGGCGGCCGGCGCGTACTCCATGATCCGGCCCGCGTACATCACGTACACCCGGTCGCAGACCGCGGCCGCGAGATCCAGGTCGTGCGTGATGAGCAGCATGCCCAGTCCGCGCCCGCGCCGCAGCCGGCCCAGGATCGCCATGATCTCGGCCTGGGTCGTGACGTCCAGCGCCGTCGTCGGTTCGTCGCACAGCAGCAGGCGCGGGTCGGCGGTGAGCGCGTAGGCGATCATCACGCGCTGGAGCATGCCGCCGGACAGCTCGTGCGGGAAGCACCGCAGCACGTGTCCCGGGTCGTGCAGGCCGACCGCGTCGAGCAGTTCCAACGCCCGGGCGTCCGCCTCGCGCTTGCCGAACCCCCGGATCCTGCGCAACGGCTCGGTGAGGAAGTCCCCTACGCGCCGCACCGGGTTCACCCCGGCGCGCGGATCCTGGAAGATCATCGATGCGACCGAGGTCCGCACGCCGCGCACCGCCGAGGCTGTGGCTCCGACGATCTCCGTGCCGCCGACGAGAACGGATCCCGTCACCGAGGCCGTGGAGGGAAACAGCCCGAGCGCGCTGCGCGCCGTCACCGATTTCCCTGAGCCGGACTCGCCGACCAGCGCGACGGCCTCGCCGTCGGCGACGCTCAGCCGCACCCCGTCCAGGATTGGCCGGCCGAGGCCGGGCATCGTGACCCGCAGATCCCTGATGTCGAGCAGAGCAGCCATCACGCCTCCCGCTTCGTGAGCCGGTCCGCGAAGTGCTCGCCGACGACCGTCACCGCCACGACCACGATCACGACCAGCAGCGCCGGCAGCACCGCCGACAGCGGCTGGCCCTCCAGCACCGCGGCCTGGCTCTGGTTGATCATCGCGCCCCAGTCCGGCGTCGGCGGTTGCACGCCGAGCCCCAGGAACGACAACGCCGCCAGGTCCAGCAGCGCGTAGCCGAAGTTCACCGTCGACTGCGCCAGGACCGTCGGCGCGATCGCCGGCAGCAGCCGCCGCAGCGCGATGAACGTCGCCGCGTGCCCCTGCACCCGGTAGGCCGCGATGTAGGGACGGGTCTTCTCCTGGGCCGTGAGCCCGCGCACCAGCCGGGCCGTGTAGGGCATGTAGGCGATGGCCATCGCGACGACCGGCGCGCCCAGGCCCTTGCCGAACAGCGCCACCGCGAGAATCGCCAACAGCAGCGACGGGAACGCGAACAGCACGTCCAGGACGCGCCCGATCAGCGCGTCGACCCAGCCGCCGCGCCACGCGCAGGCCAGGCCGACCAGCACGCCGGCGACCGTGGAGAACAGCACGACGCCCAACGGGCCGAGCAGACTCGTCCGGCCGCCGGCCAGCAGCTGCGAGAACGTGTCGTGCCCGCCGCCGTCGGTGCCGAGCCAGTGCCCGCCGCCGGGCCCGGCCAGCGTGCTCGACAGGTCGCCGGAGGTCGGGTCGTAGGGCTCGATCCACGGCGCCAGCACCGCGCCGAGCGCGACCAGCGCCAACAGGGCCACGCACAGCCGGGTCGGCCAGGTGAGCCCGGCGAGCCGCGCGGGCCAGGAACCGAACCGCCGCCGCCGTTGCGACGAAGGAATGACAGCGATACTCATCGCGCACCACGCACCCTCGGATCGATGAGCGGATGGACCAGGTCGACGATCGTGTTGACGACGACGAACGCGGCCACCACGAGCAGCACGATCGCCTGCACCACGGGGAAGTCCATCTCGTCCACGCTCTGCACCAGCAGCGACCCGATGCCCGACATGCCGAACGCGGACTCCACGATCGCCGTGGAGACCAAGAGCCCTGAGATCAACAGCGCCGACACCGTGACGATCGGCCCGAGCGCGTTGCGCAGGACATGGCGCCGGATCACCGAGGCCCGCGAGAGCCCCCGGCTCATCGCCACCTCCACGTGCTCCCGCCCGAGCTCTTCCAGCATCGCCGCGCGCGTCACCCGCGTCACCAGCGCCATGAAGGTGATCGCCAGCGCGACCGCCGGCAGCACCATGTGGTCCAGCTCGTCCCCGAACCCCGACCCGGTCCCCACGGTCGGGAACCAGCCGAGCCGCACGCCGAACACCGACCGCAGCACGATCGCCGCCGTGAACGACGGCACCGCGGCGCCGACCGTCACCAGCACGACCGTCGTCTTGCCGCGCCGCAGCGCGCCCAGGACGCCGAGCCCGATGCCGACCACGATGATCAGCACCGTGGAGAAGGCGACGAGCAGCAGGGTGGCGGGCAGCCGCGCCCCGATGACCGCCGCGACGCTCTCGTGGAAGAGGTAGGACTGCCCGAAGTCGCCGTGCAGCATCCCGACCAGCCAGTCCCAGTACCGCACCGGGAACGGCTTGTCGAAGCCGTACTCGTGCCGGATCGCGACCAGCTGGTCCGGGCTCGGCGAGCGGCCCTTCACCAGGAACGCGACCGGATCGCCGGGGGCCAGGTAGAGGGAGGAGAAGACGAGGAAGGAGGTCACCAGCAGGGTCAGCGCCATCGTACCGACCCTGCGCAGCACCGCCAGGAGGGTGCCCATGTTCTGCACCGTCACGGTCACCGGGCCCCGATCTCGGCGGCCCACGGGTAGTACAGGTAGTCGATCGACGGCTTCACGCCGGTGATCTTCGAGCCCTGATACACGCTCACCGGCTCGTCGTAGAGCGGCAGCCACGGCAGGTCGGTCAGCGCGATCTTCTGGGCCGCGACCGTCGCCTGGGCCCGCGTCTGCGGGTCGTAGCTCCCGACGGCCTGCTCGAAGGCGGTGTCGAAGGCCTTGTTCGAGTACCCGCCGTAGTTGCTGTACGCGTTGGTCTCCAGCGAGGAGTACATGTCCAGCGGGTCGGTGATCGAGGTGTACCAGAAGGTCAGGAACAGGTCGATGCCCTTGCGCGCATTGGGATCGGTGAACAGCGCGGTGTACTTGTCGGCCGAGATGGTGTCGATCTTCGGCGTCAGGCCGATGTCGGTACAGGCCTGCGCGATCGCCTGGGTGATGATCGTGGTCTGGGTGTCGAGCGGGCTGGTGGCGATGACGACGGTCTGGCCGTGGACGCCGGCCTGCTGCGCGAGCGCCTTCGCCTTGGCCTTGTCGTAGGGATAGGCCGGAAGGCCCGTCGTCCCGGCGGCCTTCTGGCCGGCCGGGGCGTTGGCCCAGTTGTTCGCCGTCACCAGCGAGTCCGCGATCTCCCCGACGCCGCCGTTGCCGGCGTTGATGATGCCCTTGCGGTCGGTGGCCATCAGCAGGGCCTGCCGCACGCGCGGATCGCCCAGCGGCCCGGACAGGTTGGAGACGACCTCGTCGGCGACGGTCGTCGAGTCGCCGAAGGAGAGGTTCGCCTTGAGCTGCGAGTAGGCGTCCGGCGGCACCATCCAGCCGCCGTCGACCTCGCCGGTCTGGAAGGCGTTGACCCGCGCCGTCGGGTCGGCGATGAAGACGAACTTCACCTGCTTGCTGTGGGCCTTCAGCGCCGGGTCCCAGTAGCCGTCGAAGCGGTTGAGGGTGATGGACTGGCCGGGCTGCCAGGAGCCGAACGAGAACGGGCCGGTGCAGTTCACGCCCTTGGTCGGGTTGCCGTAGTCCTTGCCGTCGGCGGTGAGCGTCGCCGCGGACTCAACGGTGCCGGGGCTGGCCGCCATGTACTCCGGGAACGTGGAGTCGGGCTGCTTGAGGTGCACGGTGACCTGGAGGAGGCCGGTCTTCACGATCGAGTCGACGTTCCGGTAGGAGTTCGCCCAGACGCTGGCCACGTCCGGGTCCAGGTTGCGCTTGAGCGAGGCGACGACGTCGTCGGCGGTGAGCGTGGTGCCGTCGTGGAACTTCACTCCGGAGCGGATGTCGAAGACCCAAGTCTTGGAATCAGGGTTCTTCCAGTCGGTGGCCAGGCCCGGCGAGGTCGTCAGGTCCGGGTTCCAGCGCAGCAGGCTCTCGCAGACGTTGGCCAGCACCTGGTTCGGCGGGTAGTCGAAGGCCTGGGCGTAGTCCAGCGACGGGGGCTCGGCGTAGATCGACCAGGTGAAGGAGCCGATGTCGCCCTTGGGCGTGCCGGTGCTCGCGGTCAGCGTGTAGCCGGTCTTGCCGGCGGCGCTGTTCGTCGAGCCACCGGTGCTCCCAGAGTCCTGATGTGCTTTGCCGCTGCACGCCGTGCTGCTCGCGGCGAGCGCGAGCGCCGTCGCCACGGCGAGGGCGGTGCTGCGGTGCGGATGGATTGCTCTCACTGCACTCTCCTTCGGGAACGGATGGCTCTACAGGTCGGCTGCGAATACGAGTTCGCCTTCGACGTAGGTACGGCGGACGCGCGTCGCGCCGATCTCGTCGGCGGGGCGGGCGAAGGGGTCTCGGTCCAGGACGACGAGATCCGCGTACTTGCCGACGGCGATCGTCCCCGCGACCGCGTCCAGGTGGTTGATCCAGGCGCTGCCCTCGGTGTACGCGGACAGCGCCTGTGTGAGGGTGAGGGCCTGCTCGGGGTAGAACGGCGCCGGGTTCTCGCCGATCCGCGAACGGTTCACCGCGACGTGGATGCCGAGCAGCGGGTCGGGAGTGCTGACGTTCCAGTCGCTGCCCGCCGCGATGTGCGCTCCGGCCCTGGCCAGATCGCCGAACGGGTATTGCCGCGCTGAGCGCTCCGTGCCGAGGAACGGGATCGTCAGTTCGTCCATCTGGCGTTCGTGGGCGGCCCAGAACGCCTGGATGTTCGCGGTGGCACCGAGGGCTGCGAAGCGCGGGATGTCATCGGGGTGCACGACTTGCAGGTGGGCGAGCTGGTGCCGGTTGTCCGTGGCGCCGTTGGCTGCGCGGGCGTGCTCCAGGACGTCGAGCGCCTGCCGGACCGCGCGGTCGCCGAGGGCGTGGAAGTGGAGCTGGAATCCGAGGGCGTCCAGCCGCGCGACGGCATCTCGCAGGACGTCGGGGTCGATGAACTCCAGGCCGTGGTTGGCGGTCGGGCAGCCGCAGCGGTCCAGATAGGGGGCGAGCATCGCGGCGGTGAAGTTCTCGGCGATGCCGTCGAGCATCAGCTTCACGCTCGTGGCCGCGAATCGGCCGACGGTGCCGTTCGCGCGGCGCCCGACGAGGTCGGGAATCTGTTCCAGGCCGCGGTCCCGGTCCCACCACAGCGCCCCGACGACGCGGGCTTTGAGTTCGCCGCTGCGTGCGGCGTCGCGGTAGACGTCGTAGTTGTCGGGGTTGCCGGGGTAGGCGGAGATCATCGCGTCCTGCCAGCCGGAGATGCCGAGGGAGAACAGGTAGCTCTGTGCGGCCAGCAGCCCCTGGCGGGCTTCCTCGGCGGTCGCGATCGGGACGGCCACGAGGTCCACGGCGCCCTCCTGGAGCATGCCGATCGGCGTGCCGTCCGGTTCGCGTTCGATGCGGCCGTCGGCCGGGTCCGGGGTGTCCGCGGTGATCCCGGCCAGCTCCAGGGCCCGGGTGTTGGCCCAGGCGCCGTGACCGTCGCGCACGGTCAGCAGCACGGGGCGGTCGGGCACGATCGCGTCGAGTGCCTGGCGGGTCGGGACCCCGCCGGGGAAGCTGTCCATGGACCAGCCGCCGCCGAGGATCCATTCGGCGTCGGGGTGCCGCTTCGCGTAGTCCGCGATCGTCTCCAGGTACTGCCCGACCTCCGACTGGCCCGACATGTCGCAGCGGAGCAGTTGGAGGCCGGCGAACACCGCGTGGTTGTGGGCGTCCTGGAAGGCGGGGATCAGCAGGCCGCCTTCCAGGTCCACGACAGCCACGCCATCCACGCCAGCCACGCCATCGGCGACCCGGGCGGACCCCGCCGCCCGGCCGGCGAGGTCCGCGCCCACCGCGGTGATCCGGCCGTCCCGCACCGCCACGTCGACGTGTCGGGACGCACCGTCCACGTACACGGACCCGCCGGTGAAGACCGTGACGGTCTCGTTCGCATCTCCCCGCATCGCCCACCCTTCCGTCCTGGCGGCTCGGCGCCGCGACTGGATCGAAGCGCATGCGCAACACTGCTGTCAACAGTGTTGCGCTCCGCCGTTTCCGTCTCGTTATACTGGCTGCCATCATGGCCACCAAGACACCCGCCGGCAGGGCTGCCGGCACCAGACGCTCGGGCAGCCAGCTGACCCCCGAGATGATCATCGACGCCTCGCTGCGCATCGCCGCACGCGGCGGCGACGACGCGTTCACCGTCCGCCGGCTCGGGCAGGAGCTGGGCTGCGACCCGACAGCGGTCTACCGGCACTTCCGCGACAAGGACGAGCTGCTGCTCTCGGTCGCCGACCGCACGCTCGGCGAGGTCCTGGACGGCGTGCCGCACGGCCTGGGCTGGCAGGACCGGCTGCGAGCCCTGGCCGAGCAGTCGCTGCGGGTCGGGATGAAGTATCCGGTCGTCAGCTCCCTGATGGCCTCGCGGACCACCAGGCGGCCCAACGAGTTCCGGGTCGTGGAGCTGATCCTGGGCGCGGTGGACGAGGCCGGCCTGCGCGGACGCGAGGCGGTCGTGCACTACCGCATGTTCGGCGACTCGATCCTGGCCTACGTCGGGCAACATGCCGCGCTGCAGCTGTTCGCGCCGAACGAGCGAGAGGGCGACCAGTCGGCATGGGGCCGGGAGTACCGGCTGGCCGGCCCGGACCGGTTCCCGCATATCGCGGCACTGACCGAGGACCTGGCCGCGGTGACGCATGAGGAGATCTACGCCGCGCGGGTCGAGGCGCTGATCGACCGGATCGCGTCGCGCGCGGCGGCATAGGTCGCCGCGCGCGCCACCCGGCCCCGGGGTCGCACAACATAGCGCAACACCGTTGACAGCGGCGTTGTGACGCGCTTCACTTCCGGTCCATGACGCGAATCACTGGAAGCGGTATTCCGAACAGACTGCGTATGCTCTTCGCCGCCGAGGCGGAACGACGGCGGACCGGCGTCCCGGTGGACGAACTGCTCGCGATCCGTGCCGAACGGACGCAGCGCCTTCACACGAGTCGCACCGAGCGGTACTGGGAAGCACGGACGGTGTCCCGGCGGGCGCTGATCGCCGGCGGCGCCGGGGCCGCCCTCGGGACCGCCGCGATCAGCCGGGCGGCGCGCGCGGACGCCGCGACGGCACCGCGCGTCGTCATCGTCGGCGCGGGCCTGGCCGGTCTGCGCTGCGCCCATAGCCTGTGGACCGGCAGCGGCATAGCGTCCACCGTCTACGAGGCCGACACCACGCACATCGGGGGCCGCTGCTGGTCGATGCGCGGGTTCTTCGCCGGCGGCCAGGTCCACGAGCACGGCGGGGCGTTCGTCAGCTCCACCGACACCGCGGTGCTGAACCTGGCCTCGAGTCTGGGCCTGAGCACCGAGTACGCCAACGGCGGCGCGCTGGACTCCGGCACATACGCGGGCTGGATCAACGGCGCGCGCTATGACAACAAGCAGCAGCAGACCGACTGGGTCGCCGAGGCGTACAGCGCGTTCAACGCCTCGTACCAGGCGATGGGGACGCCGCGCTACAACAGCGCCACGCCGACCGCCCTGAAGCTCGACCGGATGTCGTGCCTGGACTACCTGTCCTCGATCGGCCTTGCCTCGGGGGCTCCGCTGACGCAGATCATCGAATCGCTGCAACTCCAGTCCGGCGGCGAGCCGGCGGCGAGCTCCGCGGTCGGCCTGATCGGCTTCCTCGGCTCGTCGAAGACCTTTGACAGCTCGGCGGGCTTCGACGAGAAGTACCACCTGGCCGGCGGCAACGACCAGCTCGTCACCGGAATGCTGAGCCGGCTTCCGGCCGGCACCGTCCGGCAGGGATACCAGCTGATCGCCCTGCGGCAGAACACTGATGGCAGCTACACGCTGACCTTCGACGCGGGCGGGACGACGGTCGCCGTCGGGGCGGACCATGTCGTGCTGGCGCTGCCCTTCAGCACCCTGAGGAACGTGGACTACTCAGGCGCCGGATTCTCAGCGCTGAAGAAGACGGCGATCCAGCAGCAGCCGATGGGCCAGAACGCGAAGCTGGTCCTCCAACTGAGTCAGAAGACGTGGGCGCATACCGGCTACAACGGCGTCAGCAACACCGGCCCGACCGGCTACCAGACCGCCTGGGACGGCTCGGTCAACGTGGGGGCGAACGGCTCCCCGGCGCTGCTCGTGAACTTCCCCGGCGGCAACGTGGCCAGGAGCACCCTGACCGGCGCGGCCCACGGACCGGCCCCGGCGACGGACGTGAACTGGTTCCTCGGGCAGATCGAGAACGTCTTCCCCGGCACGACGGCGGCGTACAACGGTCTGGCCTATGAGGACCACTGGAGCGTGGACCCCTGGCACCTCGGCGCGTACCACTACTACGGCGTCGGGCAGTACACAGCGTTCGCGGGATACGAGGCGGTCCAGGAGGGCAGAGTGCACTTCGCCGGCGAACACACGGACGTCGACAACATGACCCTTGATGCGGCGGTGCGTTCGGGGGAGCGGACCGCGGCGGAGATCAAGGCGCAGGTCTGTTAGCGATGCTCAGGCCGATGTCTGCGCGGCAGAGCCGGGAATCGGCTTTGCCGCGGGGTGCCGCCTTCCCGGGTGGATCAGCCCACTCCGGCAGCGGCACCGGCGGGGCGCCACCACAGTCGCATGCGGCGCGGGCAAGCTTGGACTCATGACAAACCCCGGCGATGCCGCACCCTCCACTGCGAGGTCCGCAGAACACACCGACCTGCTCGCCGCGCTCGCGAGTCACCGCGACCTGCTGCGCCGCACTGTCCGTGACCTCACCGACGAGCAGGCGCGCGAGCGCACCACCGTGAGCGAACTGTGTCTCGGCGGCCTGATCAAGCACGTCGCCGAAATGGAACGGCGCTGGACACGCTTCGCCACCGGCGGCGCCGAGGCGATGGAGAGCGTGCCCGTCGACTGGGCGAACCAGTTCCGCATGCTGGAGGGCGAGACCCTGGAAGGCGTACTGGCCGACTTCTCGCAGGCCGCTTCCGGGACCGATGCCTTCCTCGGCACCGCGGACCTCGACCGAACCTGGCCCCTGCCCTCCGCCCCCTGGTTCGAACCCGGCGCCAGCTGGTCGATCCGCATGGTGGTCCTGCACCTGATCGGCGAGATCAGCCAGCACTCCGGCCACGCCGACATCATCCGCGAGTCGCTCGACGGTGCGAAGACGATGGGTTGAGACGGAAGTCCCGGTCTCCGTCGGCACGCCGTGGGACGTGACTAGCCGTGTCTGGTGAGGGTGAAGGCGGAGACCCCGGCGCTGTTGACGATGCTGTAGCGATTAGAGGCCGCCGGCCAGCCCGGATCAGGGATCACCGCGCCGCCGGCGATTCCGCTGCGGGTGGCGACCATCGGAGCGACCTCGACGCGCTCGACGAATCCGGCTATCGCCTGCTGGAGCAGGCCGAGCTCATCGCGGCGCGGACTGATCCGTACCGAGCGGTCGCGCGGTTGGTCCACGTCGTCGGACGCCGAGCAGCGCGGTAGGACCACAGCCGCCTGTACCCCCGAACGACCTTATGAGGACAAGTGACCGCGGCCGGAGCCCGGACTATCCGGGTCCGGCCGCTGCCTTTCCGGCTCAGGCGTAGACGTACTCGGCCTGCCAACGGTCCCGGGGGCGCCGATGCAGCGCCAGGTAGGTCGGCGCGATGACGTCGGGGTCGAACCGCTCGTCGCCCTGCCTCAGGAATCCGCGGATCGTCACCGCCGTGACGTGCACGCCGCTCTCCACCTGTTCTGCGTGCAACGCTTGCGCGTAAGCGCGCAGCGCAGCCTTGCCCACGGACAGGCTCGTGTAGTCCGGCGACGGCGCCAGCGCCAGGCCGCCACCGGTGAACAGCACCGTGCCTCGGCCACCCCGAAGCTGGGGAATCACGTGCCGCGCGGCCACGGCGGCGCCGACGACGTTCACGGCCAGACTCTGCGTCCACTGCTCGGCAGTGATGGCGGTCGGGGTGTCGGGACGGGCGAACGCCGCGTTGTACACCAGGGCGTCGGGCGCGCCGAGATCGCTGACGGCGGCGTCGAGCGCGGCTTCGAGCTCGAGCGGTATAGCGGCGTCTGCCGGATAGATCCGCGCAGTGTGATCCTGTTCGTGGAGTGTGGCAGCCAGCTGCGTGAGCTTGGCGTTGTTGCGGCCGATCAGGGCGACCGGGTGGCCGGCTTCGGCGAACACACGAGCCACCGCCAAGCCCAGACCCGGCCCCACTCCGACGATCAGGACACTTCCTTGCTCGGTCACGGACGACCTCTTCTCCTGGTGAGCGGTCACGGCTGGTAGACAGGAATCGGTGGGATCGGACGGCCGGACCTCACTGCCTGGACGACGAGGAGCGCCTCCGCGCTCCGGTACTCCTCCCCGTATACGGAGCCCGGCCGCCGCGGAGACTCCATCACCGCGCAGTCGTTCACGCCGCCGAGGTCCACCGGTACGTATCCAAGGCTGTCGACGAATGTCTCGACCAGTTGGACCGCCCCTGCGTCCTCACCGCACAACCACTGGACGACGCGACCGTCGCCGGACCGCAGTGCAGCCTCAGCCTGGAAAGCCGCGGTGAGTGTGTTGAAGCACTTCACGTAACGCGCGTGCGGCATGCGTCCGGCATTGAACGCGGCTGCCGTCTGCCCCTGGGCCGGACCCAGACCGATTCCGAAGTAGTTCGTGGTGTCCACGACCACCCGACCGTTCAGCGGGCCGGCCGCCTCCAGCGCCGCGTCGACGACCTTCCATGGGACCGACAGGATGACGATGTTCGCGTTCTCCACGGCTTCGCGGACCGTCGCGTGCATCGCGTGTGGCCCGAGCTCGGCCGCGAGCCGCTCCAGCGTCTCGGGTCGGCGCGAGTGGCTCAGGATGACGTCGTGGCCGACCCGCACTGCCTGGCGTGCGATGTTGCCGCCGATGTGCCCGGCTCCGATGATGCCGATTCTCATAGTCCGTTCCTCACGACTGAAGGCTGAGCCAGGTGGTTTTGTACTGCATGTAGTTCTCGAAGGCCTCAAGACCGTTCTCGCGGCCGTAGCCGCTGGCCTTGAACCCCCCGAAGGGAGCGGCCGGGTCGTAGAGGTGCCAGGTGTTGATCCAGACTGTTCCGGCGTCGAGCTTCGCGGCCACGCGCATGGCCTTGGCCACGTCGCGGGTCTGCACGCCGGCGGCCAGGCCGTAGTCGGTGTCGTTGCCCAGACGTATCGCGTCCTGCTCGGTGTCGAATGGGATCACCGGCAGCACCGGGCCGAAGATCTCCTCGCGGCTGATGCGCATGTCGTTGGTCGCGTTGGCGAACAGCGTCGGCTCGATGTACAGGCCGCGCCCGGCGACCTTCAGCGGTTCGCCGCCGATGATCAGGCGAGCGCCGTCCTCGTCGCGGCCGACGTCGACGTAGCGCAGCACCTTGTCGTACTCGGCGCGCGAGGCGATCGGGCCGAAGTCGGCCGCGGGATCGAACGGGTCGCCGGTCTTCGCCGCGGCGCACATCGCCGCCAGCCGCTCCACCACCTCGTCGTAGACCGGACGCTGCACCAGCAGCCGCGAGCCGGCGACGCAGACCTCGCCCTTGTTCCAGAACAAGGCGTAGAACGCGGTCGGTACCGCGGCGTCCAGATCGGCGTCGGCGAAGATGATGTTCGGGCTCTTGCCCCCGAGCTCCATCGTCAGATGCTTCAGCGACTGTGCCGAGTCCCGGATGATCGCCCGACCGGTGGCTGTGGACCCGGTGAGCGCCACCTTGTCGATCCGGGGGTCGACCACCAGAGCCCGGCCGGTCGCGCCGTCGCCGCCGGTGAGCAGGTTGTAGGCGCCCTCCGGGACCCCGGCGTCCATCATGATCTCGGCCAGCGCCACCGCCGACAGCGGCGTGTCGGCGGAGGGTTTGTGGACGAAAGTGTTGCCGGCGGCCAGGGCGGGCGCGATCTTGCTGACCGTCAGGATCAGCGGGAAGTCGAACGGCGTGATCGCGGCGACCACCCCGAGAGGCCGGCGGCTGGTGAAGGCCGTGACCGGTCCCGGCGAGCCCACGGGGTCCACGGTCTTCACCGCCCCGTCGGCGGACAGCGTCCGGATCGAGCACGGCGCCACGATCATCCCCGCGGTCCGGAACGACCCCGAGGCGATGGCGGCCCCCACATCCGCCGGCCGATAGGCGACATCGGCCATCGCGGCCAGGTCAGCCATCGACGGGCCCGTCTCATAAGCCCGGGTCTGCTGTCCAGCGGGAGTCACTACAAGGTGGGTTTCGACGCCGGCCTTGCGGGCCAACTCGAGCACCCGCATCCCGTACACGATCCCGGTCGCCCCGCTGATGCCGACAACCAGCCGACGCTTGTCCATACTGTCCTCCTTCTTTCGAAGGCCGACAGTAGGAACGCGGGACAACGCGCGGATATCGCGGCGATACCGCCGCCTCGATCGCCGCTGACCGCACAGGTCAAGCAGGGATCAGACAGTGGTCATGCCGGGAATCAAGCGGCGGCTCCGCCGTCCAGCTCGGCGAGCTTGCGCGCCGCCTTGTCGGCATCGAACCGGTGGACCTCCCGCGCGTCGAGACTGATCCGGGTCAGCAACTCGCGGGCGGTGTCCACGTCGTTGCGGGAGATCGCCAGCTCGGCCAGCGTCATCAGCGGGTAGTGCCCGGGCGTCGGCGCGTCCACCGGCGGCCGGATCCGGTCGTTCAGGTCGGCGGCCCGCTGGTAGCACGCGGCGGAAGTGTTCGTGTCGCCCAGGCCGCGATGGATCAGACCCAGGGTGTCCCAGGTGTCGCGCTGCTTCTGGAGCCAGCCGATGTCCTGCGCGATCGTCAGCGCCTCCCGGCCGTGCACCACGGCCTCGGTGTACTCGCCGGCATGCGCCAGCATCCAACTCAGACCGTTCAACGCGTTGGCGAGGTTGCGCAAATGGCCTAACTCCCGTGCCTTGGCCAACCATCGACGGTTGTGGACCACGGCCCGCCCATAGTCTCGCTGCTGGTAGTACAAGGTGCCCAAAGTGCGCTCCGTTTCACAGATCCCTGCGCAGTCACCTAGTGCGCGGTAGATCCGCAGTGCGCGCCGGAGCTGGAAGTGCGCTGTGTCGTACTCGCCGGTGTGCGCCAGGACTCGCCCGATCTGCCGGTAGGAGTGCGCCTGCGCTTCAGGCTCGCCGAGCCGCTTGGCCGCGGCCAGGCCGATCCGTGCCTGCCGGACGTCCTCCTGCCATTGCCCCCGCAGCATGAGGCTGCATGACTGGGCGACCGCCAGGCGCCAGGCATAGGAATCGAAACCGATCGAGACGGCGTGGGCGACCAGCGCCATCAGGACGTTCTGCTCCTGGACCATCCAGGCCATGCCCCCGTGCTCGTCAGCGAAGGCCGGCGCGGACAGGCCGGACGGCAGCGGCACGTGGTCGGACGCGATCTCGGTCGGCAGCGACGTGTAAGTGTGGTCGGCGGCGACGGCCCAGAGCAGGTGGTACTCCAGCAGCCGATGCTGCGCTGCATGGCGCTGTTCATCGGTGGTGTCCTTCTCGATGTGCTCGGTCGCGAAGGCACGTACCAGGCTGTGCAGCGAATAGCGGCCGAGCCCGGTCTCGGTCAGCAGGTTCACCGCTGCCAGCTCGGTGACCAGCGCCGCCGTCTCGGCGACCGGGACGTCCGCCAGGGCGGCGGCCGCCGGGACCGTGATCTCAGGACCCGGATGCAACGTGAGGAACCGCAGGACCCGCGCCGCTTCTTCCGGCAGCTGCAGATACGACCAGGACAGGACATTGCGCACATCACTCGTGTGGTCGCCGGGGCTCAGCACGTTGAGCGCATTGGACTCCAGCTGGGCGGCGAGCGCCCCGAGCGGGACGTTCACCAGGGAGACGGCTCGGGCGGCGGCGACGGCCAGGGCCAACGGCAAGTTGCCGCAGCTGTCGGCGATCGCCTTGATCGCCCGTTCCTGACCAGTCGCGCGGTCCTGTCCGATCCTGCGTGCCAGCAGTTCGTGCGAGTCGGTCGCCGCCAAGGGCTCCAGCGTCAGCGCCTCCGCGCCGTCCAGGGCCACCAGCCCGGCCAGCGATCGGCGGCTGGTGACCAGGGTGCGGGCGGCGTCGCCGGACGGGAGCAGCGGGCGGACCTGGTTCGCGTCGCGGGCGTTGTCGATGACCAGCAGGACCCGCCGGACGGCGACCTGGCTCCGGTACAACGCCGCGCGGCCCTGCGGTGTGGCGGGCACATCCTTGGGTGGCACTCCGAGGAAGTCCAACAGGGCACTGATGGCGGTGTCCGTGGACAACGGCCGGCCATCGGCGGCGAATCCGTTGAGATCCAGGTACATCCGGCCATCAGGGAAGGCCGCAGCCATCTCGTGCGCCCAGGTCAGCGCCACGGTTGTCTTGCCGACTCCGGCAGGCCCGGCCAGAACCCCGATGTGGCATGCCGACTCGGCGTCCCAGGCTTCCGGTCCGGCGAGCAGGCGCGTCAGCTCGACCAGTTCCGAGTTCCGCCCGACGACCAGCCGTGGTCGCCGCGGCAACTGCGAGGGCACGGCCGGTGCGCGCTCGTCGAGCGCTGGTTCGGCGGTGGGTACGGTTTCCGGTGCCGGTGCCGGTGCCGGTGCCGGTGCGGGTGTCGGCGCCGGCACCGAGTTCTGTGCCAGGGTGTGCGCGCCCCCGGAATGGGCCATCGCCCGGTCCGCACGCCACAGCTCGACCACTTCGGGCACCGGCGCTCCGCGTAACACCTGTTGGTGCAGCTCTCGAAGACACGACGACGGGTCGGCTCCGATCGATTCCCGCAACTGTGCCCGTACCATGCGGTAGTAGTCCAGCGCCTCGGTCCGCCGGCCGGCGCCGTACAACGCGACCATGCGACGCTCCTGCAGCGTGTCGAGGAATGGATGGCTCAGAATCAGGGCGGCGAGCCGGGGCAGGATCCGGTCGAAGTGCCCAAGACACAGCAACGCGTCCAGGCGGGTCTCCTCCAGCCGCAGCCGAAGCGCGTCGAGCGCTGGACGGCAGTCGGCTTGCAACTGCTCGCACGGCACGTCCTCCAGCGGCTCGCCCCGCCACAGCGCCAGCCCTTCGTCGGCCAGACGCCCGCCGGCCTCGAAATCACTGCCGCACAACGAATGGCGGGCCCGGGATTCCAGGTCGGCGGCGTGGAGATGATCGAGCTCGCACGGATCGCGCACTTCCAGCAGGTATCCGCCGGAAGCCGTCTGGAGCCGCCCGGAAGCCGCTCCCATGGCGCGGCGCAGCCGGGCAATGTAGTTCAGCACCGCCGCCTTGGCACTCGAGGGTTTCACCTCGGGCCACAGGGCTTCGATCAGGAAGTCGGTCGAGACGGGCTGGTTGGGACGCAGCGCCAGGTGCGCCAGAATGACGCGCTGCTTCGCGGCGGCGACCGTCGTCTGTTCCGTGGTGTTCGTCCCGACCTGAATCGGTCCGAGGATCGCCACGTGCATCCCAGCTCCTCCCCGCCGACGACCAGTGCCCCGGCAACCCTAACTCGCCTTTCCAATGGAGGAGCGGCGCGCGGCGTCGTCGGCGAGATTGGTCACATTCCCAGCTCGCAGGTCGTGGAGCAAACCCTTGTCCGCTCTCAGAACTGGAATCCCGCCAACTCGGCCCTGGACTTGACACCCAGCTTGGGAAAGACCTTGTACAAGTGGTAGCCGACGGTCCGTGGGCTCAGGAACAGCTGCGCGCCGATCTCCCGGTTGGACGCGCCGGCGGCGGCCAGACGGACGACCTGGATCTCCTGGGGAGTCAGTTCGGCCAGCGGGTCAGGACGTTGGGTTCGATACGGAACCGGCACGCCTGTGGCCCGCAGTTCGTTCGCAGCGCGTTCCAGCCACAGCGACGCGCCGAGGGCGTCGAAGAGCTCGATGGCGGCCCGCAGGTGGCTTCGGGCTTCAGCGCGACGGAGGTCGCGGCGGAGCCATTCGCCATAGAGCAGCTCGGTGCGAGCTTGCCCGTACCTGTGGTCGGCCTCCTGATAGAGGTCGAGGGCCTTCTCGAAATAGGGCCCCGCCTCAGCGGAGTCCACCAGCAAGGCGCGGCATCGAGCCGCTTCAGCGATCGCCCAGGGCTGTTGCACCGCTTGGGCCCATTGCGAAAACCGTTCCAGGACGAGCTCGGCCTCCGCCGTGTCGCCGGTGCGGGCCAGCACCTCCACCTGATCCGGCGCCGAGTAGATCACCCAGGTGAGGCCGATGGTAGCGGGACAGTTTTTGGCACGTGTGTAGAGGTCGGCGGCTTCCGGGTACCGTCCCTGCGAGAGCGCCAGCGTCGTCCTCGCCTGATACACGCGGCCCAGGACCTGGCCGACATGGCTCCCCGCCCGGTCCAGGGTCTCCGCCTCGTCGGCCAGGCGCCGGCTGGCGTCGGCACCACCGGTCAGCGCGTGGATCCACGCCAGGACCGCGCAGAGATAGGCGACCCGGTAGCGCTGATCGGTATCCCGCGCGATGCGTAGCGCTTCCTCCGCAGTCGTCATCGCGTCGCGCAGCCGCCCCTGCAAGACATCCGCGATCGCCAGCGTCGTGAGTGGCTGGACGAGGAGCCCGATCAGGCCGACAGCGCGGAACTCGGCCTGCAGGCGGGCCGCCGCCCGGGCGGTGGCACGCAGGTCGCCGAAGACCAGATACAGCTGGGGCACGGTGGCGCGCACCGCCGGCGTGGTCCAGGACGGGTCCGTCTCGATCGCGGCCAGCGGTCCGCCCACCAGGGGTGCGGCCCGCCACGGGTGCTCCCCGAGCGGGAGCATGGCCAGCCACAGTTCGCGGAGCGGCCCGGTGGTCTCGGGCAACCGCTCCATCAGCCCTTTGATGAGAAGGGAGAGAACGGTCAGCTCCGGACGAGCGCCGGCGTACCAGTTCTCGATGGCCGCGATGCTCAGCAGTGTCACGCAGAATCCCGGGTCGGACTCCACCACCAGCTCCGCGGCATCCAGGTGCGTTCGCGCCGCACGGTGCGGCATTCCGGATTCGAACTCGACGGCACCGCGGATGGCGGCGGAGCCGGCCCGGACCGCCGGATCGGCCGTCAGCCGCGCGGCACGGACGGCCAGGTCGCGGGCCCGGGGCAGCTGCGCCACATCCAGCGCCGCCGCGGCGGCCTCCAGCAAACGCCGGGCCCTCGTCCGATGATCGGCCGTGAGGTCCGCGGCCCGCTCGAAGGCCACTGATTTCGCGGCCGGTGCCGCCCGGTCCCCGGCCCGCAACGCCGCCTGTTCCATGGCGGCGGCGACCTCCTCGTCGGGCCCGGTGGCCATGGCGGCCAGATGCCAGACCCGCACGTCCGCGTCCGAGGTGTCGGCGAGCGCCCGGTGCGCGGTCATCCGGCACCGGACGTCGGAGGCCGCCAGCGCCGCCGCGCGCACCAGCGGGTGCCGGAACCGGACGCTGCCGGCCAGCGTGAGGTGGACCAGGCCGAGATGCTCGGCGGGGGCGAAGTCGGTGAGGGAGAGTCCGAGCGCGGTCACAGCCGCCGCGATGGTGTCGGCGTCCTCAGAATCGGTGAGGGCGGCGACCAGCAGACACTGTCTCGCGGCCGGCTCCAGGCCGAGGATCCGTTCCCGGAAACTGGACAGCACCCGGTTCGCCGGGCTGGGCGGTGCGTCCAGCGAGAAAGCCAACGGGACGAAGCCGCCGGCGCACTGCTGCTCGGTAAGCTGCCGGGTCAGCTCGACCAGCGCGAGCGGATTGCCTTCCGACTCCTTCACGATCCGCTCTCGGACGGCGACGGCGAGCCCCTGCCGGGTCTCGGCGACCAACTGCTCCGCCGCGGCCCGGCCCAGCCCGGTGAGCCGGAGTTCGGCCATACCGCCGAGCGGGGCGAGGCACGTCCGGCCCCGCTCCCCGTCCCGCGCGGCGAAGACGACGCCGACTGGCTCGGCGTGCAGCCGGCGCACGACGAACAGCAGCGCGGCCGTCGAAGCGTGGTCCACCCACTGCGCGTCGTCCACGAGGAGCAGTAACGGTCGGTCCGGCGACAGCTCCGCGATCAGGCTCAGGCTCGCCAGGCCCACCAGGAACGGGTTGGCGGTCCCGCCCGGAGTCTGTCCGAACGCCACGCGCAGCGCTTCCGCCTGCGGCCCGGGCAGGTCATCGAGGGCGGACAGTGCCGGGGCGAGGATCATGTGCAGTGCCGCGAACGGGAGCTCGATCTCGGATTCGACGCCGGTGACCCGCAGGACCCGGAAGTCTTCCCGGCACTTGTCGGCCAGGTGGTCGAGCAGAGCCGACTTGCCGATGCCGGCTTCGCCCCGGACGAAGAGCGCGCGCGCACATCCTCGGCGGACCTCGGCCAGCAGATCGTCGATCACGGATTGCTCGTCGTCACGTCCGTACAACATGGCTTCCCCTCCCTCTACTTGTCTGAAGGCCTCAGCCCGATCTGGACATGCAACGTAGGAGCGATACCTATCGCGCCGATATCTCGGACCAGTCATCACCGCAGGAGCACAGGTCACAAGACAGATTCGACGGACCGCCAACGCTCATAGCGTCATGGACCGCACCCCCGGTCCGAGTCACTGGAGTTCTCGATGGCGAACACCTACATCCCCAAGCGTGAGATCGCTGATCGTCCGCACGGCTACCAGGGGCCGAATCTCTCGCCGAGCGGTTCGGCTCTCACCCCGGTCGCGCTCGGCGAGGGCGTCCACGCCCTGATGGCCACGATCCCACCGAAGGACAACAACGGCCTGATCATCGGCACGCAGGCCGCCCTGGTGGTGGACGCGGGCATCACCCCGACGGTCGCGCGGCTGATCCAGGACACCGTCGCGGACCTCACCGATCGGCCGCTGCGCTATCTGGTCAACACGACCTACCACGGTGACCACACTTTCGGGAACATGGCGTTCCCCGCGCAGACGGTCGTCGTGTCCTCACGGATCAACAAGGAGAACATGGCGGATCTCGCTTACGAGAAGCGGGTCCGATCCGGGAACATGTACGGCGACGAAGGCCTCTTCGATGCCGTGACGCGCTGGCGCACCCCGGACGTCGCCTTCGACGGGCACGTCGAGATCGATCTGGGTGGCCGTGCCATCCAGCTCTGGCACTTCGGCCCGGGCAACGGCCCCGGCGACACCGTGGTGTACGTCCCTGATGTCCGTACCGCCTGGACCGGCAACTTCCTGTGCCACGCCGGCACCGCACACATGCTTCTGCAGGGCGGCCCGCTGCCCTACCTCGAATCGCTGCGCCGGATGAAGAGGGCGCTACCGGAACTGCGGACGATCGTTCCCGGCCACGGCCCGATGGGCGACGGCCCGACCGCCATCGACACCCTCGTCGAATACCTGGAACGGCTGCACACCGAAGTCACCGAGGCCGTCGCCGCCGAACTCACCCTGGAACAGACGGAGATCTCCTGCACCAATCCCTGGGCCGAACGGCTCGACCCGGTATTGAGCGCCGCGTTCGCCGCCTACACGGCCGTGCCGCAGGACGTCGCCCGGGCCGGGTTCCTCGACCTGTGCCGCAACCTGCACCGGCTCAACGTCATGGCGACCTACAACCTCTACACCCCCGCCGAATGAGCTCTGCTTCACACCTTCACCAGAAAAGGCTGACATCCATGACCATCAACGTCCCCGCATACTCCCTGGCCGAACGCGACCGCCGTTGGGCGCTGGCCCGCGAACTGATGGAGGCCGAAGGGATCGACGCCCTCATCGCCTACGGCGAGCACGAGTGCGCCGACCTGGCACCCTTCGCCCCCGACACCTACTTCACCAACGACCGCCCCGGCTCGATCGTCATCTTCTGCCGGGACGCCGACCCGATCGAGCTGGTCTGGTCGAACCTGCCGATCCAGGACCACATCGAGGCCACCAAGCGCGGCGACCAGATGTGGTTCGAGCCGCGCAACATCCGCGTCGGCCGGAACGCCACCGGCGTCATCGAGGTGCTGCGCGAGCACCGTCTGGAGAACGCCGCGGTCGGAGTCCTGGGCCTGGACCCGTTCCCGCCGTTCCACATCCTGCCGATCATGCCGCACGCGCTGTGGTCCCAGGTCCTGGCCGATCTGCCGGAAGCCACCTTCAAAGCGGTCGGCATGAGCTACCTGTTCGCGACCATCTGCCAGTCCGAGGAGGAACTCGCCGTCATCCGCTACTCCGCCGACTCCGGCGAGGCGATGGCCCGGGCCATGCTGGAGGCCACGGCACCCGGCGTGGACGAGGCCGAGATCTTCACAGCGGGGATGTCCGCGGCCTTCCGCCGCGGCACCGCGGCGCCCCAGATGCTGCTGTGGTCCGGGCCCGGATTCGTCTCCTGGGGCTCACCGGCGTGGGCCTACCGTCCGCAGGCCCCGCGGGTCGTCCAGGACGGCGACGTGGTGCTGGCCGAAGCCTTCTGCCGCTTCGGTATGAAGGAGACCCAGACCCAGGTGGCGATCGCGGTCGGCGACATCCACCCGGACCTGGAGGAGGCGGCGGTCATCGCCCGCGCCGCGTACGACGCCGGTCTGGCCGCCGCGCAGGTCGGCAACAGCTTCGGTGACCTGGCCGAGGCGATGCTCGGGGTGTTGAAGGAGGCCGATGCCTGGAACATCCACCCGATGGTGCACACCCTGAATCCCTACGGTCCGGTCTGCGGGTTCGGCCAGGGCCTGTCGCGGGTCCCCGAGGCGCTGGAGTACGGCCGGCTGTTCGAGCTGCCCACGATGGGCGGCGAGCTGCCGCTGGCGCCGGGCATGACGTTCGCCTTCGAGCCGAACGCCGTCATCGGCGGCCGCGCCATGAACCTCGGCTGCACCGTCGTGATCGGCGAGGACGGCCCCATCGAGCTGAACCCGTACACCGCGCAGCTGCTGCGGGCCTGACGCCCGGACCCGGCAATCCCGGACCAGGCGATCCCAGACCCCGACGAGAATCCAGGAGAACCACGATGATCGAGATCCAGACCAGCGCCACCTACCCGCAGCCGCCCGAGGCGCTGTTCGCAGTCCTCGCCGACCTCGGCGGCTACCCAGCCTGGCAGGCCGACGTGCTGTCCGCCGAGGCGAACGGCGCGGCCGCGGTGGGCACCGAGGACCACCAAGTGCGCAAGATCATGGGCAGGCACACCGATGTCGGGCTCACCGTCACCGAGTACGACCCCGGCAAGCTGATCGTCCTGGCCACCGCCGAGGGGGCGTCCCCGGGGGTCGAGCAAACGTACCGGGCTGTCACCGACGGAACGGGCAGCCGCCTGGAGTTCCGGCTGCGCCTCGAAGGCGTCCCGCGCATGGCCGAACACCTGGCCAAGGCTCAGCTCGGCAAGCAGGTTCCCAAGCTGCTCGCCGCGCTCGGCGACCAGCTGACGCAGTCCTGATCGCCTGACCAGCTCACCCCTGTTGGGCGAGGAGAGAACATGAGCGACCGCAACCCGGGTTCCGGATGGATCGATGTGCACCATCACGCGTACCACCCAGAACTCATGGCAGCGCTGCGCGACGCGGGCGTGACCGAGATGGCTCCCGGGGTCCCGTTGCCACGGTGGACTCCGGAGGACTCGCTACGCGTCATGGACCAGGCCGGACTGTCAGCCGCGATCTTGTCGGTCCTGCTCCCGGACGGCGATTACGACATCTCCTCGGTGGCCCGGCGCGCGAACGAGTGCGCTGCCGAAGTCGTGGGCGATCACCCCGGCCGGTTCGGCTCACTGGCCACGCTGCCCCTGCCCGACGTCGAGGCGAGCCTCAGTGAGATCGAGTACGCGCTGGGTGTACTCGGCATGGACGGCGTGGTACTGAGCGCGAGCCTGGGCGATGGCCAACTGGTCGGCGCCCCGGAGTTCGCCGCGGTCTTCGACGAACTGAACCGGCGGCGCGCGGTCGTCTTCATCCACCCGCGCCCGGGGTTCAGGTGTACGGACACGGGAGGACCCGGCTACCGGACGCTCGTGCCGCCGCCCGTGATCGACTTCGTCATGGACACCAGCCGCGCTGTCGCGGGGCTGGTCTACGGCGGCACCATCCGACGCTGCCCGGACATCGAGTTCGTCATCGCCCACGCCGGCGGCACGATACCGTTCCTGGCCGGCCGGATGGAACTGGCCCAGACCTGGGTGTTGCGGGGCCGCACCGACGCGGAGCCGGAGACTGTGGCCGCCGCTTTAGGGAGGCTGTACTACGAGACGGCGCAGTCCTTCGCGCCTGGCACCATCGCCTGTCTTCAGGAGATGACCGATGACAGTCACCTCCTGTTCGGCACCGACTTCCCCTTCATGAACGACGCCGTCCTAACGGCCTCCCGCCACCTGCTCCAGGAGCATCCCGGCCTCGATACCGAGGTCTTCGGGCGCGGCAACGCGCTGGCTCTGTTTCCCACCCTCGCCAAGCGCCTTCGCTGAGGACGGCGCCAGGCACCCCGACCAACCCGGAAGGCAACAGCCATGAAGCACCTGCGCAGCCTGCGCGAATTCATTACAGCCCTCGATGAGATCGGCGAGATCCAGTTCATCGACAAGGAAGTGGACTGGAACCTGGAGATCGGCGCGGTCGCACGACGCAGTTATGAGCTGCGGGCTGCGGCCCCGATCTTCAACACCATCAAGGACACCGGCAACGGCTTCCGGGTCTTCTCCGCACCGGGCGGGCTGTCGGCCCGGCCGGGGCAGACCTTCGCCCGGATCGCCCTGGCCCTGGGACTGCCCGCCGACGCCAAGGGCGCCGACATCGTGAACGCCCTGGCCGCGGCCCGCGACCGCGACCCGATCCCGCCGGTGGAGATCCCGGCCCAGGGCGCGCCATGCAAGGAGAACGTCATGCTCGGCGACGACGTCGACCTCATGAAGTTCCCTACCCCGCTGATCCACGACGGCGACGGCGGCCGCTACATCCAGTCCTTCGGACTGAACATCGCCAAGACCCCCGACGGGTCCTGGACCAACTGGTCGGTCAACCGGATGATGCTGGTCGACAGGAACCGCTTGGCGTGCCTGATCCCGCCGCCGCAGCACTTCGGCATGATCAGGGCCCTGTGGGCGAAGGAGGGCAAGCAGATGCCGGTTGCGGTGGCCCTCGGCGTGGAACCCGGCCTGCCCTACGTCGGCGGCATGCCCCTGCCGGAGGGGGACGACGAGTCCGCTTTCCTCGGTGCGTACTTCGGCGAGCCGCTGGAGCTGGTGCCGGCGGAGACCGTCGACCTGCTGGTCCCGGCGACCGCCGAGATCGTCATCGAGGGCTACGTATCCTTGGAGGACACCTACGAAGAGGGCCCGATGGGGGAGTATCCGGGCTACCTCGACCGGGGCAGCTCGTCGCCGAAGCCGGTGCTGCACGTCACCGCCGTCACGCACCGGAACAAGGCGATACTGCCGGTTGTGGTCGCGGGTGCACCCGTGGAGGAGGACCACACCGGCTTCGCCCTGCCGCACGCCGCCGAGATGGCCTACCTGCTGCGCAAGGCCGGGCTCCCGGTGACCGCCTCCTGGAGCGTCCTGGAGTCGGCCGCCCACCTGTGGGTCGCCGCCGTCGACCCGGCGTGGCACGAGACGACCGGGTTGTCCTCGCAGGAGCTGTGCCGCAAGATCGGCGAGGTCGTCTTCGGCTCCGGCAAGCTCGGTTTCGGCATCCCGAAGCTGCTGGTGGTCGAGGACGACATCGACATCGCCGACGTCGGGCAGGTGATGTGGGCGTTCACCACGCGGGCGCACCCCGAGCACGGCGAGGTCCACTTCGACCACGAATCGCAGAACATCCTGCCGCTCTACCTCGACGAATACGAGAAGCTCAGCTACTTCGCCTCCAAGGTCGTCTACAACTGCCTGCTCGCCGACCGCTTCCCGGTCGGCCAGCGCCCGATCGCCGCCGACTTCGCCCACAACTGGTCGCCGGAGTTGCAGCGTCACGTCGTCGAGAACTGGGCCGAGTACGGGTACGAGTAGGCCGGGCATGGCAACGCGCGACGTCATGGCCGGCGACCGGCGCCGGCAGCCTTTCGATACCAAGCCCAGGCCCCGAGCAGCCTCGGGGCCCGCACTGACGGGAACAACCATGAACCGGCCCACGACACTGATAGCCCTGGCCGCAGCGACGGCCGCGGTGGTCACGATGACAACGACCGCGTCGACGTTCGCCGCACCCGCCGCGCCGACCCGCCAAGGCGCTCGCGTGGCGCACGGGCAGATCGTCGTCCACAACGACTCCCACACCTCGCACGTCGTCCCGAGCCCCACTGGCGACCCGAACGTCCATCTGCAGCTCTCGCTCTATCAGGACTTCACCGGCGACTTCCAAGGCCACGGCACCGCCGAGTTCTTCGCGACGGTCCACCACGACGGCGAATACCCGGAGGGCACGATCACCTTCACCGGCCGCGAAGCCGAATACGGCACGATCTTCGGCCACAGCGGCGCCTTCTACTTCAAGGACACCCACGGCATGATCACCCCGAACGGCAAGGTGACCGGCGACTTCACGTCCGACGGCGGCGAGCTCGGCCTGGCCGGCATCGACGCACGGGGAACGTTCTTTCCGACAGCGAATCCGAGCGACGTCGGGAATCTCGACCACACCACGGACTACGCGTTCGCGGTTCGCTTCGACCGCTGAGAAGGGATCCGGGCCCGCACCAGGGCGTTGCGTACCGATCGGCAGGGCCCGCCGCTACGTAAGGGTGCCGCCGGGCCCGGTGCCGGGGCAGCGGACGGACGTGGAGGGGGACTCCGACCCCTCCGCTGTCGCCTCCAGGGCCGTTCATCATCACGGCCCCGCCGCCCCTGCCGCCGCCGGCCTCCCCGCGCCGGCGCTTTCGACGTGTGCTTTCAGCTCCCTGCTCCGGTGACCGGGGTCGCCGGGCTGCGGCGGACCATACGCGAGCTGTTCGAAGAGGCTTGGCGCGCCCTGGAGCAGTGAAGACCGGCGAGATGGTTCCATCGGCCCGCTCGGGTCGTGTCAGGACCCTTCTGCCCCGGCCCGATCCGCTGCTACTCTGACCGAAAGTTTCGGTGGAGACGGGTGACGTTTCGATGGCATCTCACAGACTGCGCAGCGGCCCGGACCCGGTCTCGCCGACCGCCACCATCGCGGCCATCGCCGAGGAGGTCGGCGTGTCGGTGGCGACCGTCTCGAAGGTGCTCAACGGCCGCGCCGACGTCGCGGCTCAGACCCGGGCCAGGGTTGAGGAGAGCCTGGAGCGGCACAGCTACCGGCGGCGGGCGAAGCGGAAGCCGGCCGGTGCCGGGCAGGTCGACCTGGTCTTCCACGAGCTCGACTCGGCGTGGGCGATGGAGATCATCCGGGGCGTGGAGGCGGTGACCGAACCGGTCGGGGCCGACGTGGTGCTGTCGCAGCTGGGCGGGGCGCACCATCCGCCGCAGCAGTGGCTTGACGCGGTCCTGGCACGGCGGCCGCTCGGCGTGCTGTTCGTCCTGTGCAGCCCGACCATGGCGCAGCAGGAGCGGCTGCGGCGCCAGGACATACCGTTCGTGGTGGTCGACACCGACAGCGCCACCACCGCCTCGGTGCCCACGGTCGGCTCCAACAACTGGAACGGCGGCCTGCTGGCCACCCGGCATCTGCTGGAGCTCGGCCACCGGCGGATCGCGATCATTTCAGGGCCCGAAGACGTGCTGTGCAGCCGGGCGCGGCTCGCCGGGTTCCGCGCCGCGCACGAGGAGGCGGGCCTGGAGGTCGACCGGGACCTGGTGCGCTACGGCACCTTCCACCTCGACGCCGGATACCAGCACGGCATGGCGTTGCTGGAGCGCCGCGACCGACCGACCGCCGTGTTCGCCGGTTCCGACATGCAGGCGCTGGGGGTGTTGCGGGCGGCGCGACAGCTGGGCATCGACGTGCCGCGCGGGCTGTCGGTGATCGGCTACGACAACCTGGAGGTCGCGGCCTGGACCGATCCGGCGCTGACCACCGTCGACCAGCCGATCAGGGACATGGCCGGGACCGCGACGCGCATGGTGTTGGACCTGGCCCACGGCCGCGGTCCGAGTACCAGCCGGATCGACCTGGTCACCGAGCTGGTGGTGCGGGAGAGCACGGCGCCGCCGGCGGGCTGAGGCGTTTCGCCCCGGGGCCCGCCGGCGGCGGCCGCGCGGCCTCGTGGGCCGCGGTCGTCCTCGACGCGCTACGAGGTACTACAGGACACTGATGGCCAGGTCCATTGGCCGTTGGGACTTATGGTGACGCCCCAGTTGTTGCCGCTCCCGTTCGGTTTGGCGACCATCACGTATTGGCTCGGCCACGTGGCGCTGACGTTCCAGGTGCTGTAGACGACAGCGGGGGAGACGAGGTTCATCGTCACGGTCCAGGTGTTGGAGCCGGTCACGGAGACGTTGAGGTTGTACCAGTTGCTGCCCTGTGAGGCGGCCGACAGTGTCGCGGTGCAGCCACCGTTGCCGCCACCACTGCCCCCTCCTCCTCCGCCACCGCCACCGCCGCCACCACCACCGGAGCTCACCGAGACGTTGGAGCTACCGCTGCCTCCGCCCCACGCCTCCGTGGCGAGGATCTGGTAGTTCAGCGTGCCCAGGTTCATCCCGTGGCTGGCCCACGCGTTGACGAAGTTGGACACGGTGATGGTGCCGCTGGACACCGGCGACGTCCGGATCGCCAGGTACTGCTCGAAGGTGGCGGTGCCCTGGATGGAGGGCTGGTTCACCTGCTGGTGCTCATAGATGTTGAACGTGCCGCCGTCGCTGGTGACCTGCCCCATGTACGTGCCCGCGGTGGGCGGGGAACCGACGTAGTTCTCCATGACGTAGTACTCGACCAGCGGTCCGGTCGACCAGCCGTACAGCGACACGAGCGAGGTGCCCCCGGAAGCGTTCAGGCTGCCGGTGAACGACTTCGTGGACGTGTCGCCAGGGTTCCATCCCACGCCGGCGACGAAGTCGCCGATGCCGTTCCAGCTGGAGCTGTAGCTGTTGCCCGAGCTCATGTTGATGCAGGCCGACCCCTGGCCACTACTCCACATCTGGTAGTAGTAACCGCCGTTGTTGCCGGTCTGGTTCGAGCAGATGCTCGTCGCCGCCGAGGCGGGGCCGGACGGCAGCACCGTGGCCACGAACAGGGCGATGGTGACGCCGAGGAGCAGCCGGAGCCGGCTGCGTCTACGGATTCCGGGGAGACGGGGATTGCCGGGCATGCGAAATGCGCCTCCTGTCTGTGATGGAGTCGCCCAGAGACGGCGACCGGGATCAGGTCACTGAGACCTACCGGCAGTGTTGGATCCGGGCGTGCCCTCGTCAATGAGTTTCGAAGAAGTTTCGAATAATCATCGACACCACGCACCGAAACTTTCGGCCACTTGGGAGGCGATCAGCTCGCATCGGGCCCGGACTCCGTCCGAACGTGCAGCGACGACGAGAACTCCAGCAGCAGCCGCGGTACACGGTGACCGTGGCAGGGCGCTGCCGGACCCCTTGCGGGAGCTCCCACAAAGTAACGAGGCTGACGGGGGCGGTCTCGCGGACAGCCCCCCAATTCGCGGGCATGAATCCGGAGGCGCTGGCAGCGGTCCGTGGCTACACGGGCAGCGACGTCTACGGCCCGATGAACGCCGCCCTGCGCGACGGTGACCCGGCTGAACTGGCAAAATGGGACGCGCACATCAAGGCCTCAGCGCCTCGGCCACCCGCCCGTTGCCCGGGAACACGCAGTTCACGGTATCGTCGCTGACCGGGAGGGACATTCAGTCGTTGTCCCAGGTCCAAGGCGAGTCGGAGATACTCTTCCGCCCCGGAACCACCTTCAAAGTGCTCAGCAACGCGTCCGGTACCTGGCACATCGCTCTGACCGAGGCGCGCTAGCGACATGGAAGGTGACCCACGTATGACCGAGGACCGGTCGCAGACCTCGAACGAGCCGGTTTCGGAGACCTCCGCAGCGGCGTGGCGCGCCGACCGCCTCAGCGGCCCGCTCGGCATCACCGTGGACCCCCCGGGCGAGCGCCGTCCCGCGCCGGTCCTCACCGCGGCTGAAGCGGCCGTGTGGGCGGACCGGGCAGCCGGTGCGCTGATCGGCGCGGCCTGCGGCGATGCCCTCGGCGTGCCATATGAGTCCGGTCGGCCCTTCGGCGAGGACGAGGTGCCCGTGATGCTCGGCGGCGGTCTCGGCCCCTACGCCCCAGGGTGAGTACTCCGACGACACGCAGATGCAGGTCGTGATCGCGCAGGTCGCGGCCTCCGGCCTGGCGCTGGACTCCGAGCAGGGCCAGCGCCGGATCGCCGAGGGCTTCATCGCTTGGCTGGCCGGCGGGGCCAGCGATGTCGGCGCGCAGACCCGGGCGGTGTTGACCTCGGCGCGCAAGGCCGGCGGCGATCCGCTCGCCGCGATTCGCGACGCGGCTCGGGCGGTCCACGAGCGCACCGGGCAGTCGGCCGGCAACGGCTCCCTGATGCGCACCGGCGTCGTGGGACTGGCCTTCCTCGACGGCGGCGCCGAAGCGCTGCACCGAACCCGGGAGGCCGCCCGCTCCATCAGCGGCCTGACGCACTATGACGACCTCACTGCGGACGCCTGCGTGCTATGGAGTGTGGGCGTCCGCCAGGCGGTTCTGCACGACACACCGGGTCTGTGGCGCTTCCACGGTGTCCGCAACGCGGTGTCCTTCCTCCCCGCCGAGCGCCGTGCCCAGTGGACCGCCTGGCTGGACGAGGCCCAGGCCAAGCCGCCACACGCCTTCCAGCCGAACGGCTTCGTCGTCACCGCGCTGCAAGCCGCATGGTCTGCCATCTGGCACACCAAGATCCCCACTGACGACCCCGAGGCGCACTTCCGCCTCGCCCTGCACGCCGCAGTCCGAGCCGGCGACGACACCGACACCGTAGCGGCGATCGCCGGCGCGCTACTGGGCGCGGCCTGGGGACGTACGGCGATCCCCGGCGAGTGGCAACGCGCCATCCACGGCTGGCCCGGCTTGAACGCCGACGGGCTGGCAGATCTGACGAACCGGATCACACTGGCCGGCGACTGACCCAGTCCAGCCGAGTATTCGGTTGAGTATCCCTGGCTCGTCGTTGCCGCGCCGTCGTGGCACGGCCCTCCACGCAGCAGTCCATCACCCGAACGGACTACGCCTGCCAGAACCAAAACCTAAACTGACCTGCGAACGGAGTACTCCGGACTGCCGAGGAAACTCATGCTCGGGGGCTCGGAGCACTCGGCCTGCCTCCGGCCGCCCCGCTCTGTCCGCCGACTCGGTTGCGTGCCCGGGGCGACGTTGTTCGATGTTAACGCCTTTTCCTGACTATTGTCGGAATCGTGGCATTCGGTCTGCAAGCGTTCACGACCGGAATCGTTGCAGCGTCCGTGGCGGCCGGGACCGACCTGACGTCCGACCGAGGAGCATGACCGTGGGTGTCATCGACACAGTCCTCAACCCGATCATCTGGGCCACGAGCTTCGTGATGGTTCTGTGGCACCGGGTCTTCGGAGCGATCTTCGGGGAGAGTTCCTCGGTGTCATGGGTCCTGTCGATCCTCTTCCTGACGGTCACGATCCGCGCGGCGATGATCCCTCTGTTCCGCAAGCAGATCAAGTCGATGCAGAATATGCAGCGTCTTCAGCCGCAGCTTCAAGCTCTGCAGAAGAAGCACAAGCTCGACAAGCAGAGGCTTCAGCAGGAGACGATGAAGCTCTACAAGGACAACGGGACCAGCCCGTTCGCCTCCTGCCTGCCGATCGTGGTGCAGCTGCCGTTCTTCACCGCGCTGTATCGCGTGCTCAGCCACGCGGCGAGCGGCAAGGCGGTCGGCGCGCTCAACCAGGCCGACGCCACCGCTATCCAGCACTCGACGTTCTTCGGTGCACCGATCCCGCTTCGGTTCTTCACCACGCAGACCTACTTGAACACCGCGGCGAACGGGCAGTTCGCGCACACGTCGCTGTTGAACCTGCGAATCGTCGCGCTCGTCATGGTGGTGCTCTACGCCGCCTCGCAGTTCCTGACCCAGCGCATGATGCTGGCCAAGAACACGAACCTCGACAAGTCGATGCCGAACCCGATGATGCAGAGCCAGAAGATCATGCTCTACGCCATGCCGATCGGCATGTTGTTCTTCGGTCTGAGCGTGCAGATCGGCGTCGTGCTGTACCTGATGACCACGAACGTGTGGACGATCGGCCAGCAGTTCTACACGCTGCGGAACAGCCCGGTGCCGGGCAGTCAGGCTGAGCAGGAGATGATTGCCCGGCGGAAGGCGAAAGAGACCAAGAAGGCCCTCGCCGCCGCGGGGAACGGTCCGGTCTCAACTGCGGTGCCGGCAGCCGACGGCAAGACGCAGGACCGTGCCCCGGTCTCGCACCAGCGGGTCCAGCCGGTCCGTAGCACTCGTCGCAAGCGGAAGAAATAAGGGAGGCGGTGGGTATGAGCGATGCCGCAGTCGTCGGCACATCGCTACGGCGGATGAAGCCGAGCGCGAAGCGGTCCGCGCCGGCGGCGCCCCGGTGGGTGTGCGTACTTCCAGGCAATAACCCGGGCGGGCCCCCAAGGTCGGGCCTTGTGATCGGGAACGATCCGGTGCGCAACTAGGGTACCGGCGAGCTAGGCGGAGCGGAGCAGCCCCGATGCTGACCAGTTCCAAAGTGACAGCACTTGGTAGCCGAGTGGGTAGCTCGGGACAGCCTCTTGGTCTACGCACCCGGTCGTGCCTTTTGCGCCGCCGTGGCGAGGTTCCGAGGAATCGATGACCGTCCTGACCCGGATTGCCGCCGTTCCGGAGCTCGAAGAGCGCTTCGTGCGCCGGAGTCTGGTGGTGCTCGGTTGCGGGGTCATGCTGCTGTACGCCCTGTGGGAGGCATGGCAGCTTTACGCACCGTGGCGTACGCAGGCGTTCTTGCACGCGGCGGGTTTCCGCGGGGTGAGTTACAGCGCGGCACAGGAGTCCGCACGTCGCAGCACGTCGCTGGCTCCGCTGCTGGTCGCGGCAATCGCGTTCGCGGTCTGTGGAGCCGTCGTGGTCGCCACCGCTCGCAGGATCCGCGAAACTGCCGCACGGGATGTGCGGCGGGTGACAGCAGCGATGGTCGTGGTCATGGCCTTGGCCGTCGCCGGACCGGCGGCGAACCAGGTCCGCGCGGCAGCCGACTCGGGTCACCGGCTGGGCGGCCTGGCGCACGTCACACAGTCAACAGTCGATGACATCGCAGGCCATGCCGGTGTCAGCGTCGCGGTGCTGGTGAACGTGGACTACGGCCGTGCGGGGCAGCGTGTCCATCTGCCCGGACCAGTGCTCGTGGTCGGCGGCATCGGCTTCAGTGACACCAGGACTGTCTACGGCGTCGACACCGTCACCGGTAGAGCCTTCACCGCGTCTCCTGACGAGAAGATCACGTACATCGACGGCCCGCACTGAGCGCGCATATCGCTGTCACTACTGCGTATCAGGGCTCGTGTTTATCAGTGACGGATCGGGAGCAGGGACTCCAACGATCGCACCGATCGGATGCTCATCGTCGGTGACCAACATCTGCGGGTTGTCCTGCTGCAGCACGTGGCACACACAACGCCGGTCGTTCCCATCGAAGTGCCGGTCTGGGCTTGCGTGAGCCGATGGACTACCCGAACGTCATACCGTTCCCGGCCCAACGGATCGCCCGAGCGAAGATCCTCGGCGGCCTCATCAATGAATACGATGCCGCGGCCTAAAACCCCAGGTCGACGTCACGGCAGGGCTATTGAACTCCGCAGGTCGGATTTGCACTACGACAGGACGCACCCACGAGTACCAGATTCCAGCCCGACCGCACCTCACGCTCGTCGGCGGAGAAAGGCAGGTCAACCCCAGATTCGTAATTCCGAGCCGCACAGGATCTCGGCAGCCATCGCGGTACGGCCGCGAGCCGGCTGCCGGATTTCGCGATGTGGCACCGACGCACCGGCTGCGCGATTCTTGAACCGGCGAAAGGACAGATCCATGGAGTCCGAACTTGCCGGACGAACCGCCGTTGTCACCGGAGCGGGCCGCGGGATCGGCTTGGCTATCACGCGGGCCCTGGCAACCGCCGGAGCCCGAGTCGTCGCCGGTACTCGGAGCGCCAGCCCAGACCTGGCCCGCCTGGCCGAGACGGACAGGCTGGAAGCGGTGGAGGTTGACCTGGCCACCACGGACGGACCTGCCCTGTTGGTGGGGCGGGCTGGTCCCGTTCTTGACATCCTTGTCAACAATGTCGGGGCTGCGCCGCCCCGGCCTGGTGGATTCCTGTCCGTCACCGACGAGCAGTGGCTGGACTCACTCACGCTGAACCTGCTCGCTGCCGTCCGCACCACACGGGCCGCCCTTCCGCTCATGCTCGCCAACGGCGGGGGGTCGATTGTGAACATCGCTTCAGTCAACTCCTCCTTCCCCGACCCGATGGTCATCGACTACAGCGCGGCCAAGGCCGCGCTTGCCGCATTCTCCAAGGCCCTGTCCAAGGAGGTCGGCGCCAAGGGCATCCGGGTGAATACGATCAGTCCCGGGCCGGTCGCCACCGATCTGTGGCTCGGCAAGGGCGGCGTGGCGGACGTGGTGAGCGGGTCCACCGGGGTCAGGCCCGACGACGTCGCCGCCGCGGCCGCCGCCGCGACCGTGACCGGCCGGTTCACCCGGCCGGAGGAAGTCGCAGACCTGGCCGTCATGCTGGCCGGCCCGAGGACGGGGAACGTCACCGGGGCTGACTTCCGGATCGACGGCGGCCTGATCCCGACTTGGTGAGACCGCGGCGCGCACTGCTGCGGAACCGTCCGCGCTGCCAACAGAGCCCAGGAGCTCATACACGCGTTCGTTGGGGTGGTGCGTCCAGCGCGCAGTGGCTGAAGTACGCCTCCGAGGGCGCCTGCGCGCCTGCGGCGGGTCGCGGGTTGCGGATCAGCACCGCGGCCATCAGGCCGCTGAGCACGCACAGCGCTCCCGAAACCAGCGAAGCCCTATGGAAACCATGGGAGAACACAGCCGGGTGCAGGTACGCAGCACCGGTGATCCCGGCGATCGCGGGGAGAACCGCCACCGCGATCAGCGAGGCGGTGCGGGCAACGTCGTTGTTCACGGCGGATGCGACGCCGGCCTGGCTGGCCGGCGCAGCGGCAAGCGCGGTGGCGGTCAGTGGAGCGACGGTGGCGGCCAGGCCGAGGCCGAAGACCAGCACGGCGGGTAGCACCTGCGTCGCATAGGTGCCAGTGGCGTCGACCTGGACCAGCAGCATCAAGCCCAGGCCGACGAGGCACGGGCCGACGCTCATCTGCAGCCGGGGACCGATCCGCGCGGCCAGTGCGCCGGAGCGGGCCGACAACGCCAGGGTCACTGCTGTCAGTGGCAGCAACGAAATGCCTGCCTGGAGGGCGGTGTAGCCGGAGACCTCCTGCAGTTGGATCGGCAGCAGGAACAGGACGCCACCGAGTGCGCCGTACAGCACGAAGGTGACCGCGTTGGTCGCCGAGAACTGCCGCGAGGAGAACAGCGACAGGGGAAGCATCGGCGCGGGAACGCGCCGCTCCCACCCGACGAAGGCGACCAGCAGCAGCACCCCGCCGATCAGCGCGGTGAGCGGGCCGGGTTCGCCCCAGTGGCCGGACGGCCCCTCGATCAGCCCGTAGGTCAGGCCGACAAGGCCGAGAGTGACCAGCGCGCCGCCGGTCACGTCGATGCGGGTCCCGACGGTGGCCGGATCGCGGGATTCCGGGACGTGGCGCTGGGCGAGCACGACGACCAGCGCGGCGAGAGGCAGGTTGATCGCGAAGATCAGCCGCCAGGAGACTGCCTGCACCAGCCAGCCGCCCAGAAACGGCCCGATCGCGCTGGCCACGCCGCTGAGCCCGGACCAAGCCCCGATCGCCTTGCCGCGGTCTTCCGGGGTGAAGGACGCCTCCAGAATCGCCAGACTGCCCGGCGTCAGCAGCGCCGCGCCCACTCCCTGCAGCGCGCGGGCGACGATGAGCGTGGGGGCGTCCGGGGCCACCCCGCACAGACCAGAGGCCACAGCGAACCAGATCACGCCGATCACGAAGAAGCGTTTGCGCCCGTAGTGGTCGCCCAGCGAACCGGCGACCAGCAACAGGCCGGCCAGGGTGAGGGTGTAGGCGGTGACCACCCACTGCAGCGCAGACAGTCCCACGCCGAAGTCGCGTCCGATCGCCGGTAGTGCGATCCCGACGACCGTGGCGTCGATGGACGCCAGCGCCGACCCGAGCACGGTCGCGGCGAGCACCCACCGGCCCGGGCCGGTGCCGTAGCGCAGCCCTGCGCTGGCAGGCTCAGCAGCAGGAGTCTGAGGCGACTTCACGAAACCAAGCTATGTGGCCGAGGAGGATCCTGCGCGACGGCCCGGCGGAAGGTTGCCGCTCCCGTGGATCGCACGTTCGATTTCGTAGCCAGGCAATGTGCACCAGTGGTCACGGCCCACAGCGGGCGAGGTGATGTCGCGCTCGGTGAGTTCCCCGCCAGGCCCGTCACGGTGCGTTTGAAGCAGTGACAACAGCGCGAGCAGCCGGGAGGAGGGCTTCTGCATGAGATCCATCCTCGCCGCAGTACAGGACACGGCCTGTCCTCTACCTCTGTCATGGTGGTGTACGAGCCGTTCGGGAGGCATCGCTCCTGGTCACGGCGGCCGCCGGGACGCCGCTGTACGGCATGCTCACCGACCGCTTCGGCGTCACCTGGGTCCTGGACGGGGCCGCCCCGTACACCGGCTGAACCAGCCGGCCCGACACCGACATACCTGCGTCGTCCGGGCGGCCGCAGAAACGCGGGCCGTCCGGACGACGCACCCACCAAACACGTACAGCAGCAGTGGAAGGAACAGGTCGCCGTGCGAATGCGGAAGCTGGGACGGACCGGGATCGAAGTGAGCGCCTACTGCCTGGGCACCATGGTTTTCGGCAAGATCGGCAATCCGGATCAGGACGAGTGCGTGCGAATGATCCACCGCGCGCTCGACGCCGGCGTCAATTTCGTCGACACCGCCGACGTCTACGGCTACAGCGAGACCGAGGAGATCGTCGGAAAGGCCCTCAAGGGACGCCGCGAGGAGGTCGTGCTGGCGACCAAGTTCAACGGGCATATGGGCGAGGGCCCCAACCGCAGCGGCAGCTCGCGGCGCTGGGTCATGCAAGCGGTCGAGGGCTCGCTGAAGCGGTTGCAGACCGACTGCATCGACCTTTACCAAATCCATCACCCCGACCCGGACACCGACGTGGAGGAGATCCTCTCCGCGCTCACCGACCTTGTGCGGGCCGGAAAGGTCCGCGCGATCGGCTCCTCCAACCTGCCGGCCTCGGAAATCGTCGAAGCCCAGTGGGTGTCTCAGCGGTGCGGCCTGCATCGTCTGCGAACCGAGCAGCCCACCTACTCCATCCTCAACCGCGGCATCGAGCGCGAGGTGCTGCCCGCCTGCCGCCGCTACGGCCTGGGCGTCCTCGTGTGGAGTCCGCTGGCCATGGGCCTGCTCACCGGTCGCTACCGCAAGAACGCCCCGAGGCCCGACAACGCCCGCATGCGCTGGGTCCCCCGGCACCTCACCGACGAACGCAAACTCGATGCCGTCGAGCAGCTGCTCACCCTCGCCGAAGAATCCGGCCACCCCCTCACCCACCTGGCCATGGCCTTCGCCACCAGCCACCCCGACGTCACCGCCGCCATCATCGGCCCACGCACCATGGACCAGCTCGACGACCTGCTCGCCGGAGCCACCCTCACCCTGGGCGACGACATCCTCGACAAGATCGACGCGATCGTCCCGCCCGGCACCGACATCAACCCTTTGGACGTCTCCTACACACCGCTCTCCCTGACCCGCACGGACCTGCGCCGACGCCCGCCCCACGAGCGAGCCGCAGCCTGAGAACGCCATGACCATCCTCGACAGCCGCGCCCTCAACCGCGCCACCCTCGCCCGCCAACACTTGCTCACGCGCAGCGGCACATCCGTACCCGAGGCAGTGGCGCACCTGTGCGGTTTGCAGGCGCAAGAGCCACAGGAACCGTTCATCGGGCTGTGGTCGCGCCTCGCCGACTTCAAACCCGAGCACCTGGACGACGCCCTGACCGGCCGCACGGTGGTGCGCACCCACCTGATGCGCCGCACCGTGCACCTCGTCACCTCTGACGACGCGCTGTCCTGGCGAGCCCGCCACGACAGCATGCTGCGCCAGCGAGTGCTGGGCACCTACCGGAGCGAACTGGGCAGCATCGACGTGGACGAGGTCGCCGCCGCCGGCCGGGCGGTCATGGCCGACGGGCAGCCCCGCACTATGAGCGAGCTCGTACAAGCCCTCGAAGACCGCTGGCCCGGCCCACCACGCCGTGTCCTGGGCGAACTGCTCGTCGCAGCCCTCATCCCGATGGCCCAACTCCCGCCTCGCGGCCTCTGGCACCAGAACGCCGGCGTACACAACCTGCCCTTGGCCGCCTGGCTGAACCGGGACATCGATCCCCTGCCCACCGACGGAGACGATCCCGTCGGGCAGCAGTTGCTGCACCGCTACCTCGCCGCCTACGGGCCCGCCGCCAGCGCGGACCTCCGCGCCTGGTGTGGGCTTGCCGGTCTTCCCGCCGCGGTCAAAGCCTCCCGAGAAGGACTCGTCGCCTTCCGCGACGAACGCGGCCGCGAACTCCTCGACCTGCCCGACGCGCCTCGCCCCCACCCCGATACCCCGGCCCCCGTCCGCTTCCTACCGGCCTTCGACAACGCCATCCTCGGCTACCACGATCGCAGCCGCATCATCGATACCCCCCACCTCGGTCTGTCCGTCGCGGGCCATCGCGTGGTCGTCGTCGACGGACGCGTCTCCGCCACCTGGACCGTGCGCGAGCGCCGGCTTCGCATCGCCCCCCTCCGTCCCCTCACGGCCCTGGAAGCAGAAGCCGTCCGCGCCGAAGCCCAGCACCTGATCCTTTTCCTGGACGAAGACATCGAGCACGTCCGCCTGGACACCGAAAACTGACGACCACGCCCCTGCATGGCGGCGACCGGGTCGGAAACCTCGAGACCTCGTCGGCGGAGGACGACTACACCTTCACCGTTCAGGCCGGCCAGGGCATCTTCGTCGGCCTCCAGTCGTGCCCGTCGAACACCGAGAACTTGGAATGGCGGCTCTTCGACGCGAACTCTCTCTCGTGACCCGTAGATACGACTGCCAAGGCGTAGCTGTGCGTAATCTGGCCACTGGTGCGTATCGCCTGGCTATCACCGCGCAGAACAACACCGCGGGTACCTATGCGGCGCGGATCTGCCTTGTCCCCGCCGACGTCACGGCCACGACGGCCCCTGACGGCAAGCCGGTGAGGCTCAGCACGTCGGCCGTCGAGATCCTGCTGCCGCAGCCGCTTGAGCTCCTCATACTCGGTCGTGGACAGCAAGTCGGGCCTCTGTCCGCGATCGGCCGCAGCCTGGCGGACACAGCCGCGCAGCGCCTCGCGATGCACGCCCAGATCGTCGGCGACGTGTGCGGTCGGGCGGCCGGATTCCTGGACCAGACGCACCGCGAGATCACGCAGCTCGTCCGGGTACTTCCTTGGTTCAGCCATCCGCCCGCCCCCCACCCGGTTTGGCACCCGGCCGGGATGGGCGGCCCGGCGTGGGTGGCTGGTCCACGTAGCGGCGCCCCGATAAGTCCTCGCCAGGCGCCGTGATAGCACCGAATCCGATGCGGGAGAGCTGATGGAGCGACTGGAGGTTCGCCATCTGCGCACCTTGTGCGCTATAGCCGACACCGACAGCCTGCGCCGTGCCGCCGCTGCTCAGGGATACTCTCAGCCGGCGCTGACTACCCAACTCCAACGTATAGAGCTGTACTTCGGGGAGCCGCTGTTCGCCCGCAGCAGCGTCGGCGTCGCGCCGACCGCCCTCGGCGCCGAGATCGTGGCCCAGGCGCGTGACGTGCCGGCCCGCATGGACGCACTGGGGCCGCGCGCCAACCGTTCCGTCAAGGCGGAAGGCCGAACCGCGCACTGCTCCAGATACCGACCGCGACGTGAGGCTTCTCGGTGTTATCGCGCGTAGGCAGTTGTTCTATCGCGCACTCCATTGTCAGCGCCTCGTGCGGATGAGAGCTTCATGGCACACCCCGCGCTGATCGTTTCGCGTGGCATCCCCACCAATTCACGAAGGAGCATTTGATGCGCCACCGATCCGCCCTGCCCAGAATCCTGGCCCTGGGCCTCGCGGTCTGCGCCGCGTCGGTCGGGCTGGCCGCCGGCCCGGCCGGTGCCGCGTCGGGTAGGCCGAACGCCGCCCCGGCGGCTGCTCCCGCGCCGAGCGGGTCCGCCGCGACGGGGACAGATCCGGAGCAGGCCGACGGCCACCGGGCTGCCAAGCCGTCGCCGCCCGGGCCGCCGATCGCCATCGGCGCCGCCACGTCCTTGGCGGTGACGAACCCGGCGGGTCCGGCCGGCCCGGACGCCGCGTCCTCCGCCGCACCCGCGGGCACGACGCCGAGTACGCAATCCTGTACCGCGGCCGACTTCGGCAGCCGCAACGGCGCCAAGCTGGCGGCCTATGTCAAGAGCTCGACCACCGACTGCATCAACACTTTGTATTCGCTCACCGGCTCCGATGCCGCCGCCGTCTTCAACGAGTCGCAGATGACGGCCGTGGCGAACGCGTTCGAGAATGCGGCGCGCAGCTACCGGGGCGATGATTCCAGCGGCATCTGGCAGCTCAGTCTGTTCCTGACCGCCGGCTACTACGTGCAGTACAACAACGCCGCCGCGGTCGGGACGTACGGCCCGACCCTGGCCGATCCGGTTCAGACCGGCCTGGACGCCTTCTTCTCCGCCCGCCACTCCACAGACGTCAGCGCCGCCAACGGCGACGTCCTGGGCAACATCGTCATTCTCAGCGACAGCGCCGACTTGCAAGCCCGCTATATCAGCGTCTACAAGCGGATACTGAGCGGCTACACCAGCTCCTACGATGCCTTCCCGAGCATGGACACGGCGGTGAACGCGGTCTTCACCCCGATCTATCGCGGCCACTTCTTCCCCGCGTACATAGCGGCGGTCACCGCGGACCCGAGCATCATCGACGCGCTCGACACGTTCGCACTGAACAACACCGCCCTGCTTCCCGGCGCGAACTACGCGCTGGACACCAACGCCGCCGCCGAGACCGTGCGTTTCCTGGACACCCCGGCGCTGCAGGCCAAGGTGCGTCCGCTGACCGCGCATCTGCTGGCGGTCTCGCCGCTGCCCGGGCCGAACGGGCCGCTCTGGCTTCGGGCGGCGATCGTCGTGGACTACGTCGACAACGCGGACTGCGGGACGTTCAACGTCTGCGACTACACGGCCACGCTCAAGGCGGCCATCCTGCCGACGACCTACCCCTGCGGCACGACGCGCACCATCCTGGCGCAGGCGATGACTGCCGCGGACTTGACCGCGGCCTGCACCAGCCTGCAAGGCGAAGACGCGTTCTACCACGCCTTGGTGAAGGACAACGGTCCGATCGCCGGGCAGTACGACACGAACCTGCGCTTGGCGGTCTTCGCCACCAAGTGGGACTACACCATGTACTCCACGGCGCTGTTCGGCAACGACACCGACAACGGCGGCGAGACACTCAGCGGCGACCTCACCGACCCGGCCAACCAGCCGATCTCGGTGATGTACGTGAAGTTCCCCGGCGACGGCTTCCCGGCGAGCGTGTGGAATCTGAACCACGAGTACACGCACTTGCTGCAGGGCGAGTACGACATCAAGGGCACCTTCGAGCAGGAGATCTCGGTCCCCGACATCTGGTGGGTCGAGGGCGAGGCCGAGTACGTCTCCTACACCTACCGCGGCATCAACAACACCCAGGCGATCAGCGAGGCGAGCCAGCACGCCTTCTCGCTGAGCACCCTGTTCCAGACCACCTACGACAACACCACCAGCGACCGCACCTACACCTGGGGCTACCTGGCGGTGCGGTACATGCTGGAGAAGCACCCCGAGGACGTCCAGGCGATGCTGGCCAGGTTCCGGGTCGGCGACTTCGCCGGCGGATACGCGGTCTACAACTCGATCGGCACTGAGTACGACACGGACTTCGACGCCTGGCTCGACGCCTGCGCCGCCGGTGCGTGCCTGGTCTCCGGCGCACCGACCGCAGCCTTCACCTCTATTGCCGACGGCCTGTCCGTCCACCTGTCCGACGTCTCCACCGACACAGGCAGCCCCTTGAACTTCGAGCGTTGGAGCTACGGCGACAACACCATCTCCACCACCGACGGCCCCAACCCGACGCACACCTTCCCTGCCCCCGGCACCTACACGATCGCGCTCACCGTCGACGACGCGAAGGGGCTCAGCTCGACCATCGCGCAGAACGTCACGGTGACCGGCGCCGCCACGCCGCCGTGCCCGTCGGCCAACCCGCAGGCGATGGACCGCAACTGTTCCCGGGGGAACCAGTCGGAGACCGCGGGCAACTATGACTACTTGTGGATCTACCTCCCCGCCGGAACGACGACGCTGAACCTCGCCACCAGCGGCGGCACCGGCGACGTGGACCTCTACTACGACCCCGACACATGGGCGACGAAGCAGACCCACACGGCGAAGTCGACCGGTAGCGGCACCGATCACAGCATCACCGTCACGAACACGACAGCGGGGTACCGCTACATCAGCCTGTACGCGGCCACGTCGTTCAACGGAGTCAGCGTCTCGACGCGGTACTGACCGACAGAAGCCTTCAGCGACGCCGCCACCCGCCTCCGACGCGGTGGCGGCGTCGGGCCAGGCCCGGGCCGAGGAGTTGACGGTGAAGACGCCCGCCTGATCACTCCTCGGTATCGAGGTCATCCAGCCGCGCTGGACAGAACCCTGACCCGACCCGAACGAGCTCCATGCGAACCACAGGGCCGGCTCCACCGCGGCGTCGCCGTGTCGGGCGTGCGCCGACCAGCCTGCCCTGATCGCCTCGACGGACCGGGCCGTCGCAGTCGGCACAGGGGGACAGGGGTGGCGGCATCGTGCCGCCACCCCTGCACGGTGTGGGAACTAACTGACTGCCGTCCACTGCCGGCTGGTAGCCGAGGTGTTGCCGGGGACCAGGACGACCGCGGACCCGGCTGAGGCCGCGGCGGTTGCCAAGGCGCCGCCGGTCGCGGCGTTCGTGATGGTCAGGACTCCGTTGGACTGCGTGACGAACCACTTCTGGTGGGAGTTCGTGGGATCGAAGGCGTTTTGATCCGTCACGGGGCCGTCGGCCGAGTTCGGTGCTGTGAGCGTGCCGAATTCCTGGGAGCCGCCGTAGCCGTTGCAGGCGTCGTAGATCCGGACCGTCCCGTCCGCGTTGGGGATGAACTGCCAGGACTCCGACCAGTGACTGGATACCCATGGGTTGATATCCACGGGTCCGTTGGCCGGGGCGGCGCACCCGCCGGCGACCTCCAGGGCGTCGCCGGCGGCCGCCACGTTGGTGATGCCGTGGAACGCGCCGTCGCCGACGATGGACGGCGGCGCCGCCGGGGCCGTCGGAGTGATCCGGTACATGCTGACGCCGTGCGCCGCGACCCATCCGCCCAGGGTTCCGGAACCGGTGAGCGTGCCGGTGGCCTTGGTCCACAGGTCTTCGTACGTGTAGCTGCCCCCGGTCAGGCCCAGCGAAGCCGCGGTCGGGGCGATCCACTGCCAGGTGCCCGGGTCCTGGTTGATCAGGAGCACGGCGGTGCTGCCGTCCGCGAGTCGGCGTTCGAGGGTCACGGGCCCGGTCTGCGTCGGAGACGGCGGCCCGCCCACCAGGGTCGCCGGCACGCCCAGCGAGTCCTGATCCACGGCGACGACGTCCGGATTCTCGTAGAGGGCCAGATTGGAGGCCGATATCCCGGTCGTCCAGGTCTGGCCGGTGGAGGGGTCGGTGTGCTGGGAGTCGGCCGCGCTGCGCAGGTCGGCGCCGGTGATCAGCGGGGCGGCCATCATCGACAGGATGGAGATCTCGGTCTGGGACTCGGTATCGGTGAACGGCTTGTGGCCAGGATCGGTGTCGGTGACCCCGTAGTCGCCGTAGGGGTCGTTCCACCCGGCGAACATCATGTCCATGTCGTTCCACGAGCCGGGCCGGACGTTGGCGGCGTATTGCAGCGCGGTGCCCAACTGGCCGTTGTAGAGCACGCCGTTCAGATCGCTGCTCCGGTCGCCGCCGATCCGGCACAGATTCGCGACCTGCCCGCACCAGACGCCGGTCGGCGCGTCACCGGGGGCGTCGTACTGCGGCGTCCCGGCGGCGGCGATCACCGAGTCGGAGCGCGCCGGATCGCTCGGCGACTCCAGGAACGGCACGCCGGTGTGGGGCGGCTGGGCCGAGACACTCACCACGACCTTGGGACGTCCCTGAGCGGCCGAGGCCGCGTCGAGGGCCTTCTGGAAGGTCTGGATCCGGGCGTACATCGACTGGGTCAGTTCCTTGCCCTCGCCTTGCGGGCCGTAGTCGTGGCCGTCCGGTCCGACGATGTGGGGACCGCTCCAGTCCGGGCAGTTGTCGTCCTTGACGTAGTCCACGCCCCAGGACACGAAGTCGGCCGCGTCGGTGGCCTCGTGCCCCAGACTTCCGGGATGCCCCTGGCAGGTGAGGTAGGTGTCGGTGGTGTAGAGCCCGAACTTCATGCCCTTGCTGTGCGCGTACCAGGCGAGGTAGGCGACGCCGTTGACCGTCTGGCCGTTCACGACCTGGGACGGGAAGTTCGCATCGGGGATGAGGTGCCCGGACGTCGGGTCCACGCCGGTGCCGTCGCTGCCGCTGACCGGATTGCCGTCGGTGCCGTAGAGCTGCAGGGCGCCGTATGAGGTCTTGACGGGATCAGAGGCCTGACCGCTGCGGTGGTTCAGCGACCAGCCGTCGTCGATGGTCACGGTGTTGTAGCCGGTGTTCACCAAGCCGCTGGCGGACATGAAGTCGATCGTCTGGACCACTTGCGCCTCGGTGACCTGGGTTCCGAACGTGTTCCAGGAGTTCCACCCCATCGGAGGTGTGCGGGCCAGACCGTTGTTCAAGGGCGGAGTGGTGGACGCGATGGCCGTCATGGTCGACCGCGGAACCGTTGTGGCGGCGTGGGCCGCGGGCACCGACCCGATCGCGGCCAGCAGCAGCGCGACCGCCATTGAGGACGGCAATGAAGTTCTTCGACGTGTCCAGGAGCGTGTTCGTGCCATGAACAGCCTCATTCCAGGTGGCAGGTAGTGGGGACCGGCAGATGGGAGTTGCTGGTTGCGAGCTGGCGGTGCTGGGCGAGCACTGAGCTGTGACCTCGCCTGAGGCGTGCCGGGGCGTTCGTCGGTGGCTGAGTCTTCCCGACGAGTTCACCCATCTGTCAACAAGTCTCAACGTTGCTGGACGGTAACCATGTCATATGGCGCTGTCAATGGTCGGGCTCCTCCGAGCCCTGATATCGGCGAGATGAACCGTATGGAACCAGGTGGCAGGGTATGGCGTATAACATTGCACGCAAGCGACGGAAGCGATTCCGGGCCGAGGTACGGTATTGATATGGCCCGGACCTTCGATGGTCTGCGCGAGATCTGTTCGTTCGTGTTCGATCCTGGTGGCAGCCCTTCGCGCCTGGGAGAGCGGCAATGACCTCAGCACGGAATTCGCTCGACACCGCCCGGCGCCGACGACGCGGACTTCTTCGATGCTGGCACGTCGAATCACACAGCTGTCGAGCCGTTGAGCGCGCAGGGTCGGCGGTCGCGTCGACGCAGTTGCTGACCGTCAACGGCCGGGGCCCGGTGCGGTGGGCCGCGGCGCTGATCGCGGCGAGCGCCATGGGTGGTGGCCTTCTCGGGACTGGTCTCGTTGTTCGTCGAGGCCGGCGCCGTGCTGTCCTGCCTGCCCGCGCTCATCCGTCGCCGTTGATTGCTCCGGCGCGGTGGGGCGGCAGGACGCGAAGCGGGGCCCGAGGAGGATTCTCGGGCCCCGCTTCGCGCTATCGCCGAGCCGGATCACGGCCCGGCTCGATCGTTCAGCCGGCCGTGTACGCCCACACCGTGACCTGCTCGGTCACCGTCGGCTTCGGCACGCCGCCGGGGCCGGTGGGGCCGGCCGGGCCGGGCGGGACGTCCGGGTCGACGTAGGTGGCCCCGTCGGGACCGACGAGGGTGCCGGTGCCCGGGGTGTTCGGCAGGTAGATGGTGGAGTGGACCTTGGTGCCGGCCGCGACGGTGGTGGTCGATCCGTCGACCAGCACGGTGTCGGCGTTCAGCTGGACCGAGCTCTCCCCGCGGCCGAGACTCGCGCCGAACGGGTCGATCCGGCCGGTGATGCCGACGGCGCTGTCGCGCGACGAAGCCGAGCTGATGAATCCGTAGGTGTGCACCTGGTCGCCGGTGATGTCGACGCAGGACTGGATGTAACGGTCGGCGTTGAGCTTCCAGTCGCTGCACTTGGTCGTGGTGCTCGCGTCCGCCGAGGCGGGGGCGGCCAGGGCCACGCCGCCGACGACGATCGCGGCGCCGGAGGCCAGCAGGCTGAGGGACTTCTTCATGGTGGCTCCTTATCGGTACTGCGGACGGTCTGGGGACCGGCCGTCCGCCAAGGGAAGTCTGTCACGTGTGACATTGCATAATCCTGATTCGGCACTGAACGTCACGCGAACACCTCATGGCCGATAGAGACTCAGGACCCTGCTTCACGCCTCGGAACGTCTGGCCCGGCCGGGCGGTCGCCGGCCGGGCCGACGGGGCGGACCCCTGGCAAGGGCTCAGTGGTCGTCAGCGACGTGATCGCCTGATCTTGTCGACGAGTCCCATGGCCTCAAACTATGTGTGTAACGACGACGGCACCTGGTGTGGCTCCTCACGGCCAGTCATCGTGGGCGGGTTTGTTCAGGTGGCCAACGGATTTGGTCGGCAGCTACAAAAGGCCGCTGGCCGTGATCTGCACCGGTTACCGTATGCGTTCGAAATTCGGAACGGTTCAGATGAAGGCGGAGCTGAACCGGCGGTGAGATGGATGCGCCCTGTGTCACCGCTGGTTCGACCGGCCGCGGGAAGCGACGCCGTCAGCTTTCCGCGGTGGCGTTGGCCGCGTCGGCGATGAGGGCCTCCAAACTCGCGGCGGCCTGGTCCCAGCCCGGCGCCGCCAGCAGTGCGTTCACCTGGTCGCTGGTCAACGCGAACTGCGAGGCCGACGGTCCCACCATGTTGACCTCGACCTCGGCGCCGTCTGGGCGCAGCCAGATGTAGTCCAAGAAGTAGGGGCCGGTCTGGTTTACGGGATCCTTCCGGCTTCTGTACGTGATGAGTTCGCCGCCCTTGGCGAACGGGGTGATGGCGCACACGTCCTGCGGGTTCAGCTTCAACTTCTGGCAGGTGAGTGCGTCGGTGCGGACCGCGACGTCGACCGCTGCGCCCGGACCGTCCGTGGTGCCCATGTTCCACGTGCCGTTGACGAGGCCGAGGATGTCCGCTGGAGCGCCGTTGACGGGCAGATGCTTCCCGTCCGGGATCTTCGTGCCGCCCGCGCCGAATCCCGTGTTGACCGGATGCGAGCCGGGCGGAAGGGCGCCCAACGCGGTGTTGAGGACGAAGTACGCGAGTGCTTTCCCTTCAGCCGCTGTCACGTGCTTCGGCGGGGCCGCGGTCGTCGGCGACGTCGAGTGGTCCGGGCTCGGACTCGAGCCCGATGTCGAGGGAGCGCCCGTGGCCGGCCCGGTCGACGACGAGCCAGACACCCCGCCGTGCGTCGGGATCTGGGTGACGACGGCTCCTGCGACGCCTACCAGCGCGACCGCGGCCAGAGTCCCGGCGGTGGCGGAGCGGCGCCGGTGGCGCCGCGCGTGGGCCAGTGCACCGGCGTGCAGCGCGGTGGAAGCCGGCGCGTCGAAGGAGTAGGCGGTTTCGCGCATCACTTCGGCGATGCCGTCCGGTCGATCGTGGTCGATGTCTTGAAAGTGGTCGGTGGACATGGAAGTACACCTCTCTCGTTGCGGATCAGTGCTCGTGTCAGACCGGTGCTGATGAAGTGGCTCAGGAACGCGCCAGGTCGGCGAAATCGCCACCGAGCCGGTCACGAACCCGCGCCAGCGCGCGGGAGGAGCGGGAGCGAACGGCCGTGTCGGACAGGTTCAGCCGCGCCGCGGTCTCCGCGACGGTCAGGTCCTCCCAGAACCGCAGAACCAGCACGGCACGGTCGACCGGCGGCAGCGACCGCAACGCCGCCAGCAACGCCAGACGGAGCGCGACGTCGTCACCGCGGTCAGGCCGATCCGCCACGTCGCCGAACCCGCCGGTACCTGCGGGGAGCTCGGTGTTGCTCCGTTTGCGCCGCCCCGACACGAACCGGTTGACCAGGGTGGTCTGTGCGTAACCGACCGGGTTGTCCACCCTGCAGACGCGCTGCCACCGCCGATACAGCAGCCCGAAGGTCTCCTGCACCAGATCCTCGGCGGCATGGGTGTCCCCACCGGTGAGCAGGCAGGCGGAACGGAACAGCCGCGCTCCGCTGGCCGCGACGAACGCCTGGAAATCCAGGGGCGTGTCGTCGGCCTCCGTCGGGCCGCGACTCCCGCGCTGTATGAACCTCATATCCGATCAACGCCGTGAGGATGGTGAACTGTGGCACGCGATGTTCGATCGCCGCCGCGTCCGCGAGACCGCGGCGGGAAGGCGGTGATCATGTTGTGGAAGCCGTCGTCGTCGGCCGCGTGGATGATATTTAGGCTCTCTGAAATTCAGGTGGAAGCCGGGACGCAGTCTCCGCATGCCCGGAGGCTGCTGCTGGGGGTCCGGCGGAATGCTTCGGAGGCTGTTGTCGCGGTGTCCAAAGGATTGCGTGGCCGGCGCCGATGACGTCGGGTCGGGCGCATACCTACGATCGAGGCACGCCCGGGGCCGGGGACGATGTGGCCTGATTCTCCATCACGGCCTGTTCTTCGTTTGCTGTGCCTACAGGGCGCTGTCGAGCTTTTCGGCACCTCCCGTGTGCTTCAGAGCCCGCCCGATTTCGAGGAAGTGAAGGTATGTCAGAACCGATCTACGTCTACATCGGTACCTATGCCGACGAGCAGGCGGCCAAGTCCGACCTGGAGGTTGTGCGTGATCTCTACGGCGACGGGGTGCTGCGGACCTACGACGCGGCCGTGGTGACGAAGGAGGCCGATCAGAAGGTTCATGTGCGCCGCCACGAGCACACGGCCGCCCATTCGGCTTGGCACGGTGCGGCTGTGGGCGCCTTGGTGGGGGTGCTTTTCCCGCCGGCGTTCATCGTCAGCACTGTGGTCGCCGCGGCCGCCGGCGGCCTTGTCGGGCACTTGTGGCACGGGCTGTTCCGGGACGACCTGAAGGAGCTCGGCGAGTGGCTCGATGCCGGGGAGGCCGGCTTGGTCGTGATCAGCACCACGGAGATCGACCACGCGCTGACCACGGCACTGAAGTCCACGGCGCACCAGATCAAGAAGCTCGAGGTGGCCGACCTCAAGGCATTCGAGGCCGAGCTCAAGAGTGTTTCCGCGGACTGAGCACACCTGTGTGCTGATCGGGTTGAGGCCAGGCCGTCGTGTCATCGCTCCGTTGCGTGGCACGGTGGCCCAGGCCCGCTCGATACCGCAGGCCTCGGCTGCCGTGGCGTCAGGCTGACTTGGGAGACTTGTCGGCGAGACGCACCGCGTAGGCGGCAGCGGCGAGCTCGGCGATGCCGTGGGGATCCGACAGGACCCGTCCGGTCAGGTCCTGAACCCGTCGCAGCCGGCAGCGCACGGTGTTGGGGTGGCAATGCAAGATCTCTCCGGCCCGTGGCCAGGCCCTCGGAGGAGCCGTAGACGCCGGCGGCCAGTCCGGCCGGGCCGGCGCCGACGACCAGCAGGTCGCAGACCGCGTCCTGCGGCATCGGCGCCCGCAGCCCGACCAGCTCGGCCACGCGCGCGTTGGTCGGATTGCGCAACACCTTGTCGCCGCCCCAGATCACGACCGGGGTCTGCGCGGCGGCCACCCCGAACCTGCGCAGCAGGGCCTCGGCGCCGCTGTCCTGCTCCAGGTCGATCCAGCGATGCGGGAGACGATTGCGGGAGACGGTCGCGGGCGACGAAGGCCAGCAGCCGGCGCATGTCCGGGGAGTACGCCGAGCCGATGATCCGCAGTCCGGTGCCCTCCCCGAGCAGGAGCGAGCGACGGTTCAGATAGGCCCGGAGCACCAGGTCGCCGAGCTCGGGCTCGCGGGCCAGCAGTCCGGTCAGCTCGGCCACGGGGACCGCCAGCACCTCGCCGGGTTCGCGCACCACCGCGGTCAGGAACGAGGCCTGACCTTCCAACAGCCCGATCTCGCCCAGGAACCGGCCCGGACCGTGCACCCGGACGACGCGCTCGTCCGCGCCGTAGTCGTCGATGATCGCGACCAGGCCGGCGAGCACGACAAAGAAGTGGCCGACAGGTTCCCCTGCCCGGAACAGCACATCTGCGGCCTGGACCGGGCGGCGTTCGCCCCGTGCGGCGAGGACGGCGATCTGCGAGTCGGTCAGCCGGGGGAACGCGCCGTCGAGGTCCGGCGTCTCGGTTGCGGTACTCATACAAAGGCCTCGTCGATGTAGCACCAGCGCCAGTCCGTGGTCGGGTCCCGGGGCGGCCGGGGTCACTCGTTGTCGGTCCCGCGGAGCTGGGCGTTGAGGCGTTGGGCTTCTTCGAGCTGGTCTTCCAGGATGATGATGCGGCAGGCGGTGTCGATGGGGGTTCCGGCGTCCACCAGTTCGCGGGCGCGTGCGGCGATGCGCAGTTGGTAGCGGGAGTAGCGGCGGTGGCCGCCGTCGGAGCGCAGTGGGGTGATCAGCTGTGCCTCGCCCAGCGCGCGGAGGAACGCGGGGGTGGCGCCGATCATCTCGGCGGCCCGGCCCATGGTGTAGGCGGGGTAATCGTCGTCGTCCAGCCGGTCGGCCGGGGTGGAGCCGGTACTGCCTGGCACATGCACCTCTTGAAGTCTGCTCTGGTGGCAGGACACGAGGAGGGGCCCGGTGCCGTACGGCACCGGGCCCTGGGGGGGTTCAACACCATCTACCTACCGGCTGAAAACACCGGCTTACTGTTTCCGCGGGGCCGCGTGACGCGGCCGACAGCGGGGATCTCGGACGAGTGACCGGAAATCACCTTCCCATCCGGGGATTGACCTGCCCACCCAGACTTGACCTGCGCCTGGGCGATCCTGATGGTGTTCGCTCCTCTTTTCTTCGTGTCCTGCCAATCGGTTACTGCTTCTTCACTTGTGGTACTGCTCGGCAGCCCCGGGCCTCATCTGGCCCGGCCGTCGGCTCCGGCGCCGACCAGCACTGCTGGCCCCGGAACCCCATTGCCGTCCTGCCACTGCTTCGCGCCAGTTCGTGTCTGCCGCGTGTCTTCGCTTGCTGTGGTTACGACAGGAACACTACCCACGTAGGTGGCGTATGTCTACTCCCGTCGCGGTAGATTTTCGCCCGTCGACGTCGGAGGTGTGGTGTCGTGAGGTGGCCTTCACGCGCGGAGTGTTGCCGAGATTCGCCCTGCCGAATATGGCCTGAGCAGGTGCGATAGCGGCCTGCGGGGATCGGAGGGCGCAGTCCCGCCAGTTCCACCGGGCTGCTACGCGGGCGCCCGGATCGTGTAGGCCGATCAGGTGGCGCGCGGCCGGCGGAGTCCGGTGCGCTGGGCGAGGGAGATCGCCTGCGAGGCGGTCGCGGGATACCCGGCCACACTGGGATCCATGTACAGCCCCTGGCCACTGCGGCGGCAAAGCGTGGTCGACTTTCTGTCGAAGACACGCCCCGATGGAGCCCGCGGATGCTACAGTCATGGCTGTTGCAGTTGTGGTTCCCATGTACTTGTGTGCGCCTGCCGGTTGTAGCTGACAGGCGCATCTTTGTTTTCCCGGTGCTGTTTCCGGGCTGGAGGTCATCGCGGCGGCGCGAAACGCGCGCAGCGCGGGTTTCGGCACAGACCCCACCAAGGAGAACGCATATATGGCTGCTGGTACCGTGAAGTGGTTCAAAGCGGAAAAGGGCTTCGGTTTCATCGAGCAGGACGGTGGCGGCCCTGACGTGTTCGCCCACTTCTCGAACATCAGCGCCGACGGCTTCCGCGAGCTGCTTGAGGGCCAGAGGGTCGAGTTCGACATCGCGCAGAGCCCCAAGGGCCCGCATGCCGAGAACATCCGCCCGATCTGATTTTCCCGCGGCGACTGCCGCGAAGATCTTTCCTGCGCCGTGCTCGCGCCCGGCTCGGGCAAAGAACCCCATCTGAGCTCCATCCGGCCCGGCACGTCAGGGCCGTCGGCTCCGCCACCGGCGACCGGCCCCCACCACGCGCCCCGCGCTGTATCTGGGGCGCGCCCACCGAACTGTTCTCCTCGTGTTCCGAGTGCGGTTCGAGGTTTCTCCACTCCCTGTCGTTGTGGGCGTGCGCCGACCGTAGGTGGCGCGCCGAACGTTTCGACCGCCCACGCTCCACGTCTTTTCCGGCTCGTTCGTGATGGTTTCCCCGCGGCTGCGCCGCGGCCCGGACCTTCCTCGACACGCGCCCTTCGAGGAAGGTCCACTCCATGATCCGTTCCAGTCGCTCCTCTGCCGAGCGCAGTTCCAACCCGTGGTCCGGCTCCAACTACCGCTCGGGCTCCGGCTCCGGCTCGTCCGATGGCGGCTCCGGCCGGGGCGGGTACCGCTCGCCGGAAGGCGGCCGCCGTTCCGGCGGCGGCCGGTCAGGCCGCCAGGGCTCTGCCAGGCAGGGCGAGTTCGCCCTTCCCGTCAGTACCACGCCCGCGCTGCCCGCCGTCGCTGCTTTCAACGAGCTCGACATGCCCAGCGCTTTGTTGGAGACTCTGGTGCGCAAGGGGCTGACCCAGCCCTTCCCGATCCAGGCGTCGACCCTGCCGAACTCGCTGGCCGGCCGCGACGTACTGGGCCGTGGCCGTACGGGTTCGGGCAAGACCATCGCCTTCGGCTTGGCGCTGCTGGCCCGCACTGCCGGACGCAGGGCTGAGCCCCGGCGGCCTCTGGCTCTGATCCTTGTCCCCACCCGCGAGCTCGCTCAGCAGGTCACCGAGGCGCTCACGCCCTACGCGCACTCGGTTCGGCTCCGGCTGGCGACGGTCGTCGGCGGGATGTCGATCAGCCGCCAAGCGCAGGCGCTCCAGCGCGGCGCGGAGGTCGTCGTCGCGACACCTGGGCGTCTCAAGGACCTGATCGAGCGCGGCGACTGCCACTTGGACCAGGTCGGGGTCACCGTCCTGGACGAGGCCGACCAGATGGCCGACATGGGCTTCCTCCCGCAGGTCACCGAGCTTCTGGACCAGGTGGCTCCGGGCGGGCAGACGATGCTGTTCTCGGCGACGTTGGACCGCAACGTCGACCGGCTGGTGCGCCGGTTCCTCAGCGACCCGGTGACGCACTCGGTGGACCCCTCGGCGGCCTCGGTCAGCACGATGGAGCACCACCTCCTGCACGTCGGCACCAGCGACAAGAGCACGGCCGCGGCCCACATCGCCTCCCGCGATGGCGGGGTGCTCATGTTCACCGACACCCGCCACGGCGCCGACCGCCTCGTGCGCGACCTGCTGGCCAGCGGCGTGAAGGCCGCGGCCCTGCACGGCGGCAAGTCGCAGCCCCAGCGCACCCGCACCCTGGACCAGTTCCGCAACGGCCAGGTGGCCGCGCTGATCGCCACCAACGTCGCCGCCCGCGGCATCCACATCGAAGGCCTGGACCTGGTCGTCAACATCGACCCGCCCACCGATCACAAGGACTACCTGCACCGCGGCGGCCGCACCGCCCGCGCCGGCGAATCCGGCACCGTGGTCACCCTTGTCCTGCCCACCCAGCGCCGCGAAGTGACCCGCATGATGGCCACCGCGGGCATCACCCCGCACACCGCCCATGTCCATTCCGGCGATGCCGAACTCGCCGACATCACCGGGGCCCGCGTCCCCACCGGGATCGCCATCACGATCCCCAACCCAGTGATCGAACGCCCCCGGTACAACGGTGCCACCGGCGCAGGACGCAACCGGCGGAGGCGCCCCGCGCACGCGACCCGTACCACGCAGGCAAACGCCGCATCCCGCACCCAGGCGCCACGACCCGCTCGAGCCGCCGCCTGAAGCCGGTTTCCATCCAGCGTCCGCCGCGGGCGCAGCGGTAGGCCGCCGACGGCCCTCGGCCGAGATGGCCTCCCAGGCTGCCATTCGTGCGTTCCGCGTGGGCCGGGGCCGGTCGCCCGAGGAGGTGATGGAGCACCACCCCGCACACCTCCGCCCACGCGCCAGGCACACTCTCAGGCGCGACTTTGCTGAGAAGGCTTTTCCCGTACCGGACAGCACAGCATCAGGTTCTTGCGACCACTGCGTCATCTGCTCCCTGCGGATCCGGCGTCCGCTGTAGCGCCACCGCTGCCAGCACCGCCCCTGCCGCCGCCACCCCGGCCCCGCTCCACCACACCACCGCATCGCTCGCGTTCGCATGGATCTCCAGTGCGGCCAACGGCCCCACCGCGTACGCCAGCGACACCGAGCCGTCGAAAGCACCGAGGTACGCGCCGCGCTGGGGGGCCGGGGCCAGGTCGGCGGCCAGCGCTTGGGCGGTCGGCGTCCAGGCGATCTCGCCGAAGGTCGACAGGACCACCACCGCCGCGATCATCGCCGCCGACGTGTCGAGCAGGAACAGCAGGAACGGTCCGCCGGTGAGCGTCGCCGCCACGATCACCAGCGCCTGGCGCGGCAGCCGGTCGCCGAGGCGGGTCGCGCGGGCCTGGAACAGCACGATCAACACCGGGTTCAACGCCACCAGCGCGCCCCATGCCGAGACCGGCAGGTGATAGGACGACACGGCGGCCACGGGCAGGAACCGGTCCGTGGCCGCCAGGGTCAGCGTGATCAGCGTGATGGATGACAGGAACAGCAGGAACGTCCCGTCGCGCCACAGTCCCCGGTCGGCTGCCCGCTTGTCGGCAGCGGCGTGGTCGTGGTCTCGGCGCGGCGGATCGTGGATCAGCACCCGTGCGATGAGCACCGCGGCGAGGCTGAACGCGGCCAGTCCGCCGAACATCGCCGGCCAGCCGCCGACCGCCACCAGCAGCGCCGCGCCGGGTGGTCCCAGGATCACCGACATGCTGCGCAGCACCCGCATCGAGGCGAATGCCGACTTGCGCTCGCCAGGCGGGACCGCGTCGGCGATCAGCGCCGAGGACGCCGCGCTGCCGGGCGGGCCGAGCGGGCCGAAGGCGACCATCAGGGCCAGCCCGACCAGCACGTGGTCCCCGGCCAGGGTGAACGCCGCGATGCACACCGCCTGCGCGAGCCAGCTCGCGATGATCACCGGCCGCCGCCCGCGCCGGTCGGACAGCCGTCCGCCCAGGTAGCCGGACCCGATTCCGGACGCGGCCCGGATGAACAGCGCGATCCCCACGGCCCCCGCCGCGGCGTGCAGCCGCTGGATCGCCCAGATCGTGACGTACGCCGAGAAGCCCGACGTCGCCAGTCCCTGGACCGCCGTCGCGGCAATCAGAGGTCTGATGTCGGCGGGGACGTCGGGCAGCCCGAACAGCCGGAGGACCCGCAGTCCCGCGCGGGCGGCAAGGGATCCTTCGTGTCGGTTCACGCTCATGTGCATAGCAATCGCAGTGCCCTGTGACCAGAGGGCGCGCGGGCGCACCCGGGATCCGCCACCCCGGCGCCCTGATCGACACCTTGCCGCGCCTCAGACGAGCCCGCGCTTGGCGGCCGCCACCCCGGCCTCGAACCGGCTCGAGGCGTGCAGCCGGTCGCACAAGGCCGTCACCCGCCGCCGATAGGTGCGGACCGAGATCTCCAAGCGGCGCGCGGCCTGCTCGTCCTTCAACCCCGCCGACAGGCAACGCAGGATACGCACCTCCAGTTGGGACAACTGCGTTCCGCCGTTGAGGCTCGGGGCCGCCGCGATCTGCGCGTGGTGGAACGCCCAGGTGGCGACGGCGACGACGGCCGGCGACCGCGACACCGTACGCTCCCGTCCCGTCCGGTCGTGGCGCTTGGGCAGGACCACGGCTGCCGAGTCGATCACCGCCATCCAGGTCGTCAGCCCCGGCAGAGTGCGTACCTCGACCCCCGGCTGCTGCCGGGTTCCCGCCGGCGCCGACGGGTCGGCCGCCACCCAGTCGGCCCCGGCGACCAGCGTGCCGACCGCCTTCGGCGTCTGGCGCGGCATCCTGCGGATCTGCAGCAGCTGCCCGGTCTCCGGCGGGTTCTTCAGGACGGACTCCTCGACCTCGTCCAAGCAGTCGAGGATCTCCCGGTCCGCGCGGGCCAGGTCGTGCTCCCGGTCGTACCGCCCCAGCACGGCGTCGACGGCCGCGTGCAGCCGTGCGGCCAGGTCCGGACTGTTGGTCGGATCCATGGCGGCCGCCAATTCCGCCATGGGGACATTCACGCCCCCGAACATCGATGCAACCCCTCCCAGATGGGCGGATCCGGTGCGCCTGCGACCCCCGTGGCCCGGGCTCGCTCGCCTGAAGCCGGGTGCGCCAACGCCTGTGGCGCGCCGCCGCCGGGCCCGATCCGGCAGCGGCTCTGCCGCAGGTGGCCTGGACCAGTGCGGGCAGCCGACGTGTGCATTAACTCGAATCATGACCATTCGGTCAACGCCCGAAGCGCTGCGGACTTCCCCGATTGCGAACCGTATAAGAACGCTTAGAAGGCAAGGGCCCAGCTGGCGACTGTCAAGGGGTTCGGAGGATGACCACAAGTCGCCAACCTGTGGCGGTCCACCGATGTTGGCCACTAGTGGGCAAATCCTTGCTGTCTGTCATAACCCCTGGTGAACATGCATCTCGTAGCGGGGGTCAGGGCCCGTCGGCCGTGACGTGGAACCGTCCGCAGACACCGCAAGGGGGACACCGTGACCTTGATTCCCAAGACGAAGCCCGGCGAGTACTCCGCAGAACTCCCTGCCGAGTTCTCCGCCGCCGAGCTGGCCGACTATCTGAGCGTCTACTGCGCGAACCCGCTGTTCCGCAGTGCGCGGTTCGAGGAGTTGGAGATCGACGACGATCCCTACCGCCGGCCGGTGCGCCCCGAGGATCTCAGCTTCCTGCGTTTCGACCGTCCCTTCGGCCGCGCCGACTCCTCCCGGCTGTCGGCGCTGATCGGCCACCGGATGCTGTTGAACATCAACGACACCGCCAAGCCGATGTTCGCCGAGAACATGACTCCCGAGCGCTGGGAGGAATACCGGCTGTTCTACGGCGTGCGCAACCGGATCCTCGGCGAGCTGGTGCGGCCGCTTTTGGAGGACCACGTCTTCGGGTTCGTCCACGACACCGTCGCCGAGCAGACCGCCGACGCCGCCGACCCGGGCGTCAAGACCCTGACCGAAGTGCTCGTCGGCATCGCCGAGCAGCGCGGCCGGGCCGCCGAGGAAGTACTGGGACTGGTGGCCGAGGCCGGTGCGGCTGACGAGGCCGCGAAGATGACCGCCGTCCAGCTGCTGGCCGGCACCATCAACGCACCGCTTCGAGTCAGCCCTGTGATGGTCCCGGCCGCCGACGGCACCGGCGCGGGTGCGCTGGCGGCGCTGACAAGCGGCCGCAGCCAGACGCACCCGGTCGACGCCGTCCTGAGCACGGTCATGGACGCCTGCGGCTTCGGTCTCCAACCGCACCGCTACTACCAGTACTACCTGCCCTCGACGCTGGCCGCGATGAACTACTTGAACGCCACGGCGCGCGATCACGGACGGGTCTTCGAGTTCCTCGGCGCCATGTGCGTGCGGACCCTGGACTCGCTGGCCCTGATCGGCGGGCACGGCGCATGCCTGGCCGAGCTCGCCGGCCCTGCCGGACCCGCCGACACCGCGCCCACCGAGGCCGCGCTGGCCCCCGCCGGTGCGAGCGCCGAAGCCGAGACCGCCGCGGCGCTGGACGAGATCACCCGCACCATCCTGGAGCCGCTGGCCCACCGCTTCGGACCGCAGGCCCTGGCCGCCTTCGATCGGGGCGCCCGCGAATACGCGCTGCTGCTCGACGTCCATCACGACGATCTGTCCATCCAGTTGCGCTGGATCGACAGCGCTCCGGCCTACAAGGCCAAGGCCGAGCGCCTGCAGGCGGCCATCGACGAGCACCACATCCCGGTCGCCCTGGACACCTTCGTGGAGTCCTGGGAGGAGTGCTCCACCACGCACGTCCACGACGACGACCGGCTGCTGGTCATCGAGAGCGGCGAGATGGAGTTCTGGAACTGCTTCTCCGGCACCCACAAGTTCCGCCCCGGCGACAAGCTCTTCATCCCCAAGCACCGTCTGCACGGCTCGGTCGTCCTCTCCGGCGAATGCGTCTACCACCAGCCGGTGATCAACGCCGATCTGGACCACCGCTATGGCTGAGCTGAATATCGGCGCGCTGCTGCCGGAGATCCCCGGCAAGCGGCTGTTCCGCACCGACCGCACCGAGCTGCCGCAGGACGCGCCGCAATGGCTGGTCCCGGCGCTGGAGGTCTTCCGGGCCGACGTCGGCCACGACGAGTACCCCTGTCACTTCGGCCGCAACGCCCTGCACCTCGGCGAGCTGTTCGGGACCTGGATCACCGCCGACGGCGACCTGTCGGCCCTGCGTGACGACCTCGCCGCCTTCCTGGACGCCACCCGCCCCTTCGCACACCGGCGCATGGCCTTGTCAGCGTTCTTCGCCCCCGAGCCCGGCGCCGACCACGCCGCGCACGGCCGCCGTTTCTGGACGGTGCTGCGTTCTCTGTGCGACCTCGACGACCGACCGTGGCCGGATGAGATCCCGCTCGCGCCGGAGCACAACCGGTGGGAGTTCTCCTTCCACGGCGTGCCGATGTTCGTCTTCGCCGCGGCCCCGACACACTTCGCCAGACGCAGCCGCAACCTGGGGCCGGGGCTGGTGATGTTGTTCCAGCCGCGCAATGTCTTCGCGGGCATCGAGGGCGGGAGCCCGGCCGGGATCGTCGCCCGGCGGAGGATCCGCGAGCGCCTGGAGGCCTGGGACACCGTCGAGCCGCACCCGCTCATGGGCGACTACGGCGACCCGTCGAACTTCGAGTGGAAGCAGTACTACATCACCGATGCCGACGGCGGGAGTATGTACGAGGCCTGTCCTCTGAACCACGGCTTCCCCGAGCAGTCCGTCGACCGGCACGGCTTCGTGCACAAGCTGTTCGAGCAGCAGGCGGCGAAGGCTCCGACGGCGGTCGCCGTCATCGCCGGGGACGTCGTCCTCGACTACCGCACGCTCGACCGGCGGGCCAACCGCCTCGCGCACAGCCTGCTCGCCGAGGGCGTCCGCCCCGAGCACCGGGTCGGCGTCGTCGCCGACCGCAGTGCCGACACCGTCGTGGCGCTGCTCGGGGTGCTGAAGGCAGGAGCCGCTTACGTCCCCGTCGATCCCGCGCTTCCCGAAGAGCGCAGGGCTCTGATGTTCGACGAGTCGGGCGTGGACGTGGTGGTGGCTTCCGGACGACTGCTGGGCCAGGTGCCTGTCGGTCCGCGCCGCCTGGTCGCCGTGGACGGGGATGGCGACGGCGACGGCCCGCTGTCGGACGAGCCGCCGGCCGCCGCCGCGACCTCGGAGAACCTGGCCTACGTGCTCTACACCTCGGGCTCTACTGGGGTTCCCAAAGGGGTTATGGTCACCCAGCGGCAGCTCGCGCTGGCCACGCTGGCCCAGCAGGTGCCCGACCGGCCGTGGCCCGAGGCGTTCCTGCTGCCGATCTCGTTCTCGTTCGACGCCTCAGGTGTCGGCCTGTGGTGGACGCTGACCAGCGGCGGAACACTGATCATCCCGCAGGACGGCGACCACCGGGACCCAGGGCGGCTCAGGGAACTGATCCAGCTCTACGGCGCCACCCACACCGACTGCACGCCGGCGCTCTACGACCTGATCCTCGGCGCGGACCCGACGCCGCTGGCCAGCCTGCGCTGCGCGATCGTCGGCGGCGAGGTGCTGCCGCCGGCCCTGGTGGCCCGGCACCGGGCGCTGCTGCCGGAGTGCGTGCTGGAGAACAACTACGGGCCCACCGAGGTTGCCGTCTGGGCCGCGACCCACCTGGTGCGCACGGAGGCGGACCTGCCGGGCGGGCGCGTACCGATCGGCCGCCCCATCGCCTGCACCACAGCCCACGTGCTGGACGACGACCTCGCCCCGGTCGACGACGGGATCGCAGAACTCTACCTCGGCGGCGGCAACGTCGCCCGCGGCTACCAGCTCCGTCCGAGTCTGACCGCCGAGCGCTTCCTTCCCGATCCGGACCCCGCGGCCTTCGGCGCGCGGATGTACCGCACCGGCGATCTGGTGCGCCGGACCGAATCCGGGCTGCTGGAGTTCCACGGCCGGGCCGACTCCCAGGTCAAGGTCCGCGGCCACCGGGTCGAGCTCGGCGAGCTTGAGGCCGCGTTGCGGACCCATCCGGAGATCGTCGAGGCCGCCGCCGCGCTGCGGACCGTCGCCGGCGAGCCGGTGCTGGTGGCGTACCTCGCCCTGGTCCCCGGCGCCCGGCTCTCCGACGTCGCGGTCCGCGCGCACCTGGCTCCGCGGCTGCCGGCCTCGTTCCTGCCCTCGCGGATCGTGCGGCTGGCGGCGCTGCCCCGACACGCCAACGGCAAGCTCGACCGCGCCGGGCTGCCGGATCCCGCCGCGGATCCCGCCGCGGATCCCACCCCGGAGGCCGCCTCGTGAAGCTCGTGATGCTGCGTCCGGTGTATCTGCCCGGTGACGTCGCCTCCCTGCGATCGGGGCCGGTCACCGACGCTGTCGCCGAGCTCGGCCCACTGGTCGCCGCGCGGGCGTTGAGCGAGGCCGAGTTGCTGGCGCGGTTGGAGCAGATCCCGATCCGTCCGGCCGGCGTCAAGATCGACCGATCGGCGTTCTCCGACGGCCTGCCGCGCAAGGAACGGCTTTTCGCCATCCACGACGGCTTCTTCGGGGTGTTCCGCGCCACCGACGCCACGACCGAACTGCTCGCGCACTGTGTTCTTGTCGGCTACCGCACCATGTTGCGCGAGGCCGCACGCTGCGGCACGACGCTGGACGATGAGCAATGGGGCCGGCTGCGACACGGCATCGAGGCGACCGTCGCCTATCTGCTCGGGCTGCCCATCGGCGAGCCCCGGCCCACCCCGGTACCGGTCGGCGCCGACGCGCTGGACCCGCACCGGCGCTGGCGCAGCGGCCACCATGTCTTCTTCCCTCTGATCCAGGCCATCGTGCTGGGCCTGGGCTGCTTCCAGGCCGCGGTGAACGCCGGGCGGACCGGGGAAGCCGACGAGGCGTTGGCGTTCGCGACCGTCGTCATGACGGCCTCCAGCGACGCGATGTGTTTCGCCTCGGACTTCCAACCGCACCACTACGGCGGCGCCGTCCGTCCGGCCATGGCACCGCCATATCTGCCGGTGGGCCTGTCCGGTGTCATGTCCGAGGACCACGACCTGCTCATCCGCCGCTTCCGCGAGCTGCGTGAGGTCTTCCCGACGCTGGAGGGCCGGTTGGGCCCGCGCCGTGAGGCCTTCATCGCCGCGGTCGAGGGCACCTACGACGCCCACAAGCGAGTCTGCGCCAAGTTCGACGGCGAACACGTGGTCAGCCTGCGCATGAGCGCGGACAGCGCGGCCAAGGCCGTCGGAGTGCTGGAACAGCTGGAACGATCCCGCCTCAACACCCTGAGGTCCGTATGACGACTCCGGACACCCTCGCCGAACTCCTCATCCGTCGCGGCGCCGAGCAGCCGGACCGGGAAGCCCTGACCTTCCTGGGCGACGACGGTATCGCGACCGAGCTGACGTACGCCGAACTGGACGCCCGCGCCCGCGCCATCGCGGCGGCGCTCGCCGACACCTGCGGCGCCGGGGAGCGTGCCTTGTTGCTGTATCCGCCGGGGCCCGATTACGTCGCGGGATTCTTCGGCTGCCTGTACGCCGGTGTCATCGCGGTCCCGGCCTATCCGCCGCTGGACGCGCGGCAGGCCACGCGGCTCACGGGGATTGCCGCCGACGCCACACCGGCGGCGGTGCTCACCGAGGCGGCGTTCCTGGATCTCGCTCGGGATCTGCTCGAACCGGTGCTGCGGGAGACCGGCGTTCAGGCGGAATGGATCGCCACCGACACCGTCGCAGAACTCGATGATGGGTCGAGGGTGCGGCACAACCCGGAGCGGATCGCGTTCCTGCAGTACACATCGGGCTCCACGGGACAGCCCAAAGGCGTCGTGGTCACCCACGCCAACCTGCTGCACAACTCGGGCTTCATCCGCGACCGCTTCGGCCACACCGACTCCAGCCGCGGCGTGATCTGGCTGCCGCCGTACCACGACATGGGGTTGATCGGCGGGATCCTGCAGCCGGTGTTCGCCGGGTTCCCGGTGACGCTGATGTCCCCGCTGAGCTTCCTGCGCGACCCCATGCGGTGGCTGCGCGCCGTCTCCGATTACGGTGCTACCACCAGCGGCGGGCCGAACTTCGCCTACGACCTCGCGGTGCGCAAGACGACGCCGGCCCAGCGCGAGACGTTGGACCTGAGCCGGTGGACCGTCGCCTTCACCGGCGCGGAGCAGGTGCGGCCGGCGACGTTGGAGGAGTTCGCGAAGGCCTTTGGGCCAGCGGGGTTCCGGCCTCGTTCCTACTTCCCGTGCTACGGCCTGGCCGAGGCCACCCTCATGGTCACCGGCGTGCGCTTCGACACCGATCCCGAGGTGACGGCCTTCGAGGCCGAGGCTTTGGCAACGGGCCGCGCGGTCCCGGGCGAGGACGGCGGAACGTCCCGGTTGCTGGTGTCCTGCGGGACACCGCCGGTTGACGCGACGGTCGCGGTCATCGACCCGGCGAACGGCTCGCCGGCCGCGGAGGGGATGGTCGGCGAGATCACGGTCTCGGGACCGTCGGTGGCCGCCGGGTACTGGGGCGACCGCGACGCCGACGTGTTCGCAGGCGGTCGGGTCCGTACCGGAGACCTCGGGTTCCTGTACAAGGGCGGGTTGTTCGTCACGGGGCGTCGCAAAGACCTGATCATCGTGCGCGGACGCAACATCGCCCCGGACGACGTCGAGCTCGCCGCCGGACGCGCCCACGCCGCGCTGCGCCCCGGATGCGGCGCCGCGATCGGCGTCGAGGCCGGAGACGAGGAACAGCTTGCGGTGGTGCACGAGGTCCAGGGGCCGAAGCCGTTGCCGCTGGCGGAGATCGCCGCGGCCGTTCGGGCGGCGGTGCTGGGGGAGTACGGCGTGGCCGTGAGCCGGGTCGTGCTGCTGGGCAAGGGCGGGCTGCCGAAGACGTCGAGCGGGAAGGTGCGGCGCTCGGAGTGCCGGCGGGCGCTGGCTGCGGGGGAGTTGCCGGTGCTGTTCGACGACGACCCCGAACTACGAACGGAAGCTGATCCTGAACCGTTGTCCGAGGGCGGCGCAGGCCTGGCGGTTGCCGATGCGCTGCGCGAGCTGGCGGCGGGGGTGCTGGGGATCGGACAACAGGAGTTGCGCCCCGATCTACCTCTGGCGGCGTTCGGGCTTGAATCGGTTAAGGCTGCCGAGTTGGCGGTGCGTGCCGAGGATGCCGGCCTGCGGCTGAACCTGCGCGATCTGATGGCGGGTGCCGATGTACGGACCCTGGCTGCCTCGGCGATTCCCTTCACGGCTGAGCAGGCCGCCCCGCCGACCGATGCCCTGACCGAGGGCGAACGTGCGATGTGGTTCCTGCACCGCCTGGCTCCGGACTCGACGGCCTATCACCTCGGCCATGCCGTAAAGATATCAGGCCCATTCGACGCCGATCGCTTCGCCGAAGCCCTGAACGCCGCGATCGCCCGCCACGCCGCCCTGCGCACCAGCTTCGGCGTCCGCGACGGCGAGCCTTATCGAAAAGTGGGGGAGTCCCCACTTAGCTGGGCGTCGATCGTCCTCGACACCGACGTGGACAGCGCGGACAGCGTGGACAGCGCGGACAGCGCGGTCCAAGCCCTGATCGACGAACCGTTCGACCTGGAAGCCGGACCGCTGTGGCGGATCCGCCATTTCCAGGCCGGTGACCGGCACTTCCTGGCCCTCGCGGTCCATCACATCGTCGCGGATCTGTGGTCGCTGACCGCCTTGGTCCGTGAGCTGCTCGGCGACCAGCCCAAGGCGTCGCCGGCCGTCGCCCCGACCATGGCCGCCGCAGTCCACAGCGAAGTGGCCTACCGTGCTACCACCGAGGCGCGCCTCGCACTCGACCGCTGGCGTGAACGCCTGGCCGACCCGCCCGAACCGCTCGATTTGCCCACTGACCGGCCGCGGCCGGCGGTCCAGAGCTTCCGGGGTGCCCGTCATCTTCGTGATCTGCCGCCGGAGGTCGTACGGGGCGTTGATGCGGTTGCGGCATCCGAGCAGGTATCGCCCTACACCGTCCTGCTCGCCGCGTATGCCTGGCTCCTGCACGCCTACAGCGGCGCTACCGACCTCGTCGTCGGCGCGCCCGCGCCGGGACGGCTGACCGCCGACACCGCCGACGTGCTGGGTCTGGCCGTCAACGTCGTGCCGGTGCGGTGCGAGCTCGCCGCCGATGCCACGTTCACCGAGACGATCCGTCACGTCGCGTCCCGGGTGCGGGAGGCGCTGGCCGGTCAGCGGATCCCTTTGCCCCGCTTGGTCGAGATGGCGCATCCGGATCGCGACCCCGGTCGCAGCCCCCTGTTCCAGACCTTGTTCGCGCTCCAGCAGGGACCGGCTGGTGATCCGCTCGCATCGGTCCTGCTCGAAGCCGGTTCGGCCGACATCGGCGACCTGCACGTCACGCCGCGACCCGTCGTGGTCACCGGCTCCCAGCTCGATGTCTCGCTGGAGCTGGCCAGGACCGACGAGACCATGCGCTGTGCGTTGACCTATGACACCGCCCTGTGGGACGCCGACACCGCCGTGCGCTTCATGGACCACTTCACGACGCTGCTCGCCGCCGCCGTCACCGACCCCGCGACCACAGCGGAACGGATCGATCTGCGCTCACCGGCCGAACGAGTCGACGTGAGCGCAGCCCGGGTGTCAGTGCTTGAGGAACTGATACAGGCTGCGGTCGACCGACACGCACTGCGAATTCCGGAAGCCGTCGCGATCCGGGACGGCGAACGTGACATCTCGTACGCGCGCCTCAAGCGCTGGAGCGACACCCTGGCCAACCGGTTGCATCAGCTCGGGATCGGTCCGGAGGATCGGGTCGGCGTGGTGGCCGATCGCTCTGCCGAGTTCATCGCCGCGGCTGTCGCGGTCCTGAAAGCCGGTGCGGCCTACGTGCCCCTGGATCCCGACCACCCCACGGCACGCCGCGTCGCTTTGGCCGAGGACGCCGGTATCAGGCTGCTCATCGGGCCGGGGCAGCAGATGGATCCGGCCGAGCCGGTGGTCGTCCTGGATGCACCATCCGAGGCGGGGCGTTCGGACAACGCCGCGTATGTCATGTACACCTCGGGCTCCACCGGCGAGCCGAAAGGCGTGTGCGTCACCCACACCGGAGTCGTCAACCTTCTCGATGAGCTGGCGTGCGAGGCCGGGGACGTCTGCGGGTGGTGGACCAGTGGCGGCTTCGACGTATCAGTGTTCGAGATCTTCGGTGCTCTGCGTGCTGGCGCGACCGTCGACGTGGTTCCGGCTGCTATCCGGCCGCACGCCGAGCAGTACATCGACTGGCTTGTCGAGCGCGGCATCACCCACGCCTACGTCCCGCCCTTTGCGCTCGCCGCGCTGGAAGAGTCGATCTCGCGCACGTCATTGCGTCGGCTCATCGTGAGCGTTGAGCCTACGCCGGAACCGTTGCTACGCCGCATCGTCGCCAGCCGGCCGGGCCTGTCGGTCGTCAACGGCTACGGCCCCACCGAGACCACCATTTTCGCGACGCTCCACGACCTCGATCCGGATGGAGTCGGCACCGGCATGGTGCCGATCGGCCACGCGGTCCAGAACTGTCCGGCCCGGGTGCTCGACGCCGCCGGTCGCATGGTCCCGGTCGGGGTGCCGGGGGAGCTGTTCGTCGGCGGCGTCGGCCTGGCGCGCGGCTATCTCGGACGGCCCGGCGCGACCGCCGAGGTGTTCATACCGGATCCCTTCGCCGGGCAGCCCGGCGCGCGGATGTACCGCACCGGCGATGTCGTGCGGCTGCGTCCTGACGGGCATCTCAGGTTTTTGGGACGGCGCGACCAGCAGGTCAAGCTGCGCGGAGTACGGATCGAACTCGGCGAGGTGCAGGCCACGCTGACCGCGCAGCCGGGAGTGGCTTCGGCACTGGCGGTGGTGCGGCAGATCGGTGGGCAGCCAGTGCTCATCGGGTATGTAGTACCGACCGCGACCGGGCACAGCGTCGCCGAGAGCGCTGCCACCGAGCTGTCGACCTCTGCCGTACTGAGTCCCGCTGACCTGCGTGCGCGCCTGCGGGCTGTCCTCCCGGCGCCGATGGTCCCCTCGGCGGTCGTCGTCCTCGACGCCTGGCCGGTGACCGTCAACGGCAAGCTCGACCGCAGCGCGCTCCCGCTGCCCGAAGCCGTCCGGGCCCTGGCCTTCGAGCCGCCCGCCGACGACCGCGAGCGCACCGTGGCCGACATCATCGGCAAGCTCCTCGGCGGCCGCCGGGTCGGGCGCCACGACGACTTCTTCGACCTCGGCGGCCACTCGCTGCTGGCCGCCCAGGCCGCCCTGCAGATCGGCGGCGCGCTCGGTCTGGACGTACCCGTGGTAGCGCTGTTCAGCCACCCCACCGTCGCAGGACTCACCGAAGCCCTGGCGGCGACCGCGACACCGTTCGCGCCGATCACCGCCCTGCCCCGGGCCCAGGACGACCCCGACGCCCTGGCCGCGCGCCTCGCCGCCCTTCCCGACGACATCGTCCGTTTGCTGACCGACGAGGTGAGTGGAGCATGACCGACCTGTCAGCGCCCCGGCGCCAGCTGGCCGAGCGCCTGCGCGCGGAGGCCGAACGCGGCGTCACGACGTTCCCGACGACCGCCGCCCAACGCCGCATCTGGCTGTCGCACCAGATGGCCCCGCGCAGCGCGCGCTACACCATGCCGGCCGCCCTGCGGCTGCACGGCGCGGTCGACGGGGCCGCGCTTCAGCGTGCACTCACGATCGTGGCCGGACGCCACGAGGCCCTGCGCACCACGTTCCCCGCCATCGACGGCATCCCGGTCCAGCAGGTCCACGCCGATCCCGCCCTCCGACTGGAGATCCGCGAGCCCCACGGCGTCGAGCCGCTGGACGCTTTGTACGCAGCCGTCGCAGAGCCCTTCGACCTGGAGGCCGGACCGCTGGCGCGCGCCATCCTGTGGCCGGTCGCGGCCGACGAGCACCTGTTGCTGGTCGCCGTGCACCACATCGCCGCCGACGCGTGGTCCCTGCCGATCCTGCTCACCGACCTGGCAGCGGCCTATCGCGCCGAGCGGGACGGTGTCGCGCCGGCCTTCGCCGCACTCCCGATCCAATGCGGAGACTACGCGGTCTGGGAAGCCGGCGCCGAAGCCCGAGCACAAGCTGACTCAGGGGTCGAATACTGGCGGTGCGCTCTCGCCGACCTGCCGGACCCGCTGGATCTTCCGTCGGACCACCCTCGACCGGCCGTCGAAGTCGGACCGGCCACGACACACCACACCGTGGTCCCGGCGCCTGTCACCAAGCAGCTGCGGGCCTTGGCACGCGCCAGCAGGACGACCCTGTTCGCGGTCCTGCACGCCGGTCTGGCCGCGACCCTGCACCGATACACCGGCGTCCGGGATCTGATCATCGGCGTCCCGGTCTCCGGACGCGTCCGTCCCGAGGCCACCGGTCTGGTCGGCTGCTTCGTCAACACTCTGCCACTGCGCACGGTCTGTGACTCGGACGCCGGCTTCTCGTCATTGCTCGGACAGGCTGGTGAGCGCAGCCGCGAAGCCCTGGCCCACCAGGCCGTACCGCTGGAGCGGATCGTCGCCGAGTCCGGCGCCGTCCGGCTGCCAGGTCGCGCGCCTGTGTTCGACATCGGACTCACCGTCCAGCCGCGCCTGGACACCGCGGACCTGTTCGTCGGACTTCACGCCGAACCGCTGCCGATCGACGGCACCGACGCCAAGTTCGACCTCGGCTGCCTGATCGAGGAGGACGGCGACACGTTGCGGGTCGCGTGGGAGTACCGGGCTGATCTGCTCGACGTGGCTACCGTCGGAGCGTTCGCCGACTGCTTCGCGACTTTGCTGGCGGCAGCGGCCGCCGATCCGATGCGGCCGGTTGGCGACCTTCCGGTGACGTCGGCTCCCATCGAAGGCGAAGTCGCTGCGCGGCCGGAGACGGCCGAGACGATCGTCGACCTGTTCGCGTCGGCGGTCACCGCGTATCCGGACTCCTCGGCGATCGTCGACGGCGACCGCGCCCTCACTTACAGGGACCTCGATCGGCTCACCAACCAGATCGCCCGCGCGCTTGTTCGGCGTGGGGTGGGCCCGGAAGCCCCGGTCGGCGTGTGCCTGCCCCGTTCCGCCGACTTCGCGGTCGCGTGCCTCGCGGTGCTGAAGGCCGGCGGGCAGTACGTCCCGTTGGACGCCGGCTATCCCCGCGAGCGCCTGGACCTCATGCTCGCCGATGCCGGGATCGCCCACACGATCACTGCTTCGCCGGGTCCGGAGTCCCTGGACGCGACCGACACGCTGTTCATCGACCGGCCCGAGTCCTGGGCGGGCGAGCCCGACACCGCCCTCGGTACGTTCCTGCACCCGGACATGCTCGCGGCCCAGATCTTCACCTCCGGCTCGACCGGACGCCCCAAGGCCGTGGCGCTGACCCATCGCGGCGTCGTCGACCTGGTCCGGCCCGGCGACTACAGCGGCCTGGGCCCGCAGCGCAGCCTGCTGTGGCTGTCCTCGGTGTCCTTCGACGCCGCCACCTGGGAGATCTGGGGCACCCTGCTGCACGGCGCGCGCGGCGTCGTCCAGCCCGAGCTGGCCTTCAACGCCGAGGCGATCGGCGCCGCGATCCGTGAGCATGGCATCACTGCCGTGGTCATGGCGACGGCGTTGTTCCACGCGATCGTCGACGAGGACCCGGCCGCGCTACGCGGACTGCGCACGGTGCTGATCGGCGGGGAGGCGCTGTCGGTGCCGCACGTTCGTCGGGCCCTGAGTGCCGCACCCGGCCTGACCGTCATCAACGGATACGGGCCCGCGGAGGCCACCACGTGCGTGACGGTCTGCGGCGTGACCGGCGTGACCGGCGAGACCGCGGGCTTCGACGCACTGCCGAGCATCCCGATTGGCCGGGCCGTCAACGGCAGCCGCGTCATCCTGTGCGATACCGACGGCCGCCCGGTGCCGCCCGGTGCGATCGGCGAGATCTGGATCGGCGGTCCCGGCCTGGCACGCGGCTACACCGGCCAGGCCGCGCAGACCGCTGAGCGCTTCGTCCCCGGCCTGGACGGCGCCCGCTGGTACCGCACCGGCGATCTGGCGCGCCGACTCGGCGACGGCACGCTGCTGTTCCGCGGACGCGGCGACACGCAGGTGAAGATCCGCGGCCACCGGGTCGAGCCGGGGGAGGTCGAGGCCGTGCTGACCCGGCATCCCGGTGTCATGGCGGCTGCGGTGGTCGCGCACCGGCTGTCGGCCACGGACAACCGGCTGGCGGGGTACGTGGTCCTCGCCGATCCCGCCGATCCCTCCGTCGATATGGCCGAGCTGCGGTCGTGGCTGGCCACGGTCCTGCCGGACTACCTCGTCCCGGCATCCCTGGCGGCCGTCGACTCCGTCCCGTTGACCCGCAACGGCAAGGTCGATCCCTCCCGGCTTCCGGCGCCGCAGTGGGCCGAGTACACGGCCGGTCAGAGCCGGCCGCGTACCGAGACCGAGGACGCCCTGGCCCGGATCTGGGGCGAGCTGCTCGGTATCGACCCCGACGCGATCAGCCCCGACGATGACTTCTTCGACCTGGGCGGCCATTCCCTGCTGGCATCCCGCCTGGTCTCGCGCCTGGCCGCACGGCTCGGTGTCGCGCTCGGCCTGGTCCAGGTGTTCAGCCGCTCCACGCTCGCCGCGCTGGCGCAGGCCGTAGCCGAGGCCGAGTCGAGTCCGCTGACCGGCGCCATCGAGCCGGGACCGCGTCCGGCGCCGTTGTCGTACGCGCAGGAGCGCCTGTGGTTCCTGTCGCGCCTCGAACCGGACTCCCCGGCGTACCACCTGCCGCTGTCGGTGCGGATCACCGGGCCCTTGGACGCCGAGCGGCTGGCCGAGGCCTGGCACACGGTCGTCGCGCGCCATGAAGCCCTGCGCTCGGTCGTCGAGGAACGCGGCGCAGAACTCTTCCAAGTACCTGTGTTCGATCCGGTGTTCCTCCCGTATGTAGACACGAGCGCGAATTCCCAACAGGTGGACCAAATCCTGCTCGAAACGGCACGCCGTCCCTTCGGCCTTTCCCACGAGGCTCCGGTCCGAGCGTTGTTGGTCCGGGTCGGCGAGCAGGAGCACGTGCTTTCAATCGTGGTCCACCACATCGCCGCCGACGGCTGGTCGGCAGCGATCCTCGCCGAAGAGCTCTCCGCGGCCTATGAGGGCCGGGACCTCGCCGGGCCGGTCGTCCAGTACGGGGACTTCGCGCACTGGCAGCGCACCCGGCTGACCGGGGACGCCTTGGACTCCCTCACCAGCTTCTGGCACTCCGAACTGGACGGCGCGCCGCTGGTCCTGGACCTGCCGACGGACCGGCCGCGTCCGCCGCGCCAACGCTTCGACGGCGGCTCGGTGCCGTTCGCCGTCCCGGGCGGCCTCGCCGCGGGGGTCAGGGCCCTGGCGTCCGCAGCTGGCTGCACGGAGTTCATGGTGCTCTCGGCGGCGTTCGCCGCGATGCTGTCGTCCTACAGCGGGCAGCACGACGTGCTGTTCGGCACCCCGGTCGCCGGCCGGACACATCCGGACGTCGAGCGCACCGTGGGCAGCTTCGCCAACACCGTGGTGCTGCGTGCCGACCTGTCCGGCGCACCGACCGCCCGGCAGCTGCTGGCTCGGACGCGGCGGAACTGCCTGGCCGCGTTCGCGCACCAGGACCTGCCGTTCGAAAAGCTCGTCGAGACGCTGGCCCCGGAGCGTGATCTGTCCCGCAACCCGGTCGTACAGGCGATGCTCGCGCTCAACAACACCACCCCGCCTCGTCTGGAGCTGCCGGGGCTGAGCGTGCGGCCGCTGGCCGCCGAGTTGCCGGCCGCCCGGTTCGACCTGGCGCTGTGGCTCACCGATGACGACCGAGGAGACGACGACCGAGGAGACGAGGGCGATGACCGGAGTGGCGATGGCGGCCGTGGCGGCGGCGGTGCTGGGGAAGACGGCCGTCGCGGTGTCGACGGCGGTCCTGAAGCCGCTGCTGGTGGGCCTGGTCGCGGCGGCCTCGGCGGGATCGGCGGTTTCTGCGAATTCGACACGGCACTGTTCGATCGCCAGACCGTGTCCCGAATGCTCGAACTCTTCATCGCCCTCCTGGAGGCGATGACCGCCGATCCGGACGTCGTCCTGGAGACGGTCCTGACCACCGCCGACTCACAGGACCTGCGCCGCTGGGGCGGGGGATCCGAGCCGATGGTCGGCGAGACGGTGCTCACCGCCGTCGCGCGCCGCGCCGCCGCCGAACCGCGGCGTCCCGCGATCGCGGCCGAGGACGGATCGGTGTGGAGCTACGGGCACCTGTGGCAGCGCACGGCGGCGCTCGCCGAACGGCTGCGGTCGGCGGGGGTGAGTCCGGGTACCACGGTCGGGATCTGTGCCGGCCGTACTCCCGCCACGGTCGCGGCGTTGCTGGGGACGTGGCTGGCCGGGGCGGCTTACGTGCCGCTGGACCCGGCGGCTCCCATCGCACGGCTGAAGCGGATGGCACAGATCGCCGACGTCGCCGTGGTGCTGGCGGACGCGGAGTCCGCCGACCGCATCGCGTTCGCGCCCGTTCTACCTCTGGATGCTGACGACCCTGCCGCGTCTACCGATTTCGACGTACCCGCCGCGAGTCCGACGAACAGCCTCGCCTACATCCTGTTCACCTCCGGCAGCACCGGCGAGCCCAAGGGTGTGAGCGTCCCGCACTACGCGCTGACCGCCTTCCTGGCCTCCATGACCGGCCATGAACCCGGCCTGTCCGCGCGCAGCAGCCTGGTCGCGGTCACCCCGTTCACCTTCGACATCGCGGCCCTGGAGATCTTCGGCCCGCTCGTCTCCGGAGCCTGCGTCACTGTGGCCGACGCGGCCACCACGCACGACGGCGTCGCGCTGGCCCGCCTGCTGGAAGCAGCCGACTGTGACGTGCTGCAAGGCACCCCGGCGACCTGGCGTCTGCTCCTGGACGCCGGCTGGCGCCCCGGGCCGGGCTTCCGTGCGCTGTGCGGCGGCGAGGCGCTGCCGACCAGCCTGGCATCGGAACTGCTGAAGCATGGCGCCGAAGTGTGGAACCTCTACGGCCCTACCGAAACCACGGTCTGGTCCACCGTCGCATCGATCGACGACCCCGACCGCATCGGCATCGGCCGGCCCATCCCCGGCACGGCGCTCAGGCTGGCCTCCGCCACCGGCGCGCCGGTACCGGTCGGCGCGGTCGGCGAGATCTGGCTCGCCGGGGCCGGACTGGCCCACGGCTACGCCGCGCGCCCCGCGGCCACCGCCGAGCGCTTCGTGCCCGCCGACGGCGGCGGACGCTGGTACCGCACCGGCGATCTGGGCCGGTACGACCACGCCGGCCGTCTGACCCACCTCGGCCGATCGGACGCGCAGCTGAAGATCCGCGGCCACCGTGTCGAACCCGGTGAGGCCGAAGCCGCGCTCATCACGCATCCGGCCGTGACGGCGGCGGCCGTGATCGCCCGCGACGGAAGGCTCGTCGGCTACTACGTGTCCGGCCCGGTGGCGGGTCAGGACCCTGATCCGTCGACGTTGAAGACTCATCTGAGCGGCTTGTTGCCCGCCTACCTGATCCCGGATCTGGTGCTGCCACTGGCCGAGCTTCCCCTGACGCCGCACGGAAAACTGGACCGGGCCGCCCTGGCTGCGCTCCCCATACGGCACGTGAGGCCGGCGCCGGGCATGGGCCCGCGGGACGGCCTGGAAGCGGTCGTCATCCAGGTCTGGTCCGACATCCTCGGACGTCCTGTGACCGCCGCGGACGACTTCTTCGCCGCGGGAGGCCATTCTCTGGACGCGGCGCACGCATCGACCAGGCTGTCCGCGGCCCTCGGCCTCGAGATCCCGCTGCCGGCGGTGTTCGAACACCCGACGCCGACGGCGCTGGCCGACTGGGCCCGGGCTCGAACGGCCGGTCCGGCCGAGGCGATACCGGTCCTGCCCGGCGACGGCCCGTTCCCCTTGTCCTCGGCGCAGGAACGGCTGTGGTTCCTGGCCGAATACGCACCCGAGTCGCCGGCCTACAACGTCCCGATCGCGGCGCGCCTGACCGGAGGGCTCGACATGCCCGCACTCCGTCGGGCGCTCGACACGCTCACGGCCCGGCATCCGGCCCTGCGCACGGTGTTCGAAGACGTCGACGGTCATGCGGCTCAGCGTCGTCTTCCGGCTGCCGAGGCCGCGCTGACCATGCTCGACCTCACCGACTTCCCGGATGCGGCGCGACTCGCGACGAACCTCGTCGATGCCGAGGCGACCCGGCCGTTCCGTTTGGCCGACGGCGAGCTGCCCTTCCGGGCCACGCTGATCCGGCTGTCGGCAGACGAGCACATCCTGGTCCTGCTGCTGCACCACATCGTCGCCGACGGTTGGTCGGTCTCGGTGCTGGCTCGGGACCTGGCCGCCGCGTACAGCGGGTCCGACCTGCCCGAACCCGCGCTGCGCCACACCGACTACGCCGCCTGGCAGCGCACCCGCGCCTCTCGCGCCGCAGGTCAGCTCACCCGCCGCCGCGAGGAGTTGGCCGGCGCCCCGCACACCCTGGAACTGCCCGCGGACCGGCCTCGGCCGCCCGAGCGCCACCACCACGGTCGTACCCTGCCCCTGGATGTCGGCGACGATCTGACCGGCCGCATCAGGACTCTGGCCCGGGAGACCGGGGTCACCGAGTTCATGGTGCTGCTGGCCGCCTTCGCCACCGCCCTGACCCGGTTCAGCGGTCAGGAGGACCTGCTGATCGGGACGCCGGCGGCCAACCGGACCGCTCCCGGTGCGGCACAGGCCGTCGGTCTGTTCGCCGAGACCCTCGTCCTGCGTGCCGACACCTCCGGCGACCCGACCGTGCGCGAGTTGCTGATGCGCGTCCGGCGGGCCTGCCTGGACGCCTACGCCGCCCCCGACGTCGCGTTCGAGGCCCTGGTGGAGGCGATGGCGCCGCAGCGTGACCCGGCGCGCAGCCCGCTGTTCCAGGTGATGATCGCGCTGAACAACACCGCGGGAGCGGTGCCGGAGCTGCCGGGCCTGGACGTCCAGCCGGTGGCCGTGCCGAACCGCACCGCCAAGTTCGACGTGGTCCTGAACCTGGTCGACACCGCCGACGGCATCGTCGGCGGCATCGTCGGCGGCCTGGAGTTCGACACCGATGTCTACCCCGAGCCACTGATGGCCTTGTTCGCTGAACACTTCCTGCGCATCTCGCAGGAATTCGCCGACGATCCCGACCGCCCGCTGTCCTCGATCAGCGCCCTGAACGCCGAGGAGAGGCAGACCTGGCTGCGCGACTTCAACCTGGTTCCCGCCGACTATGACCCGTTGACCTGCCTGCACACCCTCGTTGAGGCGCAGGCTGCTGCGACGCCGGCGGCGATCGCGGTCTCCATGGCCGCCGAGCGTGGCCAGCCGCGTCCCAGCCTCACGTACGCGGAGCTGGAGAGCCGCGCAAACCGGCTCGCCCGGCACCTGCTGCGCTGGGGCGTGCAGCCCGATGATGTGGTGGGCGTCGCTCTGCCGCGCAGCCTGGACGCGGTCGTGGCGCAGTACGCGGTCCTCAAGGCCGGCGGCGGGTTCCTGCCCCTGGACCCGGCCCAGCCGCCGGCCCGGCTGGCCGGCATCCTCGCCGATGCCGGGGCGCGCCTGGTCCTCACCGATGCCGCCGGTGACAGGGTTCTGCCGCCGGAGCCCGCACGCGTTCACATCGACGGTCCGCAGTGGCAGGCCGAGGACGCCGCGCCGGTGTCGGTGCCGGTCACTCCGGGACACCTGGCCTACGTTGTCTACACCTCAGGATCCACCGGCAAGCCCAAGGGCGTGCAGATCGAGCACCGTGCCATCTGCAACAACCTGCTGTGGATGCAGCAGGACTGGCCGCTGGACGGCTCGGACCGGATGCTGCACAAGACCACCACCACCTTCGACGTCGCGGTCAAGGAGGTGTTCTGGCCGCTGCTGGCCGGCGCCGAACTCGTCCTGGCCAGGCCCGGCAGCCAGCGCGACCCCGAATACCTGGTCGAGCAGATCCAGGAGGCCGGGATCACCATCACCCACTTCGTGCCCTCCATGCTCGAACTCGCCCTGGAGGCCCTCGACGCGGCCGGGACCACGTTCCCTGATTCGCTCCGGTACGTCATGTGCGGCGCCGAGACGCTGCCGGTCGCCACCCAGGAGGCCTTCTTCACCCACGGCTCGGCCGACCTGCTGCACATGTACGGACCGACCGAGACCGCCATCGCCGTCACCGGCTGGACCTGCAAGCGGGCCCAGTCCCGCAGCCGGGTCCCGCTCGGCGTGCCGATGCCGCTCGTGGAGCTCTATGTTCTGGACCGCCACGGCCGTCCGGTTCCGCCGGGTGTCTGGGGAGAGCTGTACGTCGGCGGGGCGTCACTCGGCCGCGGGTACCTGGGCCGCGCGGCGGAGACCGCCGGGGCGTTCGTTCCGGACATGCTGTCGGGGCGCAAGGGCGCGCGGCTGTACCGCACCGGCGACGTGGTCCGGCACGGACCCGACGGTCTGCTGGAGTTCCGGGGCCGCGCCGACAACCAGATCAAGATCCGCGGCTTCCGGGTCGAGCTCGGCGAGATCGAGGCCGCGCTCGCCGCCGAGCCGGACGTGCGCCAGGCCGCGGCGGTGCTGCGGGGCCGGGGTGCCGACGCGCGCCTCATCGGCTACGCGGTGCCGGCGCCGGGGCAGAGCCTGGACCCCGAGGATCTGCGCCGCCGCCTGCGGGGACGGCTGCCGGACTACATGGTCCCGGCCGACGTCATGGTCCTGACGGCGATGCCACTCGGCGACAACGCCAAGGTGGACCGCGCCGCACTGCCCGAACCCGCGTCCCGGCGGCGGAGCGGCCCGACCACCGCGCCGCGCGACGCCTACGAGAGTGCCGTCGCCGAAGTCTGGGCCGAGATCCTCGGGACCGGCGCGGTCGGTGTCGACGACGACTTCTTCATGCTCGGCGGCAACTCGTTGCAGGCCGCGCGCATCGCCGCGCGGCTGCGCGAACGTTTCACGGTCGAACTGCGGCTGCGTGACGTGTTCGTGGAACCCACTGTCGCCGGGATCGCGCGGCTGCTGCGCGAGGCCGGCCAGACCACTGCGATCACCCGGCAGGCCCGCCGCGTACGCGGCTCAGCGTCTGCTCCGACATCGCAGTCCATTCATTCCGCTCAGCCCGGGAGAAGGCTGTCATGACCACGTTGGAAGACCCCGCTGTCTTCGATCCCGCCGCGCAGGACGTGTTCCCGCTGTCCTTCGCGCAGGAACGGATCTGGTTCCTGGAACAACTCGACCCCGGCAGCGCCGCGTTCACCATCACCGCCGCGCTGAGGGTCCGCGGTCACTTGGACGCCGTCGCGTTGGACCGTGCGCTGACCGCGTTGGCCGACCGGCACGAGGTGCTGCGGATCAGGTTCGACCACGACGGGACGGCGCCGGTTCAGCTCATCGCGCCGGATGCCGGGACCGTGCTGCGCGTCGTGGACGTCAGTGGCCTGCCCGGCGGGCAGGCGCGGGCCGCGGCCGAGGCGATCGCCTCCGGCCAGGCGCGGTCCTCGTTCGACCTCCGGCAGGGCCCGATGATGCGCGCCGGACTGGTCCGGATCGCTGCTGACGAGGGCCTGCTGCTCATCGTGCTGCACCACAGTGTCTGCGACGGCTGGTCGGCCGACCTGCTGGTCCGGGACCTGGCCGAGCTGTACCGCGCCGAGGTGCGCGCGACGGCGCCGGAGCTGCCCGAGCTGCCGATCCAGTACGCGGACTTCGCCGTCTGGCAGCGCGAGACGCTGGCCGACAGCGGCCTGGACGAGCAGCTCGGCTACTGGAAACAGGCGCTGAGCGGCGTCCCGCGAGTGCTGGACCTGCCGACCGACCACCGGCGACCGGCCGAGCAGGACTTCGGCGGCGCGATGGTCTCCCGCGAGCTCGGACCCGATGCGGCCGCGTCGTTGGTCGACGCCGCACGGGCCGAGGGTGCGACGCCGTTCATGCTGCTTCTCGCGGCCTACCAGTGCGTACTAGCACGACGCGCCGGCCAGCCGGCGTTCCTGATCGGCACCCCGGTCTCGGGACGGACCCGCCCGGAGACCGCCGACCTGCTCGGCTGCTTCATCAACATGCTGGCACTACCGGTCGACGTGAGCGGCGACCCGACCATGCGCGAGCTGCTGGCCCGCGTCCGCCGGACCTGCCTGGACGGCTACGCGCACCAGGACCTGCCGTTCGAGCACCTGGTGACCGAGCTCGACCCGCCCCGCGACCTCGGCCGCGCGCCGCTGGCGCAGGTGCTGATCGCGGTGCAGGACGGCCTGTCCGGGGACGTCGACGTCGAGGGCGCCACGCTGACCCCTGCGCCGGTGGCCAGCGGTGTGGCCAGCTACGACCTGACGCTGGACGCGCAGCTGGCGGCCGAGGGCTTCCGGCTGAACCTGGTCTACGCGACCGCGCTGTTCGAGCCGGCGACGGCGGAGGGGATCCTCGACGACGTCGTCGCCGCGCTGACGGCGATGGGGGAGAGCCTCGACAGACACCTCTCCGATCTACCTCTGGGCGCAGCACTGGGTGCTCCCATTGAGATCGGTGCCGAGGTAGCACGTCGCGTCGCTGCCGAAGTGCTCGGAATCGGTGAGCTCGTCACTGAGGGCACCGCTGCTGACAGCGGTGCGGCGGTCGGAGCGATCGCCGCCGCGTTCCCGAAGCAGACCATCGCGATCGGCATCTGCATAGCCGACGAGACAATGCGCAAGGCCGCCCGCCGGTTTGCCCAGGTCCTGGGCACCGCGTTCCTCGAACTGGATCCGACCGCCCCGGCGCCATATCTGGCCCGGCATCTCGGACCGTCAGCGGTCCTGCTCAGCGACCGCGACGATCTGGGAGCCATCCCGATCCCGGTCATTGATCCGGCGACGACTGTCCGCTTGGGATCGCCGGCTTCACCGTTCTACCGGCTGGCCCCGACCCAGATCTGTCACGATCTGGTCTTCCCGCTACGCGCCCTAAGTGGGGAAGTCCCCACTTTCGGCCTCACCGACTTCACCGGGCTCCCGGCGCTGCCCGGCGCGCGCGGAGAACTCTGGATCTCCGGTCCCGCCGAACCGCTGCACCACCTCGGCGGAGCCGCCCGCACCGCCGAAGTCCTCACACCCGCGCCCGACGGCGCGCGCCGCCTGCACACCGGCCGCACCGCGCGCTTCGTCAACGGCGCGATCGAACTCCTCGACCCGCCGGATCTGTCAGAGCTCGAAGCCGCGCTGCGCGCGCACCCTGGTGTCACCGCCTCAGCCGCCGTGCACACTGCCGCCGGCGAGACCGTCGCGGTGCACGTCCCGGGCGAGATCGAGGACCTGGCGGGGTATCTCGCACTGGTACTACCTCCGGGGCTTCTTCCGGACCGCTACCTCGGCCTACCCGAGCTGCCCGGCACCCCCGAGGCTCTTCTCGCCGCGACCGCGCAGCGCACCAGCGGCTACGAAGGCGCTGTACGTCCCCGTACTCACCTGGAGCGGGCGATCCTCGACTGCTTCGGCACCGCGCTGGACCGCCGCGACATCGGTATCCACGACGACTTCTTCGAAGCCGGCGGCACCTCGCTCACCGCCGCGCGCCTGATCGTCGCGCTGCCCGAAGCCGTCGGGATGCCGGTGCCGCTCAAGACGCTGTTCACCCACTCCACCGTCGCCACGCTGGCTGCCGCCCTCGAAGGTCCGGACGGGCCCGGAACGCCTGACAGCGCCGTGGAAGCCGCGCTGCGCGACGAGCGACTGCCCGCCGATATCGTCCCCTCCGCCACCGCACGTCCCGCGCCGCCGGACGGCGGCCTGGGCCGCGTGCTGCTCACCGGCGGTACAGGGTTCCTCGGCGGCCACATGATCGCCGAGCTGCTGCGCCACGGGGCCACCGAGATCGTGTGCCTGGTGCGCGGGGAGAACCCGGCCGAGCGGCTGGCGGCGAACCTCGCCGACTACGACCAGGACGACGTCGACGCCGCCAAGCTCACCATCCTGCCCGGCGACCTGACCCTGCCGCGCTTCGGCCTGGACGAGGCCGGCTTCGCAGAACTCGCCGACCGCCTCGACGTCATCTACCACTGCGCCGCACACATGAACTTCATCCTGCCCTACCGCGTGCTGCGTGCCCCCAACGTCGTGGGTACCACCGAGATCCTGCGGCTGGCCTGTACCGGGCGTCCCACGCCGGTGCACTACGTCTCCACCATCGACATGCGGGTCGGCGACGTCCTGCCCGAGCGGCCCGGGCCGCTGGAAGCGGGTACCTCCGACGGCTACGTGCTCAGCAAGAAGACCGGCGAACACCTCGTCCTGGAAGCCGGCCGGCGCGGACTGCCGGTCGGGGTGTACCGGCCGTGGCTGATCACCGGTGCCACCGGCACCGGGGCGGTCGGGGTCCGGGACCAGCTCGCGCTGTGCCTGGCCGGGAGCCTGATCGCTGCTCTGATGCCCGAGGACACCCCGATTCCGCTGCACGTGCTGCCCGTCGATCTGGTCTCGGCCGCGATCGTCCGGCTCTCCCGCCTCGCGCCGCGCGCCAACCCCGTGCACCAGTTCTACAACCCGCAGGTCGCGCCGATGAAGTCCATCCACGAATACCTGACCCGGACCGGATACCGGTTCGACACCGTGCCGTATGCGCAGTGGCGCGTGCAGCTGGCCCGCCGTACCGCCGGACGCCTGGACGGCCTGGCAGCCCTGCTGTCCATCGACGGCCCGATGAACGGCGACCCGGACGTCGTCGAGATCGGCAACACCCTGTCCGGCCTCGGCGGCGACGCCGGGTTCCCGGCCATCGACGTCGACTATGTCGCCAAGACCGTCGCGTTCCTGGTCCGGCAGGGCATGGTGCCCGAACTGAGCACGAGCGGAGCGCAGTGATGTCGACCGAACTCACCGGCCCCTGGCTGCGCCGCGCCGCCGACGGCAACGAACTCGCAGGCCAGGACCCCATCGGCCTGTTCTGCCTCCCGCACGCCGGCTCCGGGCCGGCCCGCTACCTGGCCTGGGCCGACCGCCTCGACGGCATCGACCTGATCGGCGTGTGCCTGCCCGGGCACGAACGCCGGATCGCCGAGGCGCCGCTGCGCCGTGTCGCGGACATCGTCGACGCCCTCGCCGAGGCGATGTCGCCGTACTACCTCCAGCGCCCCTTCGGCTTGTTCGGCCACAGCTTCGGGGGCCTGCTCGCCTTCGAACTCGCCCTGCGCCTGGAAGCCGCCGGCGCGCGACCGCTGCACGTGTTCCTCTCCGGCTGCGCGGCCGACCCGTCCGGCGCCGCCGCCCCCGAGCCGCCGGTCGCAGACCTCGACGAAGAAGCCTTCCTCGCCCACGTCCGTGCCCTCGGCGGCCTGGACCCCGACGTGCTGGCCCACCCCGATCTCGTCGACCTCGTCATCCCGGCGCTGCGCGCCGACTACGAGGCCGCCGAGAACCACACCCCCGACCCCGCCGCCACCGTGGCCGCACCGATCACGGCGCTCGGCGGACTGCACGACCCCGCAGCACCACCCGGCGCCCTGATCGCCTGGGCGCGGCACACCGCCGGACCGTTCTCGCGCATCACCCTGCCCGGCGGCCACTTCGCCCTGTTCGACCAGGAGCACAACGTGCTCCGCACCGTCCGGACCACCCTGACCGCGGCCGGCCGGGCCACCCGTGTGGCCGGCCGCACCTGAAGGAGGCACCACCTTGAGATCATGGAGAAGGAGCCTGACACCGCGCGGCCGGCTCGGCCTGCGGGTGACCTCACTGGTCGGGGCGCTCGCGCTGGCCGTGGCGGTCCTGCAGGTCTCCGTCGCCGGCGCCGGGACCATCCCGCCGCTGGGCGCCGCGATCAACCCCGGCACCGGCGTCTGGATCACCGCCGACCAGGGCGACCCGCCGCACGACCAGACCCTCACCCTGCCCGGCCTGGACAGCACCGCCACCGTCTCCTTCGAGGCGAACGGTACCGCCCACATCAACGCCGGCACCGACGCCGACATGTTCAAGGCCCTGGGCTACACCCAGGCCCGCTTCCGCCTGTTCGAGATGGACATGGCGCGCCGCCAGGCCGAAGGACGACTGGCCCAGACCACCAACGATCCCGCCGCACTGCCCTCCGACGAGTACGAACTCGACCTCGGCCTGCTGCGCGCCGCTCAGCGGGACTGGGACGCGCTGCCGACCGACTCCCCGGCGCGCGCCGTGCTCACCGAGTTCACGCAGGGCGTCAACGCCGCCATGGCGGAGATGAAGAAAGACAACTCCCTGCCTCTCTACTACAAGCTCATGAACTTCTCCGCCGAGCCGTGGACCCCGGTGGACAGCCTGGCCGTGCAGCGGCTGGAGACCCAGACGCTTTCCTTCGACCCGCTGCCGACCGCTTACAGCTACATCGCCGGAGCGTTCGGCCAGCAGAAGTTCGATCAGCTCTACAAGACCGTCGGGCAGAACCCGCAGTTCCCGTACGACCCGGGTCCGTACCAGAAGCTGCCGCTGACCCCGATGCCGGCGCGCGATGACGGCGCACCGACGCCGACCGGCGGTACCGTGCCGCAGGCGGCGGGCTCGGCGGCCCAGTTCCAGACCGGATCCTCCGCGCAGGCGATCGACGCCTCCCTCGCGCTCCAGGACCGGATGTCGCAGCTTCCTGTGAACGCGTACCACACCATCGGAGACAGCAATGCGTGGGTGGTCTCCGGCAAGCTCACGGCCTCCGGCAAGCCGATCATGGCCTCGGACCCGCACCTGGACCTGACCATCCCCTCGATCTGGTACCAGGTGGAGCTGAATTCGCCGTCCTACCACCTGTCCGGCGTCACCGTGCCCGGCATCCCGGCCGTACTGGACGGCAAGAACCAGCACATCAGCTGGGGTCTGACCAACTCACAGCGCCCGAACACCTTCTACTACCTGGAGCAGACCGACGCCGCACACCCCGACCAGTACTTCTGGGACGGGCAGTGGCGGCCGATGACCAAGATCGTCAACAGGATCAAGCTGCACGACGGCTCGACGGTCACGTACACGACCCGGATGACGGTGCACGGCCCGATCATGACCGTCCAAGGAGTCACCGCGGCGGTGTACTTCACCGGCTCGATGCCCAGCGACAACCTCGACAGCATGCTGACGATCGAGAAGGCCACCACTTTCGACCAGGTCCACCAGGCGTTGCGCACCTGGATCACGCCGGCGCAGAACTTCGCGTACGCCGACGACTCCGGGAACATCGGCATCATCAACGCCGGTGTCCAGCCGCAGACCTCCGACAGCTGCCTGCCGTACCTGCCGATGTCCGGCACCGGGTCGTGTGACGTCATCGGCACCATTCCGTTCGAGGCGCTGCCGATCACCTACAACCCGCCGTCCGGGTTCGCGCAGACCGCCAACCAGCGGGAGGTCGGTACCGACTACCCGTACTACTACGGCCAGGGCTACGACTTCTTCGACCAGGGGTGGCGTTCCACCGAGATCACCAAGGCACTCACCGGCGCCACCGGCATCACCTCGCAGCAGATGCAGGCCCTGCAGATGTCCTCGGTCGACGACGTCGCCCGGAACCTGCTGCCCACAGTGCTGAGCGACTTGCAGGGCGGGAAGTGGGATCCGGCGGAGACCAAGGCGATCAACGACCTGAAGAACTGGAACTACACCGTCACCGCGAACTCCACCGCGGCGGCCGTGTTCGGCCGGTTCATGGTGATGTACGGATACGACGTGTGGCACCCGGTCTGGCAGCAGTACAAGGTCCCGGCCCCGCCACGCGACGTGTTCACGCCGCGCACCAGCGACAGCACGTACGCCGTGGACGGACTCAACGGCCTGTTGATCAACATGACCATCAGCGACACGGACAACCCGGTCTTCTCCCCGCCCGGATCGACGACCCACAACGCGACCGACGTCGTGCGCGCCGCCTTCGCCTCCGCCGTCACCGGCATGGAGAAGACCCGCGGGCCCGACGAGAGCAAGTGGACCTTCGGCGGCACCCACAAGGTGATGATCGCTTCGCTGCTGAAATCCCCGACGCTGGACGAGGGCCCGTTCCCCACCGGCGGCAGCGGCCGCACCATCAACTCGGTGGTCAGCGCCGCCCCGGTACGGCACGGCAAGACCCTCACCGGAGTGGCCGTCGGCGGCGTCAGCTGGCGCATGGTCGTGGACTGGGGCACCGGGCAGGCGGTCGGCGTCTATCCCGGCGGACAGAGCGAGAACCCCGCCTCCCCCTGGTATTCAGACCGGCTCGCCGACTGGTTCGCCGGACGCAACTCACCCCTGCTCGAGGGCACTCAGGCCCTGGCCGCGACGAAGGGACGGACATGGACACTCAAGCCCTGACCCGGCGCCTGCCCGGCAGGCGCACCGGCCGGCTGGCCGGCTTGGCGGACCCGGACACGGACACGGACTCCAGCGTCCTCGGCCGGATCCTGACCCGCGGCGCGGCCGTCGGCGTCGGCGGAGTCGTTCTGGACTGGGGCGGCAACCAGCTCGGCTGGTGGTGGGTCACCATCCTCACCGGCATCGGCGCCGCGCTGCTGTTGCACGGCCGTGCGGTGGCGCTGTTCAGCGTGGCGGTGCCGCTGGTCAGCTGGGGCGGCGATCTGTTCCGCCGCTGGACCGAGATGGACACCACGCGGGTCTCCCGCGTGACGATCGGGCTGGCCGGCATCAGCGACAACGCGGCGTGGCTCGGATACGTGCTGACGGTGCTGTACGCGATCGCGCTGTGCGCCGCCGGAGCGTGGGTGACCGCGGCCGTGCGGCAGGTCGTCGGTGCCACTCAGGAAGTGAGGCGGGGGACGGGAGCCGTCCCGATCCCGGTGCCCACCGAGGAACCCATCGAACATCAAGAGGAGACGGTTGGCGATGTCTGATGACGAGGACACCCGCGAATACGCGGTCGTGATCAACCACGAGGAGCAGTACTCGATCTGGCTGACCGGCCGCGACCTGCCCAACGGCTGGACCGAGGTCGGGGTCCGCGGACCCAAGCGCGACTGCCTGGACCACATCGACCAGGTGTGGACCGATATGCGGCCGTTGAGCCTGCGCAAGGCGATGGCCGCCGCGGCCGCCGGCGAGCCGACGGAGGGATGAGCATGCTGCGATACAGCCGGGCCTACTCGCCCGAGGCGCTGAAGGGCTTCGAGGCGGCGTCGCAATGGGCTGATGCACATGCTCCCGTGGGCCCGTTGTTCCTGTGGGAGGACCTCAGCCTCACCGCCGACGCGTTCGCCGACGAACCGGCGTTCCGCGACGACAGCGAGCAGTGGCAGCGGTTCTGCCACGAGGAGCTCGGGTTCGCCGTTCCGGCGGACGTGGGCTGAGTCGCTTTCCCTGAAGGACGCTGCCGGACCGGATCGGGCCCGGCCCGGCGGCTTCGGGGCGGCGCGCGACGGTGCACGCCGCCCCTCGTTGTGATTCCTTGATCCCTTCGAGCCACGGGAGATCGTCGATGAGTGCCGAACCTGCGACGGCGACGCCGGCCGCGTCGCGCGAAGGGCGTTCACCGCTGGCCCCGCTGCGTCGCCGCGACTTCCGGATCCTGGTCGCCGGGCAGTCCCTGTCCACGCTCGGCGACATGGTGTACCTGGTCGCCCTGCCGTTCCTGATCCTCGGCTCCGGCTACGCCACCAGCGGCCTGAGCACGACCCTCACCGGCTTCGGCCTGGCCAGGATCGTCACCGCGCTGCCCGGGGGAGCGCTGGCCGACCGGTTCGGCGCGCGGCCGGTGATGCTCGGCGCGGACGTCGTCCGGTGCGGCGCGCTGACCGCGTTGACGGTCACCGCCGCGCGGGGGACACCGTCGTTGGTGCAGCTGGTCGTCACCGGAGTGCTGCTCGGGGCCTGCGAAGGTGCGCACCTTCCCGCGTACCGGTCCATCACCCCGGTGCTGGTCCCGGACGCCGAGCTGCCGGCCGCGAACTCGGTCGGCATCGCGGCGAACCTGTTCGCCAACGTCATCGGACCGCCGATCGGAGGCGCCCTGGTCGCGGTGGTCGCGCCCTGGCCCGCGGTCGGGGTGGACGCCGCCTCGTTCGCGGTATCCGCGCTGGCCCTGCTGGCGATCAATCAGCGCCACCGCGCCGCGCTCTGCACCGAGGGGCCGGATTCGGCGCTCGCCCCGCAACAGCCGGACACTGTCAGAACGCTGTCCCTGGCCGCCTTCGTCCGTTCCTCACCACTGTATCGAACGGTCCTGCTGATGACGGCGGTCCTGGGCGCATCGGTCGGCGGCACGCTGGAAGTAGCCCTGCCGGTCCTGACCCGCAGCCGCCACGACCTCGGCCCCGCCGGCTACGGCTGGCTGATGGCCGCCCTCGGCGTCGGCATGCTCGCCGGCGGCGGGTCGGCCGGCGCTCTCGTCCACGGGAAACGCCAGGGGCTGATCGTCGTCGCGGCGCTCGCCGTCAACGGCGGCCTGCTCGCCGCGCTACCCCACGTCGGTGGACTGCTTCCCATGGCGGTGACGATGGCGGTGATCGGCGCGCTCGACGGCGTCCTGGCCGTGCTGGTCATGACCGCCACCCAGCGCATGCCGCCGCCGTATCTGCTGGCGCGCGCCCAAGCCCTGATCAGCCTGGTCACCTTCGCCATGTTCCCGTTGTCGGTGGCCGTCGCCGGCCTGGTCCTGCGCCACTGGTCGCCGGCGGCGATGTTCCACCTCACCGGCCTGGGCTTCGCGGCGGTGGCGCTGACCGGCCTGGCCAGCCGCAGCCTGCGCCGGCTCTAGTCGGGCGCGCCGCCGAGCCGCCTGCGGGCCGTCTCGGCGAGCGCCTCGACCGTCAGCAGCCGAGGCAGGAGTTCACGCTCGGTCGTCAGCGCGCGGAACGCCACGCCGATGGTGACCTCGTGGCCGGGACGGTCCAGGACGGTGACCTCGTCCCCGGCTTCGACGTGCCCCTCCTCGGCCACGCGAAGGTAGGCGCCCGGGGCGGCGCGCTGTGTGAAGGTCCTGATCCACCCCCGCTCGCCCAGCCACCCCGCGAACGTCCGGCACGGGATGCGCGGCGCGGTCACCTCCAGCAGCGCCGTGCCGGCGCGCCAGCGCTCGCCGACGATCGCGCCGGTGACGTCCAGTCCCGAGGTGGTCAGGTTCTCCCCGAAGATCCCGTTGCTGAGGGTGCGGCCCAGAACGGCGGACCACTCGTCCAGGTCCTCCCGCGCGAAGGCGTACACCGCCTGCCCCGGGCCGCCGTGGAACCGCGTGTCGCACAGAACGTCCCCGGCCAGGCCGCTGCCGCCGGGCCCGGGCACCGTGATCCGGACCGGCCCGGGCGCCGGCCGCTTGTCGATACCTGTGAAATCGGCATCGGAGTGCTCGGTCGGCTGCGCCGAGCCGACGTTCACCGATACGACCCGGGGAAGCAGTGCCATGATCCGACGATAGCCGTCCTGGGGTTCGCAGCCATGACAGCCGGACCGCATACCGTCCGCGCACCGTAGAATCGGTAGCCGATATCGGTTTCAACACTGTTCATGGAGGGGGCATTCGGTGCGGGAGTTCCAGCGAGGCGCCGTGCGCCTGCACATCCTCCATCACGCGGCCGAGGAGGGCGTGCACGGTGCGTGGCTGACCGAGGAACTCGGACGGCACGGCTACGACATCAGCCCCGGAACGCTGTATCCGACACTGCACCGGCTGGAGTCCGAGGGGCTGCTGTCGTCCGAACAGCAGGTCGTCGAGGGCCGGACACGGCGCGTCTACCGCGCCACCGAGGCCGGCCGGGCGGCGCTGGCCCAGGACAAGGCCTCGCTGGCCGAGCTGGCCCGTGAGGTTCTGGGCGACGCCGGTCCGGCGTGACCGGGCAGGCGGGAGTCAGCCGACCGGCCAACCGATCAAGGCGGCCCCGACGCCCAGCACACCGGCGCCGACCAGCGTGCTGACGACGCCGCGCCGCAGCGCCAGAAGCCACGCCCCGGCGATGGCGAGGACCCCGAACTGCCACAGGTGCTGGAGCGCGGCGGCCAGGGGGATCGCTGATCCGGCGATGGCCCCGATCACCGTCGGTCCGGCCCCGGTGAGGAAGGCCTGGACCCGTTCACTGGTACGCAGCCGGTCGAAATGTGAAGCCCCGCCGATGACGAACAGGAACGACGGTCCGAAGGCGACGAGTGCGGCCAGCAGTCCGCCTCCGATGCCGGCCGCGGCGTAGCCGACCACGGCGACGGTCTGGACCACCGGGCCCGGGGTGATCTGGCCCAGGGCCACCGCGTTGAGGAACTGGGCGTCGGTCATCCAGTGGTAGGTGTGGACGGCGTCGTGTTGCATCAGGGGGATGATGACGAACCCGCCGCCGTAGGACAGAGCGCCGACCTTGAACGCCACCCACGTCAACGCGAGCAGACCGCCGGTCGCCGGGGCGGCCGCGGCCAGTGGAACGGGCGCGAGGCCTCGCGGGGCGCGCGGCGCGGCCCGGCCGGTGCGGACCGCCACCTCCAGCAGACCGGTGCCGATCATCGCGAGCACCAGCCAGGGGCCGACCAGCGCTGCGGCGAGCGCACCGACGGCGCCATAGCAGACCCAGCGGATCCGGGCCGGCCTGGCGGTGCCGGCCCGTTTCCAGCTGCCGGGCACCAGACCCCACGCGGCCTGCACGGCCACGGCGGCCACCGCGGCGCCCGCGCCGGCGGCGGCGCCGCGTACCGCGAGCGGCGGATTCCCGGCCAGGAACAACGCCGCCAGCGCCAGGATCAGCATCAGGCCGGGGACGATGAAGCAGACACCGCCGACGATCGCGCCGACGGTGCCGCGCAGTCGCCAGGCCGTGTATATCGCCAGTTGCGTGGACGCCGGTCCCGGCAGCAGGTTCGTCGCCGCGATCCCGTCCTCGAACTCGGTCCCGGTCAGCCACGCGCGGCGTTTGACGCACAGGTCGCGCAGCAGCGCGATGTGCGCGGGCGGACCGCCGAAGCCGACGCAGCCGATCCGGCCCCACTCGCGGGCGATGGTCGCCAGGCTGACGGGTCGGTCGCCGTCCCGGCCCGGCGTCGTCTGTGCCAGGTTCGCCACGCCTGAAGCTCCTGCCTGCGTGCCCGATCACGGGCTCCGATATCGGTTCTCGATATCTTATGGCCGAGGCGGCTCTCGGTGTCGGCCAGCAGGAACTGGCTGCCGCCGATGAGCACGGCCCGCAGGCCGTCGACGACGTTGACCTGCCGGATCTGGTCCGCGCGCAGCAGGTCGCCGTCGGTGGAGGTCACCCAGACGCAGGTCATGACCGTTCTCCTTGCCTCATCGCGGCTTACGGGCTCGGCAGCTTGTCCCGGGGCGCGCCCTTCCGGTGTTCGGCCCCGGCGGAACGGGCACTCAGCGCGGGACCACCGCGACCGGGCATTCCGCTTGGTGCAGCAGGGTGTGGACGATCGGCCCGGGCCGCATGCCGAGGTGCCCGTCGGCGCGCCGGTGCGCGCCGGCCACGATCAGATCGGCGGTCTGCGTGGCCCGGGTCAGAACCGCGCTCGGGGGTTCGTCCGCCGCCTCGATCGTGCAGCGGACGTCGGGGAACTTCGCCTGCCAGGGGTTGAGCCGCGCCGCGGCCGTCGTGCGGATGTCGGTCATGAAGCGGGCCTTGGCCGTGTCCAGGCCGGCGGCGCCCTCCGGCTCGGCGGTGCGGGTCCAACCCAGGTCCCAGGCGCTGATCGCGCGCAGTCGGGCGCCGCGCGCGGCGGCCTCGGTGAAGGCGAACCCGATGACGCTGTCGGCGGCGTCCTCGATGTCGAGCGCGAGCACGACCGAGTCGGCCGGTTCCCGGGGTTCGCCGCGCACCACCATCGTCGGGCACGAGGCCAGGGTCAGGGTGCGCATGGACACCGAGCCGAGCAGCAGGCCGGCGAACCCGCCGCGGCCGCGGTTGCCGAGCACCAGCACCTCGGCGTCCCGGGACGCCTCGGCGATGGCGTCGGCGGTGGGGCCGGAGATGACGGCCGAGTCCACGGGCATGCCGGGATAGTGCCGGCGCAGCCATCGCACGCCGTCGGCGGCGACCTTCTCGGCGGCGTCCTGCAACGGCGTCTGGATGTCGGCCGGCATGTAGCCCATGGGAGACGGCACGGCGATCCAGTGGAAGCCGGTCACGACGGTGACGCCGGCGTCGCGCCAGGCGGCCTCGCGTCCGGCCTGGGCCAGGGCGCGGTCGCCGGACGGGCTCTGGTCGTAGCCGACGACGACGGTGTGCTTCATGATGACGTCCTCTCTCGGGTCCGTTGGGCTCGATTCCGGAAGCCCGCGGTCATGACGAGGTCCCGCGGTGCTGTGGGGCGGAGGGTGACCGTGGCGCCGTCGGCGGCTGTACAACCATCGTCGATCGGCCCGGCCCGCCCCGGCAGCGGCGCAAGGCCCGGCAGGAACGGGGCTTTCGGCCCGTGGACCTGAAGATCACTCGGGCACGATCGCGACAGTGCAGTGCGCGTGGTGCAGCACGGCGTGCGCCAGGCCGCCGAGCCGGACTCCGTCCCCGTCGGAGTACCGTTGCGCGCCCAGAACCAGCAGGTCGGCCAGGCGGCTGGAGTCCACCAGCACCCGGCTGGGCACGCCGGTCAGCACCTGTGTCTGGACGTAGGTGTCCGGGTGCTTTTCCCGCCACGGGGCCACCAGGGATTCCAGGCGCAGACGGTGCTCGCCGGGCAGCTCGGTGAACTGCGAGCGCGCGAAACTGCCGAGGGTGATCGGGTACTGGTAGCTGGGATCCTGCCGGGCGTTGAGCGCGACCAAGCCGTAGCCGCGCAGCGCAGCTTCCTCGAACGCGAAGCCGAGCACGTTTCCGCCGGTGGTGGGGGCCAGGACGTCGACGCCGACCAGGACGCGTTGCGCGGCGGCGAAGTCGACGTTCTGCTGGCCGCGTACGACCAGCACTGGGCAGTTCGCGTGGACCACCGTGCTGAGGGCGGCTGAGCCCAGAAGCATCCCGGCGAAGCCGCCGCGCCCCCGGCCGCCGACCACCACCATGGCGGCGTCCTTGGCCAGCTCGGCCAGGCACGGCCCGGGCTGCCCGCTCATGGCGTAGGTGTGGACCTCCAGGTCCGGGTGTGCGGCGTGGACCTCGGCGGCGGCCCGGGCCAGCAGGTCGGTGGCGGCGTCGCGCACCGCGCCCTCGGGGCTGTCGTTGCCGGGCGTGACACCGACGGTCGCCGGCGGCAGCCAATGGTAGGCGTGGGCGAGCCATAGTGGCGCGCCGTGGAGTTCGGCCTCGTGCGCCGCCGCCGTGATGGCGCCGGCGCTGTGTTCGATGTCGTCGATGCCGACGACGACGGCGGGTCTCATGTTCTCGGCCTTTCGTGCCGGGGAATCCTGACTTCACCCTCCAGCCGCGACCGGGTCCGGGTAAGGACCTGAGGTCCCGGTCGTTTCGGGCCGAAAGGCCCTCCTGTGAAGCCCTGCGCTGGACTCGGACCCCGCTGAAGGCCGACGACGGGACGCTGGAGGCCGTCGGCGAAGCACGCTGTGCCCCTGGACTGCGACATCCCGGAGATCGCTGACGAGGTTGCCGCCGGCCGCGCGCTGGTCGCTCTGGGCAACCGGCTGCTTGATACCGGGGAGAGCGACATCGAGGAGCTGGAAGGGCATCAGGCCGCTTCCGGGATCAGACCGCGATGGGGGGCCGTCTGCGGGTCGTAGGTTCCTTCTGACCCGTCCTCGAAGCGACCGGGGGGTCGTCAGTTCAGGGGCACCACGGCGATCGGGCAGTGCGCGTGGTGCAGCAGCGCCTGCGTCACGGGCCCGAGGAGCATGCCGTGCTGTCCTTCCGCGTTCCGGTGCGCTCCGGTGACGAGCAGGTCCGCGTGTTGGGAGGCGTCGACCAGCAGGCCTGCTGTCGAGCCGGTGCCGATCTGGTGGAAGGGGCGGATGGCGGGGTGGCGCGCTTCGGCGGAGTCCACCAGGGTGGCGAGCCGGTCTTCGCGTTCGAGCTCGATGCGGGTGATGTCTTCGGCGATGCCCGGGTCCTGCTGTTCGTAGGGGACGAGCCAGGGCTCGTCCCAGATGTGTGTCACGGTCAGCCCGGCCTTGCGGCGAGTCGCCTCGTCGAAGGCGAAGTCCAGGACGGTGTCGCAGTTCTCGTCGATGTCGACGGCGGCGACGATGCGTTGGTGGACGTCGACGGCGTTGCCACGGACCACGATCACCGGGCAGCAGGAACCGGCCAGGGTCCGCAGGGAGGTGGAGCCCAGTTGCAGGCCTTGGAAGCCGCCCGCGCCTCGGTTGCCCACCACCAGCAGGTCGGCGGTGTGGCCGGCCTCGGCGAGCACCTTGCCCGCGTAGCCGGGCACGGCGTGTGGTTCGACGGGCAGGTCGGGATACAGCCTGCGGATTCGGCCGGCGCCGTACTCGGCGATCTCCTCGGCGGCCTTGCGCGTGGCCGCCTCGGTGTCGGCGAAGGACTGGGACCCGGGTCCCGGCGGCGTCAGCCAGTGGTACGCGGTGGTGACGACCAGGGATCCGCCACGGTCGTGTGCTTCGCGCGCGGCGACGTGCAGCGCGTACTCGCCCGAGGGGGTGCGGTCGAATCCGACGGCTACGGTCGCTGTCATGGGAACCTCCAGGGTGGAGTACTGCCTTTGACATCTCTTTCACAGTCGCGCCGCATTGGGCCTGCGGACCAGGGCTGGACGTCCCGGTGCGGGCAAGGCCGTTGGCCCTGGTGCGACTTCGTTCGCGGGTGCGCGCGTCGCGGAGCCTGCTGTCGGCGCTCGTGATCACCGCTCTGGGACGATGAGGACCGGACACTGCGCGTGGTGCAGGATCGCAAAGGTCGGCGCGCCCAGCCGCACGCCTTTGCCGTCCCAGTGCCGGCGGGCGCCGATGATCAGCAGGTCGGCGTGCCCGCTGGCCTCGACCAGGCTCCGGGCCGCCGAGCCGCCCTCGACCACGACCTCGACGGCGACATCGGGGTGCTCGCGCCGCAACGGCTCCAGCACGGTGTCCACGCGCCCACTGCGGTCGCGGACGAGCGCCGCGAGGTGGTCACGCGTGTAGTCGCCGTAGGGGTCGGGGTAGAAGGCGCCCTGGTCCGCCCAGGCATGGAGAACGACGAGGTCCGCGGCGCGCATGGCCGCCTCGTCGAAGGCGAAGCCGAGCGGGACCCGGCCCCCGGTGTCGTCGTCGACGTCGATGCCGACCAGCACCCGGTTCACCTCGCGTGGGGTCCCGCGCGCGATGGCCACCGGGCAGGAGGCGCGTGTCACGGTGCGCAGTGCGACCGAGCCGAGCAGCATTCCGGCGAAACCACCGCGGCCCCGGTTGCCGAGTACCAGCAGCGTCGCGTCACGGGCCAGGGACGCGAGCTTCGGTGCGGGCGGGCCGTTCGACGCATAGGTCCTGATCTGCATCCCCGGGTACGCGGCACGTACCTGCTTCAAGGCACCTGCCAGCGGCTCGACGGCCGCGTCGAGCACAGTCTGCTCTGGAACCTCGCCCCCGGGCGTGGCCGCCGCGGCCGGAGGAAGCCGATGATAGACATGCGCGATCCACAGGGGCGCAGACCGCAGTCCCGCCTCGCGTGCTGCCAACTCCAGCGCCTCGTGGCTCTGCTCCAGTTCGTCGATACCGACGACGACGGGAGAAATCATGGTGTCCTCCCTCTCGACCTGGAATATCCGTTTCCAGCTTCGGCTGTCCGAAGCGATCGTCACAGGGTCGAAGGTCCCGGCCGGCTGCCGGCCGTGGTGCTGACACCGGACAAGCCGCCGACGATCCGCAGCTTTTTCCACTGTTGGACGAACGTATCGACCAGGTCGCCCGCCAAGCCGTCAAAGGCGGCGTCGGCGGGCGACCACCGGACTTCGACCCGGTGCTCTACCGGCAACGCGACGTCGTCGAGCACTGCTTCAACCGGTCAAACAATGGCGCGGCCTGGTCACCCGGTACGCCGAACGCGCCACCGTCCACCGCGGCGGGCTCGTCCTCATCTCCCTTGACCAAAGCCGGAAATAGGGTCTTTGGACCCTGTCGGCGGCGCGAAACGGGGCTATTGTGAAAGTGAACCTGCAGGGCGAGCGAGGGAGCCTGTCGGCGAAGCCGGTCTCGGAATTTTCATCTTCGAGGTGGCGCTGTCGGCCAGGCTGAGAGGCTGAAAGGCTGTTGCGGCCGGACAGCGACCTCCACTACGTGTCGGGCAATGCCGACACGGAGCCCACCTTGCAGGTTCCCGCATGTGTCGCGTGGCCAGTCTGGAGTCACTTTCGTCTCGCCGGATCCGCCATTCCCAGACGATTCCACGCAGCCGCGATTCCATCCGCTCAGGATCCACGAAGTTCTTGACGATGCGGTATCTGCTGCCATCCCGTAGTTCCCCATCATGTGCCGTCGCACTGCACCGCCGGTGCCTGGGGGCCGATCAGGTGAATCCGCAGCGGTGGTCCACGCTTGTGTGCGCGTGGCCGGCCCCGCCCAAGGTTTCGCCCCCCGCCGCGCAGGTGTACCACCCCAGACGCCAGAGACGGACCGTTCCGGACGAGAGAGTGCCAAATCGTGCAAGGCGTTGTGAAGTGGTTCAACAGCGAAAAGGGCTTCGGCTTCATCACTCCGGAGAGGGGCGGGCCGGACGTCTTCGTCCACTTCTCCGCGATCGAAGGCCATGGTGTCCGGAACCTGACGGAGAACCAGTTGGTCGAATTCGACATCGGGCAAGGCAACCGGGGCCCGCAGGCGGAGAACGTCCGCGAAATCGGTCAGGGATCCCGGGCCGGCGGTCCCGGGCGCCGGATGCGGTAGGACCAAGCCGGCCGCACACGACGCGCCATGGGCACGGTACCGGCAGCGAGGAAGGATCACGACGATGATGCGTGCCGCGGTCGTCCCCAAGCTGGGCGACAGATTGGTGATCAGCGAGCTGCCGGTTCCCGAGCCGGGACCGGGCCAGGTTCTCATCAGGATGCTGGCGTCGGGGCTGTGCCACACCGACATCCACGCCGCTCGCGGGGACTGGCCCGTCAAGCCGAAACCGCCGTTCATCCCCGGCCACGAGGGCGTGGGCATCGTCGAGCGCACCGGTCCGGGTGCCTGCCTGCACCAGGTCGGCGACCGGGTCGCCATGGCCTGGCTCGGGTCGGCCTGTGGCCACTGCCGGTACTGTGTGAGCGGCTGGGAGAACTTGTGCGAGGCGCAGCAGAACAACGGCTACTCGGTGGACGGCGCCTGGGCGGAGTACGCGGTGGCCGCGGACAGTCATGTCGTGGCCGTTCCGGACGGCGTGTCCTCGTTCGACGCGGCGCCCCTGACCTGCGCCGGCGTCACGTCCTTCAAGGCGGTGAAGGTCTCCCGGCTCCAGCCTGGACAGACCGCGGCGGTCTTCGGCATCGGCGGTCTGGGACACCTCGCGCTGCAGTACGCGCGCACGTTCGGCGCCCGGGTGATCGCCGTCGACGTCGAGGACGCCAAGCTGGACCTGGCGCGCGAGTTGGGTGCCGATCACGTGGTGAACGCGCGGACCACCGATCCGGTCGAGGCGGTCGGCCGCCTGGGCGGGGCGGATGTCGCGATCGTGCTGGCCGCCTCGCCGCGAGTCTTCGAACAGGCCTTCTCCTCGCTGCTCCGTGGCGGGCGCCTGGTCTGTGTCGCGCTGCCCGCCGACGACGCGATGACGATCTCGATCTTCGACCTGGTGCTCGGCGGCAAGTCCGTCATCGGTTCGATCGTCGGCACCCGCCAGGACCTCGCCGACGTGTTCGCGCTGCACGCGGCCGGCCGGACCAGGGTCATCGCCGAGGAACGCGACCTGCACAAGGTGAACAGGTGCATTGACGAGGTGCTGGCAGGCGAGGTTCCCGCCCGGCTGGTCTTCACCTTCTGAGAACCGCCGGCCAGGCACGACCGCCACGGCGTCAGACCGTGGAAGACAGCAGTGAGAGGAAGCCCGGCCTTGACCGAGACGACCAGCACTTCCTTCATCGTGGCCGGCGTCGACGGCTCCGACTCCAGCGCGGACGCCCTGCGCTGGGCCGCCGAACAGGCCCGGCTCACCGGCGCCGGCCTGCACGCGGTCTACGTCTGGGACTTCCCCTCCGCCTACGGGTGGGCCTGGGCCCCGGGCTTCACCGGCGTGGATCTCGAGACGGAATCGCGCAAAGACCTGGACGCGATGATCCACCGGGTCTTCGACGGCGACGCCGACGTACCTCTGGTCGCTCGGGTGGAGCGGGGCAACGCCGCAGAAGTCCTGGTCGATGTCAGCCGCGGTGCTGATCTGCTGGTGGTCGGCAGTCGAGGGCGGGGTGCCTTCGCCGACATGGTCCTGGGCTCGGTGAGCCTGCACTGCGCGCAACACGCCGCATGCCCTGTGGTGATTATTCGTCATCGGAATCACTGAACTGTTTTACCGAGGAGTCATTCTGGTTTGGAAGCCGACGCCGGTGTGAGCCTGTGCGCGGCCGGTGCCCATCGCAGTGAGACAGCTCGCCAAACACGACGCAAACGCCTTGGGCGTGCCTTCACGCGCCCTGTAAACACGCCGCGCTCTACCCTGGTGAATCCGGTGAAGATCACCGGTACCTCTCAGGAGAGCAGACGGGTGGACCACCGCAAGAGAACCGTTCGCGCCGCGGCGCTCGCCCTCGTCCTGGCGGCGGCGGGCCTTGGTGCGTCCGCGTGCTCATCAACGCCCGCCGCGTCGCCCGGCGCCGCATCCTGTTCCGGCTTCGCCTCGCTGATCGCGACCGCGGTCGACGCGAACAACGGCGCCACGGACCAGGGCACCGTGCTCAAGAACGGCCAGGCACTGGCCCAGAGCCTCACCCAGGAAGCGGCCAAGGCGACCGATCCGAAGGCCCGGGCCGCCATGACCGCGTTCGCCGGCGACTACACCTCACTCATCTCGACCATCCGCCAGGCCGATGCCGATGCCGGTGACAAGGCCGCGGCAGCGGCCGTCACCGCCATCGAGGCGAAGATCGCAACGGATTCGGCCACTGTGAAATCTGTCTGCGGGAACTGACACCCTGCTGAGGGCATCACATTGTGCGCTGCGCCAACCCCGCCTGACTCCCGGGAGGGACACATGCCCGCCGCAGCCTTCGTGGCCGCCTCCGTCCTGCCGCACTACGGCCGCAGCGCTCCGGCGACGGGCGTGGTGGTCTTGTTCGGCCTGGCTGCCGGGCTCACTGTGGCCCTGCTCATAGCGCGCCGCCGACGCTGACAGCGCAGAGCGCCGTCGCCGACCCCGGTCAGCGATGGTCTTCGTGCTGGCGCTGGCCGGGCGATTGGCCGAGCAGAAGCCGGTCGCGGTGACCACCGGGACGCTGCGGGCCTCCGGGCTCAACTTCCTGCCGGCGCTGTCGCCGGGGCCGCTGGCCGACGGGATGCACTGACGGGTGACAGATGCACTGATGAGCGGCAGGCCTCAGCCCTCGCGCGGTCCGTAGCACGGCCCGGGCTGGGCGAAGAAGTTTGGACGTACGATCGTCGGCTGGTAGCGGCGCTGCCACACCGGGGTCGCCGAGCCGCTGATCGGCGGGACTATCAGGTCCCAGCAGGCCGCGGTCTCCCGGCCGGCGGCCCGCTCGCGGTCCTCGTGCCGGACGAACTGGCGGGTGGCGAAGTGGTGGTCGATGACGGAGACCCCGGCCTGCTCGTAGGAGTGCACGACCGCGGCCGTGAGCTCGACCAGGGCCCGGTCCTTCCACAGGCTGCGGTCGTTGCCCACGTCCAGGCCCATGTTCTCGGCCACCGTCCTGAGCATGTCGTAGCGGTCGGGGTCGGACAGGTTGCGGGCGCCGATCTCGGCGGCGGTGTACCAGGCGCTGAACGGGGCGGCGGTGTAGTCCAGGCCGCCGATGCGCAGACACTGGTCGCTGATGCTGGGGAAGGCGTGCCAGCGCAGGCCCAGGTCGGCGAACCACGGCAGGTGCGGGTGGGCGATCGGGACCTCGTGGGCGACGTCCTCGGGCAGCTCGAACACCTCCGGTGCCTGCCCCGGCATCTGGATGACCAGCGGGAGCACGTCGAACCGGCCGCCGGCGCCGGTCCAGCCCAGGTGCTGGGCGAAGGCGGTGAAGCCGGCGGACTTCGGGTCGCCGGTGATCTCTCCGTCCGCGCCCCGGTAGCCGGCGTAGCGGACCAGTTGCGGATTGAGGATGCGGATGCCGTCCCGACCGGACTGGCGGGCGGCGAAGACGGTCATCAGCAGCCTGACACGGCCGTCGTCGTAGGCCAGGCGCAGGTGCTCGACCAGGGCGTCGAAGATCTCCTGCGCGGTGGTCAGATGCCGCATGTCGCGCACCGTGAGGGCTTTCCAGTAGAACTTGCCGATACAGCGAGGTGTGTTGCGCCACGCGATGCGTGCGCCCCACCGCAGCTCTTCGGAGCTGTGGACGTAGGTGCCCGTCTCGCGCATCTGCTCGGCGATCTCGCTGGCCCGCTCCGGTGTGCCGCCGAGGTTTTCAGCCCGCAACAGACGCTGGAACTCGATGGCCTCGCCGAGATCGCGGCCGAGCGCGAGCTCGTCCGGCTTCCGATCGATCGCCGCCTCACCGCTCACCTGGATCCGCCTCTCCTGTCGAACAGCGAATAAGAGTTTTGATTAACTCCGTGGCAACAACCTAGCCACCGCGATCGGGACGCGCAGTATGCCCGGCATGCGGATGATGTGAGATATGTGTGGGGGCTCCGGTTCCGGTCGTGAGCGCCGTAAGGGATCTCGCGGCCATAGAATTCAGGCTGGTGAGCCGGGAAGTCTGGTCGGCGCTTTCGTCCGCGTACCCTTCCCGTCTGGATCCCCGCCATGCGATTCGACCTTCGTTCCGAGTGGCGCCGTGAGGCGCTGCGCACCAACCTGTGGCTGGTGCCCGCCTTCGAGGTGGCCGGCGCGGTGCTGCTGTTCGTCCTCACCTATGCCGTGGACCGCGCGGTCTACCGGGGCGCGATCAGGCTGCCGTTCTGGGTGATCAGCGGGACCGCCGACGCCTCCCGGCAGATCCTGACCACCATCGCCGCGGCCGTGATCACCGTGATCGGCGTGGTGTTCTCGGTGATGATCGTGGCGCTGACCCTGGCCTCGACCCAGTTCGGTCCGCGGATGCTGCGCAACTTCATGCGCGACCGCGGGACGCAGTGGACGCTGGGCACATTCGTCGCGACGTTCGTCTACGCGGTGCTCGCGCTGATCGCCATCGGCCCGGGCCCGCACGGCGACTTCGTCCCGCACGTGTCCATCACCAGCACCCTGATCCTGGTGATCGTCGATCTGGCCGTGCTGCTGTACTTCATCCATCACATCGCGGTGCAGATCCAGCTTCCGCAAGTGATCGCCTCCATCGCCGGCGACGTCGCCAAGGCGATCGAGGCCGAGGCCCCGCCGCCGCGCTCCGGCCGTCCCGAGCGCGGCCTGTCCGAGGCGGAGCTGCTCTCTCGCATGGCACAGGAGCCCGGCGAGGTGAAGGCCTCGGCATCCGGCTATCTGCAATACGTGCGCCACTCGACGCTGATCCGCATCGCGACGTCCACCAACTCGGTGATCCACCTGCTGCACCGCCCCGGACACTTCCTGGTCAAGGGCCGCACCCTGGCCGTGGTCTGGCCGCCGGAGGCCGCGCCGGGCGTCGCCAAAGCCCTTCAGCACGCGCACCTGTCGGGTGCCTACCGCAGCCTGTCGCAGGACATCAGCTTCGGCATCGACCAGCTCGTCGAGATCGCGATCCGGGCTCTGTCGCCGGCGGTCAACGACACCTTCACCGCCTTGACCTGTATCGACTGGATCGGTGACAGTCTGCGGGAGATCGCCTTGCTGTGGCGCCCGGAGCAGGTGCACCGGGACGCCCAGGGCTACATCCGGGTGATCACCACCCAGACCACGTTCGACCGGCTCGTACAGCGCTCGTTCGAGAAGATCCGGCAGGCCGCCGCCGGGATGCCGGCGGTGATGATCCGCCAGCTCGACGCGCTCACCGAGATCCTGGAGCAGGCGCCGCTGCGCGAGCAGCGCGGGGTGCTGATGGAGCAGGCCGAGATGATCAGAACCCTGTGCGTGGAGACGGTGGGGGAGAAGGCCGACCGCGAGGACGTGCTGCGCCGGTACGACGTGATCGCCGGGCTTCACGCCTCGCGGGTCGATCGGGACCGGTGATCCTCACTGCCGACTCATTGTCCGCATATGCCCTGCTGGCAATATTTGTCAGGGACTTGCGCCGGGGTTAACGTCCGGGTCAATCGGACATTTCTGGAGGCATCATGGAGGTCGTCGTCCCCGTCGTCGGGTTCCTGTGCTTGGCCACCCTGATCGTGGCGAGCCCGCGGGTCGGTCCCCGTCGCGTGCGACGCCGCGCGAGCATCGTGGCGGCCGGTCTGTGCGAGGTATTCGGCTTCGTGGCGGCGCCGGAGGTGGACCATGTCCTGCGCGGTACGAACGCGCCGCCGTTCCACTACGGCTCGGAACAGCGCTTCGAAGACGTCGTCACCGGCGGGGTCGGCGGTCTCCCGGTCACCTCGGCGACCTACATCTGCCGCTACAACGGTTCGTCGCACCTGTACGGTGTCGTGGCTGTAACGCTGCCCGGGCCGGGGATGCCGGAGCGGATCGAGATCCGGTCCGAGCCCGTCTTCGAGAGCACGTGGGCCATCGACACCCCGCCGCACGACGGCGCAGACGACCTGCCCAGGGCGGATGCCGTCGCCGCCCTGAGGTCCGTCTCGGAACCGCCCAGCCTCAGAGTCGAGGGCCGGCTGCTGCTGATGTGGCGCCGCGACGGCTGGTCCTCGCCGGCTGAGCTCGTCCGGGCGGTGACGGCCGCGTCCGAGGCGGTTGCCCGCATGCGGCTCGTGCGCTGATTGCCGACTCCCCTGCTACGCGTGGGCTGCCGGCCTGCTTCTCAGCGAGGGTTCCTGCTGCGCGAACGAGATTCCGACCTGTGCTGCGAGCATCGCAGCGACCTGACGCGCTTGCAGCGACGGAGCGGTTCCCGGGACCGGGGTCATCATGAACCTGCCGAAGACCGCGCCCCGCGAGCCGGCCCGAAGCTCGATGTCCTGGTCCGGGAAGCCGTGCTCGTCGATGTCCCAGCGAGCGTCGCCCCAGGCCAGTGTGCCGTCGGCTTCGAGCCGCGGCGGGTGGCCCAGAAGCTGTCCGCGCTCGAAGCGGATGTCCCGCAGCCCCAGCAAGGTCACAAGTTCGGCCCGCACGTGCCGGGTGACCTCATGGGGATCGCGGCCCTCGGCGACGAGCCGGACCGTCGAGCGCAACTCGCTGAGGTAGGCGGTGTCGAACACGACCGTGCGCCGGGCGCGCCGGCCGCGTACCGCCAGCTCGCTGACCGCGATACCGACAGCCAGCAGCAGAACCGACGTCGCTATGTCGGTGCCGCGGGTGATGGTGAACCGTTCGTACGGCTTCGTCCAGAAGAAGTCGAACCAGACGGCGGCCGAGACAGCTGCCAGTGCTCCCGCTGCACGGTAGCCGTTCGCGGCGACCGCGACGATGGTGACGACCAGGAGCAGCGCGACGTCGGTGTTGGCCAGGGACGACCGCCACGGCAGCAGTACCGTGGCCATCGCGAGCGGCAGCACGACGGCGGCCAGCATCGCCCACCGGTCGCGGTGCATACGACCGAAGTACCTCATATCTCCTGTGTACCGCGCTCCGTGCTCGGCGGCTGTTTGGATCGCGTGTGCGTTTCGGGGACGGCTACGGTCCCGGGGGCGGCGCGGACTCTGTCCACCGAGGCAGCGTGATCACCATCGTCAGGCCGCCGCCTGGCGTCTCCTCGGGAGTCAGCGAGCCGGACATCGCCTCGACCAGCCCTCGCGACAACGCCAGGCCGAGGCCGACTCCTGTCGTGTTGTCGCGGTCCCCGAGCCGCTGGAAGGGCGTGAAGATCCGCTCGAAATCCTGCGGGGCGACACCCGGGCCGCGATCGATGACCCGCAGTTCGACCGAATCGCCGAGCGCGCTGGCCGTCACCAGCACCCGGCCGTCGGCGCCGCCGTGCTTCAGGGCGTTGGCGATGAGGTTCGCCACGGCGCGCTCCAGCAGCACCGGATCTGCTCGGACGTCGGGCACGCTGTCCAGGCCCCGCGCCTCGACCCGGAGCCGATCGGCGGCCTCCAGACCGTCCATGGCCGCCTCGGTGATGTCTTCGGCGTTCACTGCCTCCGTGTGCAGGTTCAGCGCGCCGGCCTGCAGCCGGCTCATGTCCAGCAGGTTCTCCACCAGGCGAGTGAGCTGGGTCAGCGATTCGTCGGCGCTGTCGAGCAGTTCCGCCCGGTCCTCGGGCGTCCAGTCGACCGAGGTGTTCTTCAGGGACGCGACCGCCAGTTTCGCGGCGGCCAGCGGGGTGCGCAGGTCGTGCGAGACCGCGGCGAGCAGCGCCGTGCGCATCTTGTCGGCTTCGGCCAGCGGCACGGCCTGCGCGGCTTGGGCGGCCAGCCGCGAGCGTTCCAGCGCGACGGCGGTCTGCGCCGCGAACGCGGTCAGGACCCGCTGGTCGGCCGCCGGCAGCGGGCGGCCGGTCAGCGCGAGCACGGTGTCCGATCCCGCACTGACCAGCACGTCGGCCTCGCCCGGAGTGCGGGCCGGCATGGCGCCGGTCGCCGAGGTCGCCGCGACCAGGCGCCAGGCGTCCGGATCGTCCTGTTCGTCGGGGCGCAGCGGAAACGAGGGGTCGACGCGCTCCAGCAGTGCCGCCGAGTCCATGCCGAACGTCTCCCGGAAGCGGCTCAGCATCGCGTTGATCGCCTCGTCCCCGCGCAGGACCGCCACCGCGAGCTCGGACAGCGTCTCGGCCTCGGCCGAGGCGGTCCCGGCGCGTCGTTCCTGCCGCGCGGCGAAGTCCACGACCGAGGCCACGATCAGCGCCACCAGCGCGAACACCACCAGCGCGACGATGTTCTGCGGGTCGTTGATGGTGAGCCGGTAGTAGGGCCGGATGAAGTAGTAGTTCAGCAGCAGCGAGGCGGTCAGGGAGGCGAAGAACGCCGACAGCAGGCCGCCCAGGCGCGCCACCGCGACCACCCCGGCCAGGAAGATCAGCACTTCGTTGACCAGGTTGAGCTGGGTCCGAAGGTTCGCCAGCACCAGTGTCAGCACGATGGGCACGATCAGCCCGGCCACCGGCCCCCACCAGCGCGGCCCGGTCTCCGGCTGCCGCAGCACCCGCTTGATCCAGGCCATCCGGCTCTGCTCGGCGGCCGAGCGCTCGTGGGTGACCATGTGCACGTCGATGTCGCCGGACTGCTGCACCACGGTCTCGCCGATGCCGAAACCGGCCAGGAACCGCTGCACCCGGCCCCTGCTGGAGACGCCGAGCACGAGCTGGGTGGCGTTCTCGGCGCGCGCGAACTGCAGCAGCGCCTCGGGGATGTCGTCGCCGACCACCGAGTGGAACGTCCCGCCGAGGGACTCCACCAGAGCTCGCAGTTCGGCCAGCGACTTCGGCGAGGCCGCCGTGAGCCCGTCGGAACGGGCCACATGTACCGCGAGCAGATCGGAGGCCGGGGCGCCGGACCTCTGGGCGATGCGGGCCGCTCGGCGGATCAGCGTGGAGCCCTCCGGGCCGCCGGTCAGCGCGACCACGATCCGCTCCCGGGTCTCCCAGACCTTGTCGATGCCGTGCTGGTCGCGGTAGCGCTGCAGCGCCTCGTCGACCCGGCCGGCCACCCACAGCAGGGCCAGCTCGCGCAGCGCGCCGAGGTTGCCGGGACGGAAGTAGTTCGACAGCGCGGCGTCGATCTTCTCCGGCTTGTAGATGTTGCCGTGCGCCATCCGGCGCCGCAGCGCTTCAGGGGTCTGGTCCACCAGTTCGATCTGGTCGGCCGCGCGCACCACCTCGTCCGGCACCGTCTCCCGCTGCGGGACCCCGGTGATCCTCTGGACCACGTCGTTCAGCGACTCCAGGTGCTGGATGTTGACCGTGGTGATCACGTCGATGCCTGCGTCCAGCAGCTCCTCGACGTCCTGCCAGCGCTTGGCGTTGCGTGAACCGGGGATGTTCGTGTGTGCGAGCTCGTCGACGATCGCCACCGCCGGCCCCCGCGCCAGCACGGCGTCCACATCCATCTCGGTGAAGGTGGCGCCCCGGTATTCGATCGTTCTGCGGGGGACCACCTCCAGGTCGTCCAGCATGGCCTGGGTGTTCGGCCGGTCATGCGTCTCGACCAGGCCCACCACCACGTCCGCGCCGCGTCCGGCACGCCGCCGTGCCTCGTCGAGCATGTGATAGGTCTTGCCGACCCCCGGGGCCGCGCCCAGGTAGACGCGCAGCCTGCCGCGCCCGCTCATCTCGCCTCCGTCTCGGAACCGATCTTGTCACGGTCCTCCCACGATGCACCTCCGTCAGCCGTTTGGACGGCATGTGCGACGTGAGCAGGGGCGCTTGCATCGTGCTTGCGCCAGGTTGAGAGGGAACCTTTCCGGGATTCACTAGGCACGCCCTTTTCCCTCGCACAAAGGAGCACCTGATGGCCGACGTGATTTTCGTAGGGGTCACGATCGCGTTCTTCGCCCTTCTCGCGCTGATCGTCAAGGGGGTCGAGCGTCTTGAGCGCTGAGAACATCATCGGCCTGATCGTGTCGGTCCTGCTGGTCGGCTACCTGATAGCGGCCCTGATCCTCCCGGAGAAGTTCTGATGTCGGACACCTGGGCCGGCTTGCTCCAAGTCGCCGCCCTGGTCCTCATGCTGGCCGTGTCCTACCGGCCGCTGGGCGACTACATGGCGCACATTCTCACCTCGAAGAAGCACCTTCGGGGCGAGAAGGTCCTGTACAAGGTGATGGGCGTCGACCCGGAGGCGGACCAGACCTGGGGCACGTACCTGCGGTCTGTCCTGGCCCTCTCCGCGGTCGGGGTGCTCCTGCTGTATCTGATCCTGCGGATCCAGGACCACCTGATGCTGGCGCTGGGCATGCCGAAGATGCAGGCCGACCTGGCCTACAACACGGCTGCCTCGTTCGTGACCAATACCAACTGGCAGAACTACTCGGGCGAGAACACGCTGGGCTACGTCGCGCAGATGTCCGGTCTGGCGGTGCAGAACTTCGTGTCGGCCTCGGTCGGCATCGCGGTGGTCGCGACTCTGATCCGCGGCTTCACGCGGAGCCAGACCGACCGGCTGGGCAACTTCTGGGTGGACCTCACCCGGATCGTCATGCGTCTGATGCTGCCGTTCTCCATCGTGTTCGCGGTGATCCTGATCGCGTGCGGCGCCACCCAGGAGCTGTCCAGCCACCTGACCGTGGTGCACACGGTCAACGGCGACCAGAACCTGTACACCGGCGCGACCGGCTCGCAGGAGGCCATCAAGCTCCTGGGTACGAACGGCGGCGGCATCTTCAACGCGAACTCGGCACATCCGTTCGAGAACCCCACGGCGTTCACGAACCTGATCGAGATCTACCTGCTGCTGGTCATCGGCTTCGCGCTGCCGCGCACGTTCGGCAAGATGGTCGGCTCGCACAAGCAGGGCTACACGATCCTGTCGGTGATGGCGATCATCTGGATCGGGTCGCTGGCGTTCTCGACCTTCTTCGAGACCCACCACCACGGTGTCAATCTGGCCACCGGGCATGCGGCGTTGGAGGGCAAGGAGGCCAGGTTCGGCATCCCGGCCTCGACGTTGTTCATGACGTCCACGACGTTGACGTCCACAGGTGCGATCAACTCCTGGCACGACTCGTACACGCCGTTCGGCGGCGGTGCGGCCATGTTCAACATGATGTTGGGCGAGATCGCGCCCGGCGGTACCGGCTCGGGCCTGTACGGCATGCTGATCCTGGCCATCGTCACCGTGTTCATCGCCGGTCTGATGGTGGGCCGCACGCCGGAGTACCTGGGCAAGAAGATCCGCCCGGCGGAGATGAAGTACGCGGCGCTGTACATCCTCACCACCCCGGCCGTGGTACTGATCTTCGCGGGCCTGGCGATCGGGCTCAAGGGCGAGGCGGCGTCGATCAACAGCGGGAACCTGGGTCCGAACGGCCATCCCACGCCGCACGGCTTCAGCGAGGTCCTCTACGCGTTCACGTCCATGGCCAACAACAACGGTTCGGCCTTCGCGGGTCTGTCCGGGAACACCCATTGGTGGAACACCGCCGGTGCGCTGGCCATGCTGTTCGGCCGGTTCCTGCCGATGATCTGGGTTCTGGCGCTGGCGGGGTCGCTGGCCAAGCAGAAGCCGGTCCCGGAGTCCTCCGGGACGCTCAAGACCGCCTCGCCGCTGTTCGCGGGGATGCTGCTGGGCACCGTGCTGCTGGTCGTCGGCCTCACCTACTTCCCGGCCCTGTCGCTCGGGCCGCTCGCTGAAGGACTCCACTGATGTCTGTCTCCACTCATTCCGATACGCCGGAGCAGGCGTCGCAGCCGAAGGCGGGCGCTGAGTCGCACCGCATCGGCGGGGGGTTCCTGGATCCGAAGATGCTCTGGAAGTCGCTTCCGGACGCTTTGAAGAAGCTCGATCCCCGGGTCATGTTCAAGAACCCGGTCATGTTCGTGGTCGAGGCCGGCTCGGTCCTGACCACCTGGCAGGCGATCGCGCATCCGTCGGTGTTCGCCTGGGTGATCACGGTGTGGCTGTGGCTGACCGTGGTGTTCGCCAACCTGGCCGAGGCGGTTGCCGAAGGCCGCGGCAAGGCCCAGGCCGCCACATTGCGCAAGGCCAAGACCACGTCGATCGCCCGCAGGCTCGCTTCTTGGTCGCCCGGCAATGCCGGCGCGGAGTCCGAGGTGCCGGGTACCGAGTTGCAGCTCGGCGACTTCGTGGTGGTCGAGGCCGGGCAGGTCATCCCGGGCGACGGTGACGTCGTCGAGGGTGTGGCCTCGGTGGACGAGTCGGCGATCACCGGTGAGTCGGCCCCGGTCATCCGGGAGTCCGGCGGTGACCGGTCGGCGGTGACCGGCGGGACCAAGGTGCTGTCGGACCGGATCGTCGTGAAGATCACCTCCAAGCCGGGGGAGACCTTCATCGACCGGATGATCAGCCTGGTCGAGGGCGCGAACCGGCAGAAGACGCCGAACGAGATGGCGTTGAACGTCCTGCTCGCGAGCCTCACGATCGTCTTCCTGCTGGCGGTCGTCACTCTGCAGCCGATGGCCACCTGGGCCGGTGCGCCGCAGTCGCTGGTGGTCATGGTCTCGCTGCTGGTGGCGCTGATCCCGACCACGATCGGCGCGCTGCTCTCGGCGATCGGCATCGCCGGCATGGACCGGCTGGTGCAGCGCAACGTGCTGGCGATGTCCGGCCGCGCGGTCGAGGCCGCCGGCGACATCAACACCCTGCTGCTGGACAAGACCGGCACGATCACTCTGGGGAACCGTCAGGCCAGCGAGTTCGTGCCGGTCGCAGGGGTCGAACAGGATGTGCTGGCCGACGCCGCGCAGCTGTCGTCGCTCGCAGACGAGACGCCTGAGGGCCGCTCCATCGTGGTGCTGGCCAAGACCGCGTATGGCCTGCGGGAGCGTCACGAGGGCGAGCTCGCCGGTGCGGAGTTCGTGCCCTTCACCGCGCAGACCCGCATGTCCGGGGTCAACCTGGCTGACGGCCACGAGGTCCGCAAGGGCGCGGGTTCGGCGGTCATGAAGTGGGTCCGCGACAACGGCGGTCACCCCACCGACGAGGTCGGCTCGCTCGTCGACGGCATCTCCGCGGCCGGTGGCACGCCGCTGGTGGTGGCGGAGAAGGCCCCGGACGGTGCTGCTCGAACCCTGGGCGTCATCCACCTGAAGGACGTCGTCAAGGAAGGCATCCGCGAGCGGTTCGCCGAGCTGCGGCAGATGGGCATCAAGACGGTCATGATCACGGGTGACAACCCGCTGACCGCCAAGGCCATCGCCGAGGAGGCCGGGGTCGACGACTTCCTGGCCGAGGCCACGCCCGAGGACAAGATGGCGCTGATCAA